>JBELME010000171.1:0-8829 GCA_042096095.1 Enterovibrio sp.
AGCATGATCCTCATACTGATGAAAATCAAGCACCTTCAATGATCACGGGTATAAAACCATATTTCTTTATCACGGCGTGCTCCTTCTTTAGGGATTCTGGTCGAGGTGCTCAGCAAAAAATGACAGCACAGTGGTTTCGTATTGCTCTGTATTGAAGCGATGCAAATCAACATGTGCAGCACCTTCCATTACATTGAGGTATTTCGGTTCGGGCGCATTGTCAAAAAGCATAAGGGCTTCGTATAAGAAGGTTCTTTTGTCCTTGTCACCTTGTATGAAGAGCACTGGCGCATTGAGGTGCTTTACAGCCTCGGCGGGTTGAAGTTGATCAAGTTCAACGCCTAATCGTAGCGGGATTTGTTCGTATAGAAGGGGAGCCAACGCGGAGGGAAAATAACGGCTGTATAGCGCAAGGCGATTCTCGACGGCCTGATCAATGCTGGAATAGACAGACTCTAAGATATACGCGTCTACTGGAACGGCGTGCTCTCCCAATATTGCTGCTGCGCCACCAAGGGAAATACCCAGCGCCGCGATCTGATGGCAGGCTTTGGTTTCTTTTAAATAGCGGACGGCAGAATGCGCGTTGTGTGATTCAAAATACCCATAGGAGAGATGTTCTCCGGGTGTTTCTCCGTGCGCTTGAAAATCAATGGTCAGCGCCGCGTATCCGTGCGTGGTGAGAAACTTGGCGCGTTCTAACATGTCACGTTTTGAACCGCGATTCCCGTGTAAAAGCAACACGCAGGCTTTACGGGCTTCTACAGGAAAATACCATGCGCTGATGGTTTCAATCGTGACGTTTTCCGCCGTTGGCGCATCCGCGGGGAGATGCACCGTTTGATTTGCTGGCGATGAAAGCTTGGAGCCTAACAGCCAGAAGGCACCGAGCATGGCGGCAATAATTAGAATGATTAAAATGCTGACTTTTTTCACATCAATCTCTCTATGCGTTTCATCATCTGTGCCATTGCTTTATACAACGTCTATATACCCCATGAGTCCGGTTTTCATGTGTTCGATCACGTGGCAGTGATACATCCATTTTCCAGGGTTGTCCGCAACAAATGCCGCTTTCGCGCTGCCATTTTTTCCCAGTAACACAGTATCAGTGTGGAAAGGCTCATCGAGTTTTTTCCCGTCGAGTTCCAATACGGTAAAGGTATGGCCATGAAGGTGGATAGGGTGGTGATATTGCGTGACGTTTTTCAAATCGAATATGTATGTCTTTCCAAGCTCCAACGTCGCAAGTGGCGCGGGAATGGAGGCTTTGGTCATGCCCTCCCACGCCCGTTTGTTGATCAGCCAAAACTTGGTGTCGACCTTGCCGTTTTTCTTTGTCGGGGAAATCGCACCTTCCCACTCAAACACGAAATCAATTTCTGTCGCGTTCTTTAAATCTAGATCAGGCACAGGATTCAAGGGCAGCGCAGGCAGTGGTGCAGGGGAGAAAATCTCAGAGGCGACAGATTCAAACGTGCACAGTGGGAAGGGAAAGCGGCCTTTCATGTATTGCACGTAGACCTTTTCGCCTTGCTTTGGCGCGTGTAAAGCAAGATCTACGCGCATCCCAGGGCTGATTTTATGTTGCTCAAGAGGGTAAGGCGTCTTGATTGGATTGCCATCAATGGCCACCACCCAGGCTTCTGCACCTTTTACGGCGATTGGATACGTGAGCGTGTTATCCACGTTGGCAATGCGCAATCGGGTGGTGGCATTTTCTTTCAATGAATAGACTGGTTCGTGCTTGCTGTTAACGGTTCCCCATTCACCGGGCGTGCCCATTCTTGCGCTATAACGCGGAATCATCAGTTGCTTCCATTGGCCTTTTTGGTCGAGGTGCCAGTGTTTGAGAATGAGTGTGTGTTCTTCTTCGAACACCACAGGCTCGGCTTCTTCAACAATGATTGCGCCAACCAATCCTTTGCCCAGTTGCACCACGCTGTTTACGTGAGGGTGATACCAAAAGGTGCCCGCATCTGGCGGGGTAAAACTATACACAAAGGTTTCACCCGGCATGATGGGTGGCTGGCTGAGAAACGGCACGCCGTCCATCTCGATGGGAATGCGCAGGCCATGCCAATGGATAGTGGTGGGTTCTTTGAGTTTGTTAGTGAAAATGATGGTGACAGGCTCGCCCTGTCGGCAACGTAACGTGGGCGCAGGAATTTGACCATCAAACCCCAGAACATCGGTTTGGAAACCCTCTACGATTTCTGCCGTTGTTTCTTCCGCCGTCAGTTCATAAATCCAGCCTTCTTTGTCGCTTTTGCGCGCGTTCGCGATCGAAAGTGTCGGCAACGCAAAGTAAGAAGAAACCGCGGCACCAGCTTGCAATAGCCTACGACGGCGAAAATCCATGCTCATTTTCCTTATGTCCTTAATCTGTTTCCCACGCTATCACAGAAAGGCGATTGATTTTGTTGAAGCATTAAAACAAATGAGAACTATTTACGATATTAAAGAGGGTGCGTTACTGTATCAATATTGCCTCATTGCGTCGCGGTGAAGCCTAGTAGGCTTTGTGGGGTATGCTGTGAGGGAGCGCAATAATGCTAGATCATTCTGTTCGAGAGTATGTGGCTGAAAAATTGGCTGTAATGGGTTTAAACAGTGATCCCTATGGCAATGAGCCGACATTGATTTTTATCGTCGCTGCAATTGGCGTTGCGCTCATCAGCTATTTGGCTGTGCATCGCGTGATCGTGCGTTCTTTGAACATTGTGCTTAGCCGAACCAACGAAATCTGGGGCTCAAATTTGGCAAAGCATGAGGTGCTGGAGAAAATCGCGCTCCTCGTGCCGCTCATGATTTTAGAGCTCCTCGTTCCCCCCATCATTAGTCAGCATCCGCTGGTGGCTACCGTCGTTGACCGTATCTTAAGTGTGATGGTGTTGGTGATGTTCATTTGGACGATCTTTGCGCTTCTAGATGCATTCAATGGCATCGCCACAGCCAAAGGCATCACGCGAAGAATGCCCATAAAGAGCTTTGTGCAGTTAATTAAACTGTTCCTGTTCTTTGTGGGGATTGTGGTCTCTATCTCCATATTGGCTGATGAATCGCCGGTCATCTTCTTGAGTGGTTTAGGTGTGGCCACGGGCTTGGTGATGTTGGTGTTCAAAGACACCATTTTAGGGTTTGTGGCAGGTATCCAGCTGTCAGCAAATCGCATGGTGAGTTTGAACGACTGGATTGAGATGAATGACTTTGGCGCGAATGGCTCAGTAGAAGAAATCTCGCTGACTACCGTCAAGGTGCGTAATTTTGACAATACGGTGTCGATGTTGCCAGCCTATGCCTTGGTGCAAAACGCGTTCATCAATTGGCAGGGTATGTCTGACTCTGGTGGGCGTCGGATCATGCGCGCAATAAACATTGATCAAACCTCGATCCGCTTTATGGAAGATGCAGAAATTGAATCACTGAAAGAGATCCGCATTCTTCGGGAATACCTGTTCGAGCGAACCAAAGAGATCAATGAATTTAACGAAAACATCGATGACATTCCGCACGTTGCGAACACTCGCCACATGACAAATATCGGTGTTTTTCGCGCCTATTTGACGACATACCTTCGTTCCCACAAAGACATTCATCCATATATGCTGTTTATGGTTCGCCAACTGGCACCGACGTCTGAGGGGTTGCCTTTGCAAATTTATGCGTTTACGAACAGTACAGATTGGGTGTTTTACGAAGGGGTGCAGGCAGACATCTTTGACCACATTTACTCCATCATGCCCCTATTTGGCTTGCGCCCGTTTCAGGCGTTTGGAGGCAGTGATGCGAGTAAGATTAGTTTGGGTCACTGAGGGGTTCTTGACCATAAACTGTCACATACATGAGAGTTTTGCGCATTAATCGTGTAGAACGTGGCGAAAAGCGCAAAGAGGCTGTAAACATTCTCTGATACTGCCGTTCTAATAGGTAACGGCAGAAGATCGCCAAAAAGTCATCATGGTTTTTTTGGTGGTGGTTGATGCACGAATTGAATCTAGGAATATTGGCGAATCGAAGGGCAGACCATGAAGCTGAAACGTTATTGTCCGAATGACAATGCAGATGCAGTATTGGAGACAAAAGTTATCGATGGCGTTTACGTGATGGAGAGACGCCGCCCGTCAGAACGACGCAAACAACGCCGCAAATACGCGGGATACGATCGCCGCGCATCGGCAGATCGTCGTCATCTTCGCAGCATTGATGAGTTTGCTTAAGCGTCTCGCCGTGTCCTCGCAAACTCACCAAGTTATCTTGCTTTTCCCGCTTCTTAGGCAAACACAAAATGGTGCGCGATGGTTTTGAAATCTTCGCGCTGATAGAAAATGTGGGCTTTAAAGCGTTGGATTTCTGAATCAACGTGAATTTGTTTGCAGTCGTGTTCCGCCGCGTGGTTTTTCAACCATTCCATCAGCAATTTCCCCACCCCTTGCGAGCGATGGTTTTCGTTTGTCACCAAATCATCGATATAAATATGCTTGCCCCAGGCGAGGTTCTCACGTATTTCAAAACCCACAACCGCCAGTACAATGTTGTCTGATTTCACGTAGGCGAGTTGATAGCAGCTTGTTGTTGTCTTGCGATTTGTCCA
Source organism: Enterovibrio sp. (assembly GCA_042096095.1). Lineage (GTDB taxonomy): Bacteria > Pseudomonadota > Gammaproteobacteria > Enterobacterales > Vibrionaceae > Enterovibrio. The sequence goes on from JBELME010000171.1 coordinate 4,595, forward strand.
GCGAGTGCGTCTTGTGATAAGTGAGGGCGAAGCTGAGTGAGTACATCAAGTACATGAGAGCGATCAGCGTTGTCATCGAAAAACGTAACGACCATGGTGGCCTCGATAAGCATGGGCAATTTGAAGGGGGGTGCTGTCGGGCATTTGGTGGTATCGGCACCAGTTGTAGGGTACGCCCGACAGCGTATTTGATGCAGCGAGATTATCACCTAACTTTCTGAAATCCAGTGAAATAACACACATCATAAGCGTGTGTGTTTATATTTTTGCGGTGAACGACTTTTTGGGAAAGGACGTATTGACAGCATGGTCAATATGGTGTTGTTTTCATTACACATTTCCGCCATATTGATCACACTATGAGGGATTGCTGAGGTAAATCAGACATGGAAATCAAACCAATCCGTTGGCAAGAGACACTTCCTTTACGCCATCAAGTGCTTTGGCCGAATGAACCCCCTGCGTTTTCGAAAGTAGAAGGCGATGAAGACGCTTTGCATTACGGCGCATTTCTAGAAGGCGAGAACGTTTGTGTGGCATCGATACATTTTTCTTCTGAACCCAACCACGTTCACGAGAAGACGGCACGCCTGAGAAAGTTCGCCACCTCACACGCGCATCAAGGGCAGGGCATTGGTTCGACGATGTTGAAAAGAATACTGGCTGATATGGAACAGGAAGGCGTCAGCACCTTTTGGTGTGACGCGAGAGAAACGGCCATGGGTCTCTATAAGAGGTTTGGTATGCAAGCGGAAGGCGATCGCTTTTATAAAGGTGATATTCCGTATTTTCGAATGAGTAAGAAGGTATAACCTAAGATCACCAATGACAGTGTGGCGAGAAAGTTTGCAGAAAACTGCGGAATGTTCCTCAGGTTTGTAAACTTATTGATACTAATAGAAAAAGCCTACTGCTGTTTCGGAAACGCCGCCGCCTTTTGCGATAGCATGTCGCCTGTTTTAAAGGGAATGTGTTTTAGGGAGAGGGTCGTTGTTTACGTTTATTTCGTTTGTCTTAGCTGCAGTGGCCATATTTGTCGCGATAAAGGCGTCAAACCGTACGTTTCGATTGGAAAAGGAAGTGTCGGCGCTCAAAGCGGCGCTGCAAGATGCTAAATTGCCCGAAGCTTCAAATGTGCCAGTCAGTTCCACTCAAGAAAGTATTTTCCCGTCCAGAATGATCAATCCTGACGTTGCCGTTCCACCGGACGGAGAGACACCTAGCGATGATTCGTCACGCGAACCTCAATACAAACAGCCGCAAACGACACCTTCCCACTATCAAGCCGTTAAACGTTCATCACCTAACGTTGCGTCTGTTGCACATTCAGCGGTGAAAACACCCCCTTCACAGTTTTCTGATGCCACCAACCTTTCCAATGCGCGTGCTTCAGCAAACACCCTGAACGATCTTGATACTGTCTTTGACCGTGGGCTGCGAAAACTGGTCGCGAGCTTTAAAGAGAACTGGCTGGTCTGGGTCGGCGCCATTGCTATGCTCATCGGCGGTGGATACTTGGTTCAGGTTATCGGTAGTCGCATCGAGTTTTCACCCATCATGCGTGTCGCTATCGCCTTTGCGCTTTCGGCATTGACTGTCGCCTTGGGAGAATGGTTTCACCGCAAAGAACAGAAAGACGACACCCGCGGGGAAAGGGCGTCTAGCTTCTCCTATGTGCCCGCAGCCATTACAGGGACGGGGTTAACGGGCATCTATTGCACCGTGATCTTCGCGTTCGTCGTTTATCAAATGCTCGCACCCACCACCTCCTTAGTGATCCTCGCCACGGCCGCGTTTTCGAGTCTGGCTTTGTCACTGCGCCAAGGGCCTTTAATGGCCGTGCTTGGACTGGTCGGGGGATATTCCGCGCCATTTTGGATTGGCGGTACCGATCCGAATTACTTCCTGCTGGGTGGCTATATCGCAGCCATTACCTTGGCGGGAACCGTGTTAATGCAACGCGTAAAGCATCCATGGTTAGCATTGAGCATTGCCGTGCCGCATTTGCTCTGGATGGGTATATTGATTGAAGCCGTGCCGCAAACACAGTTGTTTATGTGGCTGTCCGTCTTCCTGACCTTCACGCTTTATGTGTTGTTTGCCGTTCCGCGATTGGGTTGGCTGCTCGATGTTCGTTATCGACACCGCCAAACCGCATTAACCCATCACCCTGTTATCATGTCGATAGCGACAGTGTTGCTGCTGTTTTGGTCAACAGAGCAATTTGATGTCATGTCTGGCATCGAGATGCTTTATCTCTATGGGTTTCTCATCGTTAAGCTGTGGCTTCCAGCACTTAGAAAAGGCATTGCACCAAGGATCTTCCAAGGTGTGTCTGTGGTCGTTGCGGTGTCATTGTTGATGCTGTCTTTTGGCATGAAGGTGTTTGAGTGGTGGTTGTCTGAACGGGAGATTTTGATGTGCCTAGGGGTCAGTACCGTGTTGGTTGCCTTACGCACAGCAGCCCAATATTTAGACGGTGATCGTTCTCTTCCATCGCGCATTCTATTGATTGTTCTTGCACCTGTCATGACTGTACTCACGCTGGGGTATGTGGATGCGTATATGCCAGAACAATTGGTCTTCTGGAGCATGTTCACCGCCTTGGTCGCAGGTTTGTATGCGCAAATTGGCCTGAGACTTACCGCGTTAACGGCTGATGTGTCAGCCTGCGTTCATGGCATGTTATTGGCGCTGTCGTTCGTTTGGTTTGATGATGCGACATTGACGTTTGCGATTTCCGCGCAAGTGGCGGTGATGGCGTTACAAGCGCAATATGGCCTTTTCCGCCCTGCTTATTGGGCAATAAAAGTCGCCATGAGCTTGCTGGTGGTGCGCCTTACACTCTTGCCATTCATTCCAGATTGGCAGCCACAAGATGGAGGCGATTGGAGCTGGGTGCTCCTCAGCTACTTGCCATCGTTAGCGCTGTTGGCATACGCAAGGGTCGTGCTGCGCAATACGCAATCAGACATTGCTAGCTGGTTTGAAGGGGCATTTTTGCATGTGTTCCTTGTGGCCTTGTTCACCCAAACCAACTATTGGCTGACAGGCAGTTACGGGTATGTCAGCGATATCGATTTTACGTCTTCCATTGTGTACGCCAACCAAGCACTCGTGGTGGCCTTGGTTTATGGCTATCGCAGCCAATTTGCCGATAAGCTCTCGCGGGTGTATCGCGGGTATGGCTACTTACTGATAATGGCGTTCGTCGCGTTTGAAGTGCTGCTCAATACCTTGGAATCACCGTTGATTCATGACCACGTATCAGCCAGTGAATGGCCGGTATTCAACATGCTGACGTTGGGGTGGTTAATGCCTGCTGCTGTGTTGTTTGGCGCGTATTTCTACCGATTGAGTGCATTGCAAATTCCTACTCGCATCTATGCAGGTGCGGGTCTCGCCTTGGCGGGGATATGGTTGGGCATGTCGATACGCCATTTCTGGCAACCATCGTCCATGACTATCTTCAATTCAACCAGTATGGCGGAGCTGTTCAGCTATTCGGTTGCGGGTCTCGTGGTGGGTGGCACACTGACGTGGGTCGGCGTGACGCGCCAAGCATTGCATGTGCAGCGTGTCGGTCTTGTGTTGCTCGCGTTTGTGGCAGTGAAAGTGTTCTTGTGGGATGTCAGTTCCTTGGATGGCTTCTGGAGAGCGATCAGTTTCCTTGGCTTAGGTGCATCCTTGATTGGATTGGGATGGCTCTTCCAAAAATTAAACAAATCGGTCTCTGAAAAGCCGACAAGCTAATGTATAGAGCAGTCGTAAACAGTGTGTATGAAATGTGACCAACTATGCCGCTCCGATAGCGTCTACTGATGAGAAAAAGTGGTCATAATATCGCCATTGATGTGTCCATATCTCGTCTCCAAAATTTACTGTTTGAAACAAAATGTAGAGTATTTATCCTGTAGAAGTGTTGATGAAAATGCCAAGATAAATGTTGCATGCCACTGAGCATCATGAGTGAGTTCATTCTTAGGAGAGACGCATGACGGTAAGACACTTCTTCCGAACCATGAATCAGAAATTGGCTGGGAAATTGAAACAATCCAGCGAGTTTAGAGAAAGAATGTGGATTGTAAATGTGCGAGAAAGCACGTTAAAGAATGAAGCGTTTGTTGTCAGCGAAGACAGCTTTTCTGAACCCATGCAATGGATGAGACGCCAAAACTACTCTGAGTACATGATCGATGAACTCAACCAACTCAAGCTCTCTCAATCTATTCAGT
>JBELME010000172.1:0-8801 GCA_042096095.1 Enterovibrio sp.
GAGTGCACCCTTGGTAAGGGTGAGGTCCCCAGTTCGAATCTGGGTATCAGCACCAGCTTTAAAATTTTTCTGGCAGCCATAGCGCGATGGTACCACCTGATCCCATGCCGAACTCAGAAGTGAAACGTTGCTGCGCCGATGGTAGTGTGGGGTTTCCCCATGTGAGAGTAGGTCACTGCCAGATACCTCTTCAAACCCGTAGCGGAAACGCTGCGGGTTTTTTCGTATATACGCTCTCAAATTCGATTCTTACAAATAGTCTTGAAGAGATGAAAAGGATGTTATAGGGTTATTGGAATTCTAGACGTCTATACATCTTAAAAAGGGAGTGCTTTAAGATGCCCATTAAAATTCCTGATCAGTTACCCGCTGCAAGTACATTGCGTCAGGAAAACATATTTGTGATGCCTGAAACCCGTGCTGCTAGCCAAAGTATTCGTCCTCTTAAGGTTTTGCTACTCAACTTAATGCCAAAGAAGATTGAGACTGAAACGCAGTTCATGCGTTTGCTATCTAACAGTCCACTTCAGATAGACGTAGAGCTGCTGCGTATAGATGATAGGCCAAGTAAGAATACGCCAACCGAGCACTTAGATACTTTCTATCGTCAGTTTCAAATGATCAGAGAGCGTAACTTCGATGGGTTGATCGTCACAGGTGCGCCGTTAGGTCTTGTTCAGTTTGAAGATGTGATTTATTGGGAACACTTACAGGACATCATGACGTGGGCAAAGGATCATGTTACTTCGACACTGTACGTATGCTGGGCTGCTCAGGCAGGGTTGAAGCTCTTGTATGACTTGCCGAAGAAAACCCGAAAAGAGAAACTTTCTGGCGTGTATTGGCATAACACCAATAAAGAGCACAGCCATAACCCTATTCTTCGTGGCTTTGATGATGCCTTCCTAGCACCACATTCGCGCTATGCAGACTTTTCGCCCGACTTTCTTGCTGAACATACTGATCTCGATATTTTGGCAACCTCGCCAACGGCGGGAACGTATCTAGCGGCAACAAAAGATAAGCGTAACGTCTTCGTTACCGGTCATCCTGAGTACGATCCACTGACGTTGCATAACGAATATGTACGAGACGTGAGTGAAGGCATGGAGCCAGCTGTTCCTGTTAACTATTATCCTGATGATGATCCATCAAAAGATCCGTATGTGAGCTGGAGAAGTCACGGGTATATGCTGTTCTCAAATTGGCTTAACTACTGTGTTTACCAACAAACGCCGTTCGACTTGGATCACTTCTCAGAAGACGCATTCACAAAAGACGACGACGCATAATTCACTGATCGATAGATACAAAAAAAGCCTGCGCAATGCAGGCTTTTTTATGTCTTTTGTTTATTGAAGAGAAATGCTACTCCGCTTTCTTCTCTGCGATGGGGTCGCTTTGTGCTGGCGCACGAGGCTTTACCTCCATTTCCCTTTCCGCGACTTTGGCTTTCTCAATCATTTTTGTGATGGTAGAACCTTGCACGAGAATGGAGAACACCACGACGGCATAGGTCATGACAAGAATGATTTCTCGCACATCGATGTTCTTCTCGGGCAACACCATATAGCCAGCCGGAACAGCCATGGCCATTGCAATGGCCAAGCCTCCGCGGAGTCCACCCCATGTCAAAATGCGGACCGAGAAAGGGTTATAGTCACGGTATCGGTTGAAGCCGATATAGCAAAGACGAACGCTTATGTAACGCGCGAACAGTACTAAAGGCACTGCGAACGCCATGATGATCCAGTCTTCTTTATGGAAGCTAAAGGTCAACATGCTAAAACCGATCAACAAGAACAACACGCCATTCAAAAACTCATCAACGAGCTCCCAGAAGTGGTCAAGGTGGTCTTCACTTTCTTTAGAGAAGCCAATATAACGTGTCCAGTTACCGATTATGATACCTGCGACTACCATAGCCAATGGTCCAGAGACACCAATTAGACCTGCAAAGACATAACCTGCGGTTGGAATCCCAAGGGTCAACAACAACTCCATCGAGTGGTCATCTGTATTGCATATCAAGTAGTGGAATAGCAGCCCCAAGAAAAAGCCGTAAACGATCCCGCCGATGGCTTCATGCAAAAAGAGTTCGACCACGCCCAGGACCGTGGGAGTTTCGCTGCCGAATGCCACGGTAAACAAAGTAATGAATATGACCAAACCAAACCCGTCATTAAACAGGGATTCGCCTTCAATCTGTGTTGAGATACGTTTTGGCGCGTTGAGTTTTTTGACGATGGCCAACACTGCGATAGGATCTGTGGGGGAAATTAAAGAACCAAATAGAAGGCAGTAGATGAAATCAAACTGAATACCGATGAGCTGGAAGAATAGCCAAGCAGCACCACCGATAAAAAAGGTAGAAACCAAGGTCGCCCCTAGGGCAAGCACCGTAATTTCCCATTTCTGGTCTTTGAGGTTGGGGAGCTTGACCCCTAGGCCTCCAGCAAACAGCAGGAACCCGAGTACGCCTTTGAGCAAAAAGTCATCGAAGTGGACTTCATTGAGGGTTTCTGCGGCCAAGTCTTTTAAATCAAACCAGTTGTTTTGACCTGAAATGACGATACCAAGAGAAAGAATCAATGCACCTGCAGTGATAGCGATGGTCGTTTGCATTTGGCCAATTTTGCTGTTGATAAATGCGATTGCCATGGCGGCGGCTGCGAGAAAGCACAGTGTTGTATAGACGGTCATAGGTGACCCCATGTTAGCGAAAAAAGGAGAACCCAAAATTTGTAACGAAATATAAATCTATGCGAAGAAGAAAACTACAACAAATCCTAGTGAATTTAAGGATCCGTTGAGAGTGAGATCCTAATAGACGTCTAGATTTCCAATTGAGCTATGTTACTATGCAATTAGCGAGCAATTTAAGAAGGAATTTGTGGCTGTGAGTAGTAAGGACATACTGAAAAAACTGTTGGCTGAGCGCATTCTCATTATCGATGGTGGTATGGGCACCATGATCCAGGACTACAAACTGGAAGAGTCCGATTACCGTGGTGAGCGTTTTTCTGATTGGCATTCTGATCTAAAGGGTAACAATGACCTTTTGGTTCTGACACAGCCAGCGCTCATCAAGCAAATTCACGGCGAGTACCTTGAAGCCGGCGCCGATATTCTTGAAACCAACACTTTTAACGCCACCACGATTGCCATGGCCGATTACGACATGGAATCGCTCAGTGCGGAAATTAACTTAGAAGCTGCAAAGCTTGCCCGCGAAGTTGCCGACGAATGGACGGCAAAGAACCCCGATAAACCCCGTTTTGTTGCAGGCGTACTTGGCCCGACAAACCGTACCTGCTCTATTTCTCCCGATGTAAACGATCCTGGCTATCGAAACATCACCTTTGATCAGCTGGTTGAAGCCTACTCTGAGTCCACGCGTGCCTTGATTGAAGGCGGTGCTGACATCATCTTGGTAGAGACAATCTTTGATACGTTAAACGCCAAAGCGTGTACGTTCGCGATTGAAACGGTGTTTGATGAAGACGGCATTAAACTGCCTGTTATGATTTCAGGCACGATCACCGACGCCTCTGGCCGTACACTTTCCGGTCAAACCACCGAAGCTTTCTATAACTCCCTGAGACACGTTAAACCCATTTCGTTTGGCCTTAACTGTGCATTGGGCCCTGATGAATTACGTCAGTATGTTGAAGAGTTGTCGCGAATTTCTGAGTGCGCAGTTTCTGCTCACCCAAATGCCGGCCTACCAAATGCATTCGGTGAATACGACCTTAGCCCTGAAGACATGGCTGAACATATCGCTGAATGGGCACAAAGTGGATTTTTGAACCTTGTCGGCGGCTGCTGCGGTACGACACCTGAACACATTCGCAAGATGGCGGCAGTGACGCAGAACGTCACGCCGCGCCAGCTTCCTGATTTACCGAAGCATTGTCGTTTATCTGGCCTTGAGCCACTGACGATCGCACCTGACAGTTTGTTTATCAACGTCGGCGAACGTACCAACGTTACAGGCTCTGCGCGCTTTAAGCGTCTGATTAAAGAAGAGCTTTATGATGAAGCCTTAGAAGTAGCGCGTCAGCAAGTCGAGGCCGGTGCGCAGGTTATCGATATCAACATGGATGAAGGCATGTTGGATGCGGAAGCGGCCATGGTGCGCTTCCTGAACTTGTGTGCGACTGAGCCAGAGATCTCGAAAGTGCCCATCATGGTTGATTCATCAAAATGGGAAATCTTAGAAGCAGGCCTCAAGTGTGTTCAGGGCAAACCGATTGTTAACTCGATTTCCATGAAAGAAGGTGTCGAGAAATTCATCGAGCAAGCCAAGTTAATTCGTCGCTACGGCGCAGCGGTTATCGTGATGGCATTCGATGAAGTGGGCCAAGCCGATACGCGTGAACGCAAAACGGAAATTTGTACCGAAGCCTATAACATTCTGGTGAATGAGGTGGGCTTCCCTCCAGAAGACATTATCTTCGACCCGAACATCTTTGCGGTGGCAACGGGGATTGAAGAGCACAACAACTACGCGGTCGACTTCATCGAAGCGGTCGGTGATATCAAACGCACATTGCCACATGCCATGGTCTCGGGCGGCGTGTCGAACGTGTCGTTCTCATTCCGTGGTAATAACCCTGTTCGTGAAGCGATTCACGCTGTTTTCCTTTATTACTGTTTTAAAAACGGCATGGACATGGGGATCGTTAACGCGGGTCAGCTGGCGATTTATGACGATCTGCCTGATGAACTTCGTGAGGCTGTTGAAGACGTTGTCTTGAACCGACGCGACGATGGTACAGAGCGTCTTCTTGATATTGCGGACAAATACCGCGGTACGGGCGAAGTGAAAGAAGATCGCTCGGCACAAGAGTGGCGTGGCTGGGATGTAGAAAAACGTCTGGAACATGCCTTGGTGAAAGGGATCACCGAATTCATCGTTGAAGACACGGAAGAAGCCCGTGCGAATGCGAGCAAACCACTCGAAGTGATAGAAGGCCCATTGATGGCCGGCATGAACGTGGTCGGTGATTTGTTTGGTGAAGGTAAGATGTTTTTGCCGCAGGTGGTGAAATCCGCTCGCGTCATGAAACAGGCGGTGGCGTACCTTGAACCTTACATCAATGCAGAAAAACAAGCGGGTCAAACCAACGGTAAGATTCTTTTAGCGACGGTGAAAGGCGATGTGCATGACATTGGTAAGAATATCGTTGGTGTCGTGCTGCAGTGTAATAACTACGAAATCATCGATCTCGGTGTCATGGTGTCTTGCGACAAAATCTTGCAGGTCGCTAAAGAAGAAAACGTCGACATCATCGGCTTGAGCGGCCTGATCACGCCATCACTCGATGAAATGGTGCATGTTGCTAAAGAGATGGAACGTCGTGGTTTTGATTTACCACTGCTGATTGGTGGTGCGACGACGTCAAAAGCGCACACTGCCGTTAAGATTGAAGAAAACTACCATGCACCTGTGGTGTATGTGTCTAACGCCTCTCGTGCTGTAGGTGTATGTTCTGCGCTATTGTCCGATGAACTTCGTCCTGCATTCGTCGAGCGTACAAAAGCTGAGTATGTGACGGTACGCGAACAGCATGCACGCAAAAAGCCGCGCACGCCGCCGGTTACACTTGAAGAAGCGCGCGCAAATAAAGTGCCGCTTGATTGGGAAACCTATACTCCACCTGTGCCAAACAAACCTGGCGTGCATGTGTTTACTGATTTCCCTGTATCAAAAATTCGCAAATACATCGATTGGACGCCATTTTTCATGACGTGGTCGCTTAGCGGAAAATACCCAACGATTTTGCGTCATGAAGTCGTGGGGCAAGAAGCGCAGCGCTTGTTTGATGACGCCAATGCGATATTGGATGACATTGAACGCACCGGCATGATCAAAGCAAATGGCGTATGTGGATTGTTCCCTGCAAACAGTGTGGAAGATGATGTTGAGGTCTATTTAGACGAATCTCGCACAGAGGTGCTTACGGTATTGAATGGTTTGCGTCAGCAAACGAAAAAACCGAAAGGGCCAAACTACTGTCTATCGGACTACATTGCGCCGAAAGAGAGTGGAAAAGCGGATTGGATCGGCGCGTTTGCGGTAACAGGCGGCATTGGCGAGTACGACATTGCTGAGCAGTTTAAAGCGAAGGGTGATGACTACAACGCCATTATGGTGCAAGCCGTTGCGGACCGTTTAGCGGAAGCGTTTGCTGAATATATGCATGAGGCGGTGCGTAAAGAGATTTGGGGCTATGCACCTGATGAAGCGTTGGCAAACGAAGATTTGATACGTGAAAAGTATCAAGGTATTCGCCCTGCACCGGGTTACCCTGCGTGTCCTGAGCATACTGAAAAAGGCAAGATTTGGACGCTGTTGGATGCGGAAGCGAACACGGGCATGATCCTGACGGAAAGCTTCGCAATGTGGCCTGGGGCAGCAGTATCGGGTTGGTACTTCTCGCACCCTGAATCGCGCTATTTTGCGGTCGCTCAGATCCAAGAAGATCAACGTGACAGCTACGCAGATCGTAAAGGATGGGATGTGATCGAAGCCGATAAGTGGCTAGGGCCAAACCTGAACTAAGGTTTGGTGATTGTAAACACAAGAAGGGCGCTCAATGAGCGCCCTTCTTTTATTGTGTCCTTGGGGTGTTTGCAGAGCGAAAGCCGTGATGACATGGCTCTCTTACTTTTCAAACAGCTCTCTGTGTAAGGTACGCACCACGTCCTTCGATTCAGCGGTATTGGTCAAGAAACACAGGTTGTGATTACTTGCACCGTAGCAAATCATTCGCAGGTTATATTCACCTAGAGCGCCAAAAATTTGCGCTGCAGCACCGCGAGATTCGCCCATCTCATTACCAATCAACGCCACCAAACACATGTCTTGCTCAACCGTCACTTTACACAGTTTAGAAAGCTCGAGCTCGGCCGCTTCAGGCAACTTAGGCGCACCGCCGCTGGTGTTGGTTTGATCTAAGGTTAAAGAGACGCTGACTTCTGATGTCGTGATCAGATCCACCGAGACTTTATGCTTAGCTAGAATATTGAAAACCTCTGCCAAAAAACCGTATGCATGGAACATGTTCAGGCTGGTAAGCGTCACCATGGTTTGGTTGCAACGAAGGGCCAATGCGCGGAAAAGAGGTGAATGCTCTGCATCACGGCGGATCCACGTTCCCCCTTTTTCTGGCGCTTTTGAAGAGCCAACAAACACAGGGATTTCTTGGCGCATTGCTGGCACTAAGGTTGACGGGTGCAAGATTTTCGCACCAAAGTTCGCCATTTCAGAGGCTTCACTAAAACTGATTTCGTCGATGGGTGCAGCGGCTGGTGCGATGCGAGGATCGGTGCTGTAGATACCTGGCACGTCAGTCCAAATTTCAAGCGTTGTCGCTTGAACCGCTTCAGCAAGCAGTGCCGCACTGTAGTCACTTCCGCCACGGCCTAGTGTTGTTGTGTTGCCTTTATTGTCCGAGCCGATAAAACCTTGTGTGACGACCACTTTCTCTTCGCATAGCGGGCGAAGCAACGTTTGGGCTTGGTAAGCAGTTTCGATTAAATCAGGGGAGGCTTTTCCATGGACATCGTCAGTTTTCAACGCATCACGGACATCGAAACGCACTGCATCTAACCCTTGCTGATTCAGTAAGTGGGTAAAGATGTGTGTCGACATGAGTTCACCACAAGCAACCAAGCTGTCTGTGATTTTATCTGAAGGGGCTTCCGCTGCGGCTGCAGCAAACGTCGCGACATTATCCAATATGTCATTCACTGCTGTATTCACATCTTCATTTTCTGGCAGGCTCGCCAAAATGCTGAAGTGGATTTCTTGAAGGCGAGTGAGCAACGCTTTTTGTTTTTCGAGGCTGCTGACGCCGTTGGCGAGTTCAACCAAAAGGTTAGTCACACCAGAGCATGCACTGATGACAACCAAACGTGTGCTTTCATTTCCTTTGATGACCGAGGCGCAGTTAGACATGGCTGCGTAGTCTGCGACACTCGTGCCGCCAAATTTTGCGACAGTTAATGCGTTCACTTCCCTGTATCTCCCATAAATCGCGATATAGATGTTCTAAATGATCAAAATGTGGATGAGACAGAAAGAGGGCGGGCATGAAGAAAGGATATTTCTCCAGAAGCGCTCCATCTCGAAAGAGATGACAATCCGAAGGACTCAACCTTCAAGACCGGTAATCTAACCCCCAAGGTGTCGATTACCTCGGCGTCTATCCCCTGATCGATCTGCATTGGAGTTGGGGCTCCGCAAATGGACTGCCTGATAGACGCGCCTCTTCTGTCTTCGTGCAGAAAAACACTGCACAAAAATTACACTGCATTGATAAGGCTTTGTAATCTAATTGTCAAATAGAGTTTGCATTAAAAGGGTCAAATGTATGCAAGGTGCTTCATTTTTGCGAGGCGTTAGGTTGATGAAGCTTACGTTATCACAATCATGATTTGGGAGAGAGTGAGCGGCAGTGGTAGGGTGGTTAAATACTAACTAAGGAGAGCAGACAATGACTATTTCACGCTTTATTCCGCCTCAGCGAACTTTGATGGGACCGGGCCCTTCCGACGTGTCACCTCGTGTCCTACAAGCGTTATCACAGCCAACAATTGGTCACCTTGACCCGCTATTTGTCGGCATGATGGATGAAGTGAAAGCCTTACTGCAATATGCCTTTCAAACCACGAACCCTTTTACCATTGCCGTCTCTGCACCAGGCAGCGCAGGCATGGAAACCTGTTTTGTGAATTTGGTCTCTCCTGGCGATACCGTCATTGTTTGTCGTAATGGTGTGTTTGGCGATCGT
>JBELME010000173.1:0-8693 GCA_042096095.1 Enterovibrio sp.
CCATGCTTGGCGGCGTTGCCAAGTAAAACGTGGTGTTGCCACCAGTTTTGTATTGTACTTCGATGTCTGCCAAGCGCGTTTTCAATTTGGCGTAGTCATCGGTGTTTGAGGTATCAATCGCTTGGTAGTGCACGCGCTCCAAGAAGGCATTCAATACATCTTGATCGACTTTCTCATTCGCGGTGAGCGATTCTTTTAATTTTTGTTGGAAATCCGCATCGGAATAGTGCGTGCGGCTAACGCCTAGAATGGCAAACTCTTCTGAGAGCAATCCGTTGGCATAAAGGTGATAAAAGGCGGGAATCAATTTGCGGTGAGTCAAATCGCCCGAGGCCCCAAAGATGACGATACAATTATTTTCAGGCTTAACCATAATGCTATCCCACTTGTCTGAGTCCGTCAGACAAGTCATTCATTTTTTAGTGCTAAAACTATAAACACTAAGGAAAAAAGTGATAGTCGGTTTTACCTATCAAACTGATAGGCAGAACCCCGTTCTAATTGTGATGACACAACCCTTGCATAGAACTATACCCAAACGACCTGAAGATGCTCGCTTTCAACGTGAATGCTATTTCATCAATTTGCCTTTTTCCTGCACAAACACTGCAAGCATAATGCACACAAGGCTATCGGTGCATGACGTTCGATACGAAAGCAAGTGGGTATGAATACGCGGTGTAAGCGTTTTCATCACGTCGCCGCGGGGGATTTTATATGAAGTTGTTCCAAAAATCTGTCGTTTTCCAAAGACAAATTTTAGGAAACCGACAGGCAAATGAGGTTAAAAGTGCATGAATAGTTGCAGTAAAACCGCGATTAACGCAGATGTCGGCCGAATGTAGATCATTCGAGCGGAACAAAAAAGACGCATCACGCGCCTTTTGGTTCATCAGGATCTTGCTCGTGGTTGTCGCGAGCCTTTAGCCATAACTGAACATGAAATCATCGGCGGTAAGCTCTGACAGATCGGTGTTATTGAACGTCACTGTGTTGGTTTGTGACAGCTCCAATACGACCGTTGAGCCGACTTGGGTAAGGCTGAGATCGTCAAATTCATCGCCTGTGTACAGCAGCACGATGGTGTCTTCGCCTTGCTGGTAATCCACCACGCGATCATGGCTGGATTCGGTCGGGAATTGCTCATAGAAAACAAAGAAGTCATTCCCTTCTCCGCCAATGTAGAAATCGTTACCTGTGGTGCCCACGAGGGTGTCATTACCGTCGTTGCCGAACAGGCGATCATTGCCAATACCACCAATAACAAGGTCATCGCCGTTGCCGCCAAGCATGTCATTGTTGCCCGCCACACCGATCATGACGTCATTACCAGAGCCTCCACCGATGTAATCGTCATCACCACCGCCGTAGATGACATCGTTACCTGCACCACCGATGATGCGGTCGCCACCATCGCCTTCAAACAATGAAAGTGGGAATTGAATGTCGCCAAACAAAAAGTCATGAATGTATGGGGCATAATCTTCAAGGGAGGTGACATCTGAAGATTGCCATGCGGTGTATAAGATGGCGAGGTAGTCTTCCGCTTCATCACCGGGCGCGAAGATCTCTTGATCGGAGAGGTATTCATCTAATCGAAAATCATCCCCCATCAGCAAATCATTGCCGCCAAAGCCAATCAATGTGTCGTCGCCGCTGTCGCCGTTAAGTAAATCGTCACCTTGCATGCCGAAGATTTGGTCATCTCCTGTTGTGCCGACCTCTGCATAATCAAACTCAATGTCGGTCATCGTCGTCATGTTGCTCTCCTTGTTACCTTTGCCAACTAAAACGTCCTATTTTTTTGATGTTACCGATTTAATTTATGGTATCTGGCCGGGTTTGTTGCGTCTTTTCATTGAAACCTCATCGTAAACAAACCAATGAGACGCGTGTATTGAAATTGAGCGTAACCTTTATAGATAGAGGTTTGAAAGGTGAGTAATTATTCACATTTTGACTGGGAAAGGTGTGGTAAAGGGGCAATGCGCCGTGCGCGGCGCATTGATTTGGAGAAGACGAGGTGTGGGACGATAGGTTAAGGCATGACGTCGATGCCTTCTAGCTGCTTGCATTCCGGGGTTTCAAAATCCTCCGCGAGCTGATTACAGGCAAGGCTGTTCACGCTTTGCATGCAGGCGATGGCGGCTTTTTGAATGGCAGGGTCATCAGGAATATCCTGCATCTCTATTTTTGTCTGCTCACAAGCTTGATCGGCAATGCCGATCACCATGGCTTTTATTTGCTTGTTCTGTGCATGTTCACCAAATATCTCTGACGAGCAGGTTTTCATTTTCCCGCACATCTTATCCAGCTCTGTCATTAACGCAGGGGAGATGGCGGCGTGAGAGAAGGCGGACACAAAAAGTAATGCCACTGCACTGCTGCGAAGGATGCATAACAAACGCGCGGATAAAAGACGATGAGTTCGCATAGAATGCCTCAGTTGTTTTAGCGAAAAAGGGCAAGGGGAAATACTGCTTTCTTCTATAAAAAGCGTAACACTAATGAGGCGTTTTTCTGTGTTGCAGCAAAGAGATCCGCAAGGACCTTTAAGGTAGGTGCTCGGCGCGATAACAGAGCATTGACGCGATCAAAAGTAGGGTTCTATCACCTTCATACAGCGGGCTACAGTGTCCTCTTTTTCGCCAATAGGGGCGACGTAATCGACCACGCGCTTTGCTTCTTCCACACTGGCTAGCTTGGCAATCATCCACGCAGAGAGGTATTGGGAGGACAAGTATCCTCCTGCTGATGCGAGGTTACCTTGGGCATAGAAAGCTTGGTCGAGCACAGTCGCTCCTGACTCGATGAGGAAGGGCCTGGTGGTGGCGTCAGTGCATGCCGGTGAATGTTGTGTTGCGTTAGTCGACCAATTCAATCCCCAAACTTTCCAACAAGTTTAATGCTTCGTAGCGAGAGAATTTTGCACCGGTCACACGATTTTCCAATACATTCAAAAACACGTTGGTGGATTCGGTGAAATCCACGTTTTGTAGATTTGTATGCATGAATTGGGCGCGGTCAAAATCACAGTAGGTCAGTGTGGATTCAGTAAAGTCGCCATCACGGAAATCGACGTCATGCAGTTTGCATTCAGACAGTGTGAGTGAATGTAGGGTGAGGCCAAAAAAGGAAGCGTCGGTGAGAATACACTGCGTGAATGTCAGCTCGGCATCAACGCGATACGTTGGCCATTCCGCTCTTGTCCAATCAATACCCACCATTTTACAGGCGTTAAACACGACCTCGTTAAACTTAGAATAAGGGATTCTCAGTAAGCTCAAATTGCAGCGCGTGAAGGTACAGTTGATGAATTTGCTGCTGCGAAACTCCGCGGATGAAAAGTGGCAATCGATGAACTCACATTCTTCAAATTCACACTGCAAGAAGGCTTCATCGTTGAGTTCAAGCTTGCTGAACGTTTCGTTGTAATACTCGTTATTGCTTTCGATGGTTTGCACGGTTTCCTCAGAAGATATCCGCAAACAAGAGGGGTATTTAAAACGCAAGATGACGGTGTGTCTAGGGCTTTATGTGCGGTGATGAGCAGGCTGTAACGACACACTCTTTTTTGTGAAAAAAAACAGGCGAGAATGTTGAATCGCGCCATTTTCTCTGAACAACGTAGAAGCAAAAAAACGGCCTTGATGGCCGTTTCATTGCTTTTTTTAGCGAGATGATGCGATTAGACGTCTTTTGACCACGCACGGATCTTGGCAATTTCTTCTGCGTCGATGTGTAATGATTCAAGAAACTCTTGGTGTGCATCGGGCTCCAATTTTTCGAACTGTTTGTGCCAATTCATCATGTCTTCTTCGCTCATGCCCGCGGCGACCATAATGTCTACCCAGCGCTCTTTCGTCACCATGTTTTGCTCCAGTAATGTCGGTTGTTCTAACAAAATGACAATGGCTTTTTGCTGCTGACGTAAACGCTGGATTTCGTTCTCCAAGGCTTTAAATTGGTCACGCAGAATCTGTTCTTGCGTCATGTCATTTTCTTGATCAAGAAGAGGCGCGATGTTGTTAATAGGCACACCGTAAGACCGATACGCCAAGATGGCGGATAAGCGTTTTACTTCTTTCTCTCCGTACCACCGATAGCCATTCTCCGAGCGATGTGCGGGGTTGAGAAGCCCTTCACGCTCGTAATACAAGATGGTGGTACGAGATACTCGGTGTTGTTTTGCCAACTGACTGATCGTTTGCATCGCTGATGTTGTCCTCTGAACGTATGCACCGCTCTTCAAAACAGGAACGCCGTTCTCTTCTCTCTCTGAAGCGGGATTCTCAACCCGTCACTCGTAGACAGGCCAACAAGGAGTTAAGCGTTTTTTTTGAATGTTGTCGATACGTGTTACTAAGGGGGCACAGTAAAAAACACCCGCTTGTTTTCATTTCTCGCATATAAAATGTGATGTTGTGTTCGCGCCGTGAACAAATTGATAATTAATTATAAAATACACTGTATTATAATAGCGTTATCATAAAGACATCGCATTAACATCAAGCCGCGATATTGTTGTTACATCGTCGTCATACTGTCTCGATGACTCACACGAGAAAGGGATTTTTAGCCAAATGTACACGTTCTTCTCTTCGCTCATTGGATTGTTTGTCCTCAGTTTGTACATCGAATCAGCCCGCACAGCGTTACCCGACACCGCCTTTCATTTGGCATTGCCTATCGCGCCATCTTTTACGCCGACAACAAGCTTTGATGGAACATGGGAAGGGATGCATGTGGATGAAAATGATAAGCACACCTGCCCGCCTTCAATGGTGGTAGGAACGATCCGTAACGGGTTCGTTTCTTTCCGCATTTCACACGACAATTCGACCCTAAAAGGCTGGGTTTCGAAATCCGGCGAACTGGAAATCTACAGTGACAGCATGCAGTGGGGCTATCACTTTTCAGGGAAAGCGAGCCATGATGTGCTGAAGGGGGAGTGGGACATCAGTAACACACCATGCAATGGCCACTGGTCGATGTCTCACGTATCTGTCTGATAACCCTTAATGTTTTTGCAATTTCGAGACTTGATACGAAAGCTTCGTTTCTACCGTCGCGAATGAGTAACAATTCGTTTACATTGTCATTGTCTACACAAATATATAACGGTCTACACCATTTGAACAAAGTCTGAGCGGGACAGGTCTTACTGCGCGTTTGGATCTTGCTGTTTCGTTGTTTAGAGGCTGATATGGTCAATGTTTTCTATTCTTTCCGCGGTGAACACCCTGAAATGCAGCACGTTGAAGTGCAAACTAAACGTTATCGTGATGCGGTCGATCTAATTGATCAGTATCCGTGGTGTGAAGAAGTGGCATTGTTTGAGGAGCACGGTGAAGGCGGTGGGCTGTTTTTCACTTTGGGGGACGAAAACGGGAAACATGCGTGTTTTCAATTGGTCCCGACAAAGCCAGATAAAGGCTTGTTGTGTTTTTGGCTGGTGCTAGAAAAGGGCTTTCTTGGTATTTTCGGCAAAAAAATCATTGATACACCCTTTGAAGAAGTGTCGATTTCCGAAGCGAAATCGAAGATTAAACCGCTATTCGATTATTCCATTGAACAACTCTACGAATCCCACAAAAAGTTTTAACATCACGAGTTTGAATTTGTTCGATCGCTTTTGCTGTTGTGTTGTCTATCATTAACGCTGCAAGTTCCAATGACTTAGGTGGTGCACATGTCAACAATCTACTTCTATGAACCGGATGACCCGTTCGGCTTTCTTTCAAATTTTTATCCGGCACCTCTGATTATTGATGGCGAAGTCTGGCAGTGTTCCGAGCACTATTACCACGCGCAAAAATTTGAAAGCCAAGACATTCGCCAAATGATTCAAAAAGCCCCGACACCGGATGATGCTTTCCGTTTGAGCCGTCAATATGCTGAAGCTGTGCGTGAAGAATGGATGGATACTCGCGTGGAAGTGATGCGCTTTGTGGTGATGAAAAAGTTCGAGCAACATGCGGATTTAAGAAAGCAGCTATTGGCGACAGAAAACCAAGCGCTTGCGGAATGTTCTCCTTGTGACGCATTTTGGGGGGTTAACGTTGAAGGGTTTGGTGAGAACAAACTTGGACAAATCTTGATGGATGTTCGCACGAAGTTGGCCACCGCGAAGCGCGTTTTATCATTGTAATATATAAGGTTTATGTAGAGTAATGTATACGAGGTGTTGAAAATATTATGCGACCTGTATGGCTTTTTAACTTTTAGAAACAGAGAATGTGCCTACAAAATAAGAATTCAGTGTTATTCCCTCCTGTGGATCAGCCTTCAACTCTCTCCGCTGCTATTGTGAACTCATAAAAGTGAAGCTGGAAAATTCTAAGTTGCGCGAGATGCGCATTCTTAATCACTCTGATTTTCCACACTTTTAACTTCAGCGACATGATTGCCCATCGTGTCGCTCGTCAACTCGGCTTCTATGAGTAGTGCTGCCAAGTAATGTAGAGACGGTTGCGTTAGCAATGTAGTCTTCGTTTTGATTATTGCTAAGTGGTGAACCGTCAATAGGCAAGAATGTCAGTGCAATGGCAGGTGGGAAAAGCGACGTTTTCGGGTTCCAACTGGCTGATGTAAAGCGGTAAACACCAAAAAATTGCGCGCATATTTTGATCACTTGTGACTTCAACATCTCGGTAGAGGTCGAAACAGGGCAAACGGCTCAATGCGAAGGCTTTGACGTTTTGGCTTGTATAGCGCGTGACGCAGAGTTTTTGCGTTGCGCGAATGATTACTATCGAGATTGCACGCTAAATAAGGCAGATAACACGAACGAATGGATTTGTGTTGACTTCGATTCCTAAGGGCAATGCATTGTCCTTGCGCAGTAGGCCTTGAGCGGTTTCAACACAGGTGTAAAAGCCCATTAAGGGGG
Organism: Enterovibrio sp.; assembly: GCA_042096095.1. GTDB lineage: Bacteria > Pseudomonadota > Gammaproteobacteria > Enterobacterales > Vibrionaceae > Enterovibrio. Next base: position 6,893 of record JBELME010000173.1, read on the forward strand.
ATACATGGTTGATACTATTAGAAGCGATGCATCATCACTTCAACAAACATTACTCATTATTGAGGACGATCCAGAGAATTTAAAGCGGCTGGGAAGGTTGCTTGAAGATATTGGAACGGTTGCGACAGCAAGCCGTTCCGAAGCGATTTCAGCACTTAGACATCATCAACCACATGTGATCGTGATGGGCGATTTGGTCATGGCTGACCTGACGCTGGTAAGCGATATTCTCGCTCTGGATAAAAAGAATAAGATTCTCGCCCTAGTGGGGAATGAGAATACACAGACAGTGCAACCAGCATTCGAGCTGGGGGCATTCGATGTAGTGGGGCGCGAACTAAACGATCCTTTACTCAAGTTGGTGGTGAAGCGCGCTGCGCATGTTGCCAAAGTGGAGAAGGACCTTGCTCGACTTACTAAACAGGAAAAACGTGAAGATAAGTTCGTTGGCAATAGCTCGCAAGTGTTACAGCTTATGCGGATGGTTGATCGTGTCGCTCTGACGGATGTGAATACGCTCATTATGGGCGAAAGCGGCACAGGTAAAGGGCTGCTGGCGCGTGCAACACACGACAAAGGGCCGCGAAGAGAGGCACCTTTCATCGCGATCAATTGCGCATCTGTGCCTGATCATCTTTTGGAAGCAGAACTGTTTGGTACAGAAAGTGGGTCTGCGTCTGAAGGCTACCGTGTCACTGTTGGTAAAATTGAAGCAGCAGAAGGGGGCACATTATTCCTTGATGAAATTGGCGATATGCCTTTGGCGCTCCAGTCAAAATTGCTGCGTTTCATACAAGAACGGATGGTGAACCGCATTGGCGGTCAGCAGCCTATTCCTGTGGATGTGAAGATAGTGACTGCGACCTATCAAGACATGAGCAGCCGTGTTGCGGAGAAACGCTTTAGGGAAGATTTGTTTTATCGCATTGGCGAAGTGACGATTCATATTTCTCCATTGCGCGAGCGCCCAGATGACATCCTGCTCCTCGCAAAGACTTTTCTGAATGAATTCAGTCACAGCATGAACAGAAATATTCTTGGCTTTACCGAAGAGGCTATTGAAGCATTGCTAGAACACCCTTGGCCGGGGAACGTAAGAGAGCTTCAAAACAAGGTGAAATCTGCAGTGATTTTGGCAGACGGCAATAAGATTGCGACGGCGGATCTTATGCTGACCAAAGAACAGAAGAAAGACAGCGGGTTACCGTTGAACTTACGTCAAGTGCGTGAAGAAGCTGAGCGTCATGCAGTTTCGCGTGCACTGCTGCGTGCTGAGGGGAACATGTCTCAAACCGCCAACTTGCTTGGTGTATCTCGTCCTACCCTCTACACCTTGATTGATAAGTACTCTCTTCAACGTTAACTGATGATTTGATGTGTGATTTTCCATCGTTAGTGTTTTGTTTGTAAGCGATGGAAAGTCTATTGATGCCTGTCTTGTCTTACCTCTGCGACGAAATTGAAAGTAACCCTAAATTTCACAAGGAAAACTTCCCATAGGTTATACAGTTAATGATGTATAACCATGCCGCCTGAAGATATTCGCCGAATCCGGCTTCTTCAGGTGACTCGTGTATAACGCTAAGGAATGCAAAAGATTTCGGAAGGATAGGTTTAACTGATCAAAGCGGTGGAGTGTTGATATGAGAATGTCTGAGTTTGTCGATGACAATCTAGTGCTAAAAGCAGATTCGATGTCTGCTTAGCTGATGATTTCACGTTAGACGCCTGTGCGTATGAATCGGGCGACCAAATGGTGTTGTTCAGTCCAATGACAGGTGATGTGTTGGTGTGCGACAGT
>JBELME010000174.1:0-8656 GCA_042096095.1 Enterovibrio sp.
GTCCAAAACTTCTGGTGCGGATCACTGTATAGAATGACGTTTAGTCTGACAAATTTACAGATTTGTCCTCACTTCTCCGCCACTTTCCACCAAGGTTCTCACTCTTCAAGCAATTGCATCAGCCCGTCTCTTGGCAATGCGGCATCATCGCGAAGCGCCTCAATCATTCTGCGATAAAATTCCATACGTACAGTTAACCTAACTAGGCAGCACATTTTGGATATTCTTATTGCTTCGCAATTGCCTTATCGCCTTCACACCCTACTCAACATGTTGCGCCAAAAGAGAAATTTCTTTCTACACTTGTTCAAGAGCATTTACCCCTAAGCACGCTGAAAACATAGGATTCGGTGTGTATAGACATACATCATTCGCGAAAAGGGATATGACTGTGCTGGAAGATTGGAAACGCCAATTCGAAGATTTTGCGTTAGTGAAGAAAATGACCATTATTTTGAGTCTGATTGGCCTTATTCCCACAGTCATCACGGCGTTAATAGGCCTATACAGCTCTTCCACCTCGCTCGAAGAACAGAAGGTCGAATCCCTAAAAGCCATTGCGCACCTGAAAAGTGACACCTTAGAAAACTACTTTGAGAACACCGAAACCATCTTACTGAGTATCGCTAAAAGCCCGTTCACCATGTCAGCAGCACCCTCGCTCATCAATGCCTTTAAGCTCTATCCCTCTGACGTAAAGGACGAAGCAAGCCGAGCGGAATCAGAAACTAAGCTCAAATCTTTTTATAAGGGTGAGTTTCTCACCCAGTTAGAAAGAACGGGCGGCAATACCATCGACACCGATGCGCTGGTTGATGCCATCAGTTCTAAAGCCAAAAGCCTGCAACATGCCTATATTTCCGGAAACCACTACCCGCTAGGACAGAAAGACCAGTTAAGAAAAGCAGGCTCGACGGACTACGATTTGGCGCACCGCCGCGTGCACATTAATTTTCGTCAGTACGTGAAAGATTTCAATTTATACGATCTCTTTATCGTCGATCTGTCATCGGGCGATATTGTCTATTCCATCTTTAAGGAAATCGATTTTGCTACCAACTTAAAAACAGGGCCGTTTAAAGATTCAGGCTTGGGGCTGGCTTACCGGCAATTGTCTGAAAGCATTATTCAAGGTAAGCCCATAGAAACCTTGTTTGTGGACTATCAAAAATACCTCCCCTCTTACGATCTACCCGCAAGCTTTGTTGCGACCCCCATTCATATCAACGGTGTTCCCAAGGCGGCATTGATACTTCAACTGCCAATTGAAAAAATCACACAAGTGATGAGCCGTAATTATGGTTTGGGCGACACGGGGGAGTCCTACCTCGTTGGGCCTGACAAGCGCTTACGTTCAGATACCTTCCATGAGGGTGGGCTGACGGTCGCGTCTTCTTTCCGCAGCGATGAAACCATCGATACGGAGGTGGTTAACAATGCGTTTGCAAGTGACGACATAGAATCTGAATCTGGGCTACATGGCCAGAACTATGCGAACGAATCGACGCTGTCTGTTTACCGAAAAGTACCGGTCGGTGATTCTGAATGGATCATCGTGGTTGAGCAAAAAACCACCGAAGCACTCTCTGCCATTTACTCACTTGGCCTGATTTATCTGATTGTTGTGAGCTTGTTGCTTTCGTCGGTCTTCCTTGTTTCAAAGACGTTTGGTCGCCTGATTTCTCGCCCTATTCAAGATCTCTCTCGTTTCATTCTTTCGTTGCGTGAACATTGGCGCTTTTCGGAACGCGCTCAAGTACACAGCAAAGACGAAACAGGACAAGCGGCGGATGCGTTGAACACCATGCTCGGCTCACTGGATGACGCCGTGCGCGACATATCAACCACCATGGACAGCTTTGCCAAAGGGGATTTCTCGCAACGCGTCTCGTCTGATCTCTCCGGTGATTTGCAGGTAATTAAAACCAGTATCAATGAATCTGCGCTGGAACTCGAAACCACAGTAAAAGACATTGGTGATGTGATGTTTCACATCAAACAGGGGGATTTCAGGCACCGTGTCACCTCCAATGCCAACGGACAATTGGAAGTACTAAAAGATCAGGTGAATGATTCCGCCCAAAGCACTGCAGATTTTATCGCTGACACAAAACAGGTGATGACGGCGCTGCAAGTCGGCAATTACAATACACGCATTACCGCGAATGTGTCGGGGGAATTAGCCGAACTAAAAGCAGCCATCAACCAATCTATCGTGAACAGTGAAGCGGTGATCAATAACATTTGCAGTGTCATGGCAGCCATGAGCGAAGGGCAATTTGGTCAAACCGTTAACGTTGAAGCCAGCGGTAAACTCAATGAAATGAAGTGCGCGGTCAACACGGCGAGCACGTCAACCAACGCGGTCATCGCGAGTATTTCGTCAGTCATGCGCGAAGTATCGGTGGGCAACTTTAGCGCCCGCTGTGATACCAACAGCAAAGGGGATTTGCTCAACCTTGCCTCTGACGTTAACCGCACCGCTGAAAACCTCGAAACCATTCTTTCGCACACCCGAGCAGTGCTTGACCAGCTCTCTCATGGCAATTTAACGGAATCCTTCACGTTGGACGTCACGGGTGATTACGACAAGTTGAAAGAAGGAATCAATCAAACCATGCTGCACCTAGCAAGCATGCTGGAAGAAATTCAAACCTCGGCAACCACAGTGAACGAACGCTCAGAAGAAACCTATGGCGAAGTGTCTGGCTTAAACACCCAACTCGATGCGCAAGTCAGAGGCTTGAAAGACGTGTCTTCCATGATGGGTACCATGCAAGACACAATCAATGGCACCCTAACCCATGCCAGCGAATCAGTGACGGTGTCACAAAAGGCATTAGCGCACACCAAAGAGAATGAAGTCTTAGTGAAGCAGATTGAAGATGCCATGGTGTCCATTACTGAGTCGAGCAACAAGATGCAGCAAATCATTGGTACGATTGAGGGCATTGCGTTCCAAACCAACCTGTTGGCGCTCAATGCCTCTGTTGAAGCTGCACGCGCGGGCGAACAAGGGCGAGGATTTTCTGTGGTCGCGAGTGAAGTGCGCGAACTGGCGCAACGGAGTGCCAACGCAGCGAAAGAAATATCTCTGTTGATCAATGAATCTGATGAACGCATTACGCGAGGCGCTGCGCAAGTCAATTTGTCTGGGGATTTGCTCAAGAAGATCACGGCATCCAGCAATGAAGTGTGCGCGAATTTTGAAAATGTTAACCAATCAATCCGCACCCAGTTCAATCAAGTGAATGATGTTTCGGCAAGCATCAAAGCGGTAAGCGACAACATTCATCATTGCGTGCAGATTCTCAATCGCATTAACGACAACATGGACCAAGTTAACGGACAAGCGGAGAGTCTAAACACTATGATCGGCCGTTTTAACTATTGAACTGGCAGGTAGCTTTGCATAGGTGAGTGCGTGCGGATAAATACAATCGCCAAGCTTGCGAAGGCTGAACCCGCTGTCAGCGTCACTAGCACTATACACTGCCAGCATTCAGCACTACTCCGCCTCTACCCCAATCTTTGCGCACAGTGTGATCATCATATTGGCTTCTTCCGCCGTTAACCCCGTCATGCAAAACACCTTGCCCGTAATGTCTGCGCTGTCGAGGGAAAGCGCACGTCCTTCCTGCGTCAATACCACGGACTTTTGGCGATCATTGTCAGGCAGAGCTTCACGACGGATCAGCCCTTTTTGTTCAAGCCGTTTGAGCAAAGGTGTCATTGTCGCTTTGCTCAGTGCTGCACGCTGTGCCAGTTGGCTGATGGACAAGGCATCTTCCTTCCAAAGCACCATTAAGACGACAAGTTGGGTATACGTCAGCCCTAAGGGCTCCAATAACTGTCGATACATACCCGTAACTCTGTTTGACGTTGAATAAAGCGCAAAACACAGTTGTTTATCAATATCTGCAACCGCCACCAAAAACCTCCCAATCAATCATTGCCGTCTCATTATGGACAAACACGCGATAAAGTCACTCCATTTCGTTGACATATAGTTCGCACACTAACAGTATGTCAACAAACATAATAAAGGAGGCAATATGAGCAATACATGGCTACCAACATTGATGACGGACACCCCTGAAGAGGGTTATCAACTCGCGATTAAAATGTCGAGAATGGGCGTGAAGTACACCCAGCCCTCAGATGAAGTAAGAGAGAAGCTACGCCCACAATATGCTGAGAGTGCGGACAGTCTCATTGCGGTTTCTCAGGTGGTTGCAACCAACTTTCAAACCGTTGCTGCTGCAAACAACTACTGGAAAGCCTAAACCAGTTTGTCGCACTGAACCTCTGTGCTCAGTGCGCTTTTTACGTTATCCCATCGCATCTTCGCGTTACTCTCTCCTCTCTCTAGCCTCCCAATTATATAGAAAATCTAAATTCTGAATCTTAATCCATGCTATTTATCAACGATTAGGGCTGTAATAAAGTGCACTCGTCGACATCACTAGCACAAACAATGATTAAAAAATTGCCGGAGAAAGAAAGATGACAAATACAGTATTAGTAAAAGACCACACCCAAGGCAGTCAGTTGCAGCGTGCTCGTGCATTAGACTTGCCTTCTCGAGAAGCCATGCTGCACCGCGATATGTCTGTGCAACGCTTCTGGGATGAAAACAGAATGCTACTTACCGATGCGTGGAAAGAGTGGGAGGCGTCTGAAAAAGACCAGCTTTTCACCATTGATGAAACGTTACTTGATGCGAAATTACGTAACGCCATCGAACAAGCATGGGAAGACCCAACAACAGAAGCGGCGGTTGCAAACTTGTGGGAAGAAGTGTCGCCGGGGGTTTACCAAACGCAATTTTTCGACCCTGCACGTTTGGCGGGTTTGCGTGATTATTTGGCGCGTGTTGCCAATGCAAACATCCCACTTCGTCTGCCTTACGGCATCGCGCCAAATCGCCACGGAGCAATTCTTGACCAACGCTCGGAAGGGTATTTGGCAGCGCCAAATTTTCAAGCATTCTATAACGCGATCTTAGAGAAATACATGCGTCCTGTTGCGCGTTTGTTATTCCCAGAAGTCATGGGATTTGACACACAAACGTTCGGTTTTTCGATTCAGTATCAACCGGGTATGGACACATCACTGCGCTTACACACAGATGCATCCGCCGCGACAATGAACGTGAACCTGAACTTACTAGATGAGGAATACACCGGCTCTGAGCTGGATCTGTATGACCCAGCAACACGCAATGTAAAACGTATGCGTTTCGAACCCGGTGTGGCGATGATTCACCGTGGCAGTGTTCCACACGCGGCCCATCCAATCACCAGTGGGACACGTACTAATCTCGTATTTTGGTTGTATGGCGATCGCATGAGCATTCCATCACCAAGGCTGCAAGTCCCTGCGATCGATGCACATGATCGTTGGACGGTGCCCGTCACGGTCAGCGACACCTTCGCGCCGTTCTAAACGGTGTGCGCAAAGTGAATACATGAGTTCTTGAATGTAATGAACGGTTGAAACAACACCTCCAACTGGCCGCATGACAGTTGGAGGTGTTTTATTTGGATGGAGAAAAGTCAAAGATCTAAGTAAGAAGGCGTTATTGTCCCTAAACCCTAACATTAAAAAGCACAGCGCAAACGATGTCATTTCGCGTTGATTGCCCTGCCCGATGCATTATTTCCATTCCGAAGAGGGGCGTAATTCCTTGACCAAGGCATACGCCTCAAGCACCTCTTGCGGGATGTCTTGTTCTATCTGGAAGCCTTGGGCGAGGTACGTTTGGATGCGCTCGAAATCGGCAATCATGGCATCGACGACCATATCGAAAGGTAAATCTTCGTTAGGGTAATCAATCAAAGAAACCGCTTGTGACGTCACAAGCACAGATTGCACGGGCTCTGGCCATTGCTTCATAAACGTCGCGAACGCTCGGCGTTCCATGAATGGTTTTTGAACCAGTAACAAACGCTGAAAGTTAAGCCCTTTTTCTTTCATTAACGCATAAGACAGCGTGATGTTTTCGCCCGTGTTGGTCGCCTCTTTTTCCAATATTAACGCGGATGCTGGCACACCTTCGTCGATCAAAATCTCTGCAAAGGTTTCCGCTTCAGATTTTTCAAATGCGTCTTCCGTGAAGCGCCCTTTCCCACCTGAAATCATGACATAAGGCGAAATCCCCTGGTGATAGAGCGCTGCCGCTTGCTCTGCCACGCGAATGTCGTTGCTGCCGAGTACAAAAATACAGTCGCATTGTTCAGGGGTGTGCCCAAGGTGATGATAATTCCAAATGGTTTCGAGGTGTTGATAGAGGCGATGTGGCATATGAGATCCTATCGGTAAGCGTTAATACTCTTTCTACGCTTACCAAGGACTCATTTCAAAAGTATGACGATGAAACTTTGAGATTTAACCCGTAATTCGCTTACCAGCGATTCCACGCAGCCTACAAGGAAACCGAATGGCATTTAACCGGCGGCTTTTTGCTTATCTGCATTCAAAGCAACCGGCAAAAGAAACGGCGTAAACAAGCGACGAATATTGACGCGTGCATTCAACCTCGCGGCAAGCAGATACAATCCGCCAATTTTACGATGCAGGAACAACGCATCCGCTGGTGGCGTATGCCAGTACCCCTGTTCCATGCTCAATGCCATGCCCGATTCACGAATACGCATCGCGAGATCACTTGCACCAAAGTCATAGTCGCCGTTGTATTTCAGCGGTTCACAAGCAATAGCAACAAGGTTGACCACCGCAGCGTGTTGTTCTGGCAATATGGTTTTGCTGAAAAAGCCAATTTGCTTCAACGCCTCTGACATTGCCTCTCGATCATCTCCCATCGCGGCACTGAGCAGCTTCTGATATCCCTCACTGATGAAATCAGGATATTGGCGCGTCGCACCAAAATCCAACAGCACGATTTTGCCTGTGTCTGTTTGGTACAAATAGTTAGCGAAATTCGGGTCGGTTTGGACAAGCTGAAACTCAAACACTTCTCGAAAAAGTAAATGGAACAAGTTTTCAATCAAGGTATCTCGCGCATCCTGAGGCAAGCCCGATAATGACTCAATCGGCTCGCCATGCTCATAGGACATGGTGAGAATAGAAGGCGTCGTTAATGCTTCAACCGCACGAGGCACCAAATAGCGCTCATCGTTTTTAAGGTGCATAGCGAACGTTTGCAACATGTCTGATTCCAAGCAGTAATTCGCTTCATCGTGCAGTTGCTTTTTCGCCTCTTCGAGGAGTTCTTTGTAATCCACTTCTTTTGGCACTAACCCTGTAAGACGAAGCAAGGTCACGACATTATCGACGTCGCTGCTGATGCTTTGTTTAATGCCGGGATACTGCACCTTTACCGCTAATTCAGCCCCATCATCGCCATAAGCAAAATGAACTTGGCCGATGGACGCTGCAGCAATGGGTTTGAAGTTAAACGACACGAAATGCTGTTGCCAATCTGCCCCCCACTCCTGCGTAAGTACGTCTGCGAGTTGCTTTGCTGGCATGGGCGAAGCGTTGGAGCGCAGCTTAGCGAGAATGTCCGTTAGCTCCTTGGGCAGTGCGTCGCCCGCATCCATGCTCAATAGCTGCCCCACTTTCATGGCTGCCCCGCGAAGCTGCGCGAGTTGGTCAGTCACGCTGCTGATGTTCTTCGGTGTCAGTAAGAGCTCTTTCGCCTTTGGGCGCTTACCTGAGAGCATCTGTTTCGCCCCCTCCGCCGCCATATTCGTTGCCACTTTCGTCACGACAGAACCAAACATACCCACACGGCTCAAACGATTACTCGGGATTTTCTTACCATCATCAAACTCAGCCACAATGCGTTTCCTTGTTGTTATCTGTACTTCATCAATACGATAACCAAACAGATTCGTTCACTGAGTATGGAAGTATTTTTATAAAAGCGCTGAGCGAGAAAGGATGTTCGGGTTTCCACTGTTGATACATTCAGCACCGACCCAGGTAGGGCATAATACCAATGTGTGCTGTTTGGTGTATTTCTACCAGCATTTGAAATACAGGCAATGAAAGCCCATTAGGATTGAATGCGTGGGTGATGTTTGATTTAGTTGCATCGTTATTATTGGACAAGATGGTGTGTTTAATGTCCCCATTTTGGGGTTGAATATACTGTTAGGGATGTAGATGAAGCGAGCAGATTTTCTCAAGTATGTTCGAGAGAAGCTTGGCTATTGGTACTCAGTATTGATATGGCTATGAGCTTGAACACTAGTATCCAAGCCCAACCATTCTCATCACTCTCTTCCGTTTTAAAGAGAAAGTTCTTTGCGGATAATCTCTGCGCCTGCGTTAAGTGCATTTAACTTCGCGTTCGCGACATCATGAGATAAAGGCGCCATGCCGCAGTTGGTGCAAGGATAAAGATTTTCTGCATCAACAAACTTAAGGGCTTTTCGTAAGGTTTCCGCGACTTCTTCAGGCGTCTCAATGGTGTTCGTCGCGACATCAATCGCCCCTACCATCACTTTCTTACCGCGAATAAGCTCAAGCAACTCGATAGGCACTCGGGAGTTGTGGCACTCGAGGGAAATAATATCAATGTTGGATTGCTGCAGCTTAGGGAAGATTTCTTCATATTGTCGCCACTCTGATCCCAAGGTCTTTTTCCAATCTGTGTTGGCTTTGATGCCATAGCCATAACATATGT
>JBELME010000175.1:0-8646 GCA_042096095.1 Enterovibrio sp.
ACTCGGTACTGCCAAGGTTACGCCAGCGTTTTGCTAATTCTTTGGCATAGCGACCTAGGATGAGGGCGTCGACTTGGGAATCCCCTTGCCACTGAAGGGCGGTGATATAGGTAAAGGCGTTGGAGTGGTCATTATCGAAGTTTGGTTCAAAAGCACCTTCTGGTAGCAATGGTACAGCATCCCCCAGTTTGTCCCTGACTTTCGACCAAACGGTTTCTGTGTCGGTGAGTTCGTCATTAAGCTCAATCGTGACGACAGAAATACCGGGTTTTGAGGAGGATTCAATCAGTTTGATTTCATCCAACGTGCGCAATGAGATTTCGAGCTGTTCACTGACAAGAGCTTCTACGCGTTCAGCGCTCGCGCCGGGGTAGGCGGTGGTAATGGTTGCCCATCGGTTGATTAACGCCGGATCTTCCGCGCGTGGAAGGGTAGAAAGCGCGGAGAAGCCTGAAACGAGCAGTAGCACGGTGAACAACACCAATAGGCGCGTATTTGTAAGCAGTTTTTCCATGTGCTTTTACTCCGCTGCCAGCTTCACACGTTGTCCTGACACGATGCGATGAATGCCGTCAGACACGACTTTTTCACCGTCTTTCACTGCGCCGGACACATACGCTTTATCGCTGTTAGCATGGAGAACGTGCACAGAGCGGCGTGCGATTTGATAAACGCCGTCTTCCTTGGGAACAGCGGCGTAAACATTCCACGTACCGCGAAGTCCATCTGTCAGGCCTGTTAACGGCACCCAAAATCCTTCGCCGGGGTTTTGGGTTTCAAATTGAAGGTAAGCGAGCTGACCATTTATGACGTCCGCTTCGTCGGAGAGCAAATAGCGCAGCATCACAGTGCGTGAACGCATGTCGATGACCGCACCAGGGTTGAGCAACGTGACGTCATACAGCGAATCACCAATGCGAACTTGCGGACGTTCGCGTTGGCTGAGTTCGAGGAGCTGTTTCACAGGAACGCCAATGTGCGCTTCTGTTTGCGTGTCTGCCAGCAAAGTAAGGGTAGGCGCACCCACATTCACCACATCGCCATGAGAGACAAAACGTTCGCTGATCAGGCCGCTATATGGCGCGTAGATGGTCGATTTTTCGTTGCGAAGTTGGGTTGAAGAGAGTGACGCTTGAAGTTGGCGCACGTTCGCCCGTAAGGCATCGCGTTGACTGATCAGCGAGTCGATCTCTGAATCAGCGCTAAATCCCTTTTTCTTGAGCTGACGCTGTCGTTGGAGGTTTGTTTGAGTGAGTTCGAGTTGCGCGTCGAGTTGCTCTAATTGCGCCGCTAGTTGCTGTGCTTCCGTATCGAGCAGTTGTGTGTCTAAGCTGATTAATGCTGCGCCTTTTTCTACTCGGTCGCCAACATCTACGAGAAGTTCATTGACCTTGCCACCCAGCTCAAAACCCAAATTGGCGTTCTGTCCAGCTTGAACCGTGCCCACATATTCCCGATCAACCGCGTAGGTGGGTGCCATGTTTACCGTCATGACATTAACCGTTGGTGCGGTATCAGGCAAAGCATCAACCTTGCTTTCTGCTTGCGAGTTACATGCAGACAAGAACACGGTTGAAAGTAACATGATGCGCAGAGGGTAACGTCTTTCCATGGCGAGGTTCTCATTGTCCGATTAGTATTTGGACTAGACTGTCCAGTCCAGTATGTATAAAAAATAGTGGAATCAAACTAGACTGTCCAGTTTGATTTGTTCTATATTTGTCACAAGGTTTACGTGGAGATAGCGCATGAGCGTGCAGAGTACTGATAGAAAAGAGCAAAAGCGTCAGCAAATATTAAATGCGGCTTCTGAACTTTTCTGCCAACAGGGATATGGCATATCAATGGATGCAATTGCTCAAAAAGCAAATGTGTCTAAGCAGACTGTGTATGCGCATTTCAGCAATAAAGATCAACTCTTTGAAACCTGCATCATCGAAAAGTGTAAAAACTCAGGATTGGACTGGGACTTGGAACAAGATGATCGACCGCCGCATTTGGTGTTACGTGAATACGGCTGGCTGTTTCAATCCATGTTGCTGGAACATGAAGCCCGAAGCACGTTCCAAAACACGGTACGACAATCAGATTCGCACCCAGAGCTTGCCAAGATTTTTCTCGAACAAGGCCCGAAGCGAAACGTTTCACTGCTTGGCCGCTACCTACAAAAGTTGGTAACGCAAGGGGACATGCCGTTTTGTGAAGATGTCGAATCCGCCGCAATGCAAATGTTGCTGATGCTACACGGTCGGCCAGTGTATTGGGGTTTTTTTGGGTTTGATGCGAATGAAGATGAAGTGACACGCCGTACCTACATTGATCGTAGCATCGACGTATTTCTGCGAGGCTATGGTTACGCGGAAGCAAAGTTTAACGGCGCGTGATGTCGCGCCGCATCAATTCTTTATTAACGCTTCTTGATTTCCAATGATTACTCAGCACCACCCATTACTGCGCGCACTAATTACTCACCACAAGAGATTTGTATTCATCGAACGCAAACTGGTCAGTCATGCCACTGACATAGTCCTGCAGTAAACGGCAGCGTAAATAGAACTCCCAAAGCGCGCTGTTTTCGATGCTGGTGTTCATAGGAATGCCGCTTTTGTTTTCTTTGTCGCTATCGCGCTCGTTCAATGCCACTTCATACGCGCCAACGTGTTTGCGTGACAGCTTGTTAAACAAACGCTTCTCCACAGGGTAGCTTCTGCTGCCTCCGCCATTAACGATATCGCTGAATGCGTCTTGAGAAAGCTCAAGCAACGGACGGTATTCTGTGAGTAAGCCGCCAATGATCTTATACCCTTGAAGCTCCAAGGTTTCGACTTCCGGATCGTTAAACACATGTTTGAGGGCGACTTGTTTAAAGGTTTTCGCCAGTGCGTGGAATTGGCTGTTGTCTTCAATCAATGCGCGGTTGAAATCGCCGTGATAAACCTGGTCTAGGTTGTCGATAAATTGCTTAGACGCATGCGCAACCAAAGGGTGAACCATTTCGACACGCAGCTTAATGAAGAATTTATGGGTTTTGCTGATCTCATCTTGTGATGCATCTTTAAACACCTCCTGAAGAAGCGCCTCAAACGTTTTGTCTTTTTTGATGGGACGGTTTGCGGGTTCGAGTTCTTCAAAGGTGTCGGATAAATGCTTAGTGAGGGTTTCAAGTGAGAGAATCCGTTTCTCAACGGCGTCTTCAAGATCAGCCAGGCAGTATGAAATGTCATCGGCCGCTTCCATGATGTAGCTGAGCGGATGGCGGCAATACGGTGCCATGTCCAACGCTGCCATCATGGCCTCAACATACGGTTTTTCCGTGACGTAATACCCGACCTTTTTTGTGAGGTAGTTTTTATCTTTCGGCACTTGCTCGGCGGATTCGGTTGCGGGGCGGGTGTATTTCAATACTGACGCGGCTTGGCTATAGGTGAGGTTTAAACGGTGAAGCGATTGCACGAGGCGAATGGCTTGCGCATTGCCATCAAAATGACAGAGTTCATGGTGAATGGGGGCGAGTTCATCCTCTGAGCATTCTTGAGCCAGCGCTTTCATGGGGGCAAGCGTCGTCAGGTTCTGGGTAAACCAGCGATTAATGGCATCTTCCCCGCTATGACCAAATGGCGGGTTACCCATGTCATGCATCAAGCAGGAGATTTCTACTAAGGATTCCACCGCGCGCTCAAGGCCGTCTAAACCGTATGCGAATTTTTGCTGTGCTGTCAGGCGATCAAAGATGGTTTGAACAATGAAGCGGCCGACTTGTTGAACTTCCAGCGAGTGAGTGAGGCGACTTCGAACCGCTGAGTTTCGTTCAAGGGGGAAAACCTGCGTTTTTTGCTGCAGGCGACGGATCGGTGCGGAGTTGATGATCCGACCGCGATCGCTTTCTAACGCGCGCTGCAAATCTCGTCCATAGGGAAGAGGGCGCTCAAGGCTGATTTTCTTTTTAAAATCGATGAGATGGAGACCTTGAGGGCGATGATCTGCCTGTGTCATGCATGCTTCCTTGAATGAAAACGGTGTTTTTATCGTATACCCAAACAACGTGAAGATGCCGGATTCAGCGAGCTTCTGCAGGTTGTTTGGGTATATATTCATTACCTTAGCGCTGCGTTGAAAAATTGTACACTGGTTCGACGTAGATATGCGTTATTAGCGTGTTGTAGCGGCATGAATAAGAAAGGAAAAAGGGAGAACCGAAGGGAATCATCTAAGGCATTGAGCGACAGAAAAAAGAGAGCAAAGCGCAATGCATTAGGCAATCATTGGATGATGCGCTTTGCTTTGGAGACGTGTCCACAATAAGGCGTTGATTAACGTTGAATGGAGGGGAGGGCGAGCCCTGAAGGCCATTAGCCGATGATGCCCATTGCGATCGCGATGCTGCCTGCAGCGCCGATACCTGCGCCAATCGTGAATATGGTGAGTCCTAATAGACTTTGTTGCTTTCGTTTTGAGTGAGTCATTATGTCATCCTCATTCTTGGCGGTGATGCCAATTCTTTGTCTCTATCAAATACAAAAAGCAAGTACAGTGCCAACTTGGCAAAGCATTGAAAATATGTGTATTCAATGTGCTGACCGCGCTCTCTTCCCTAGACAGACCGTATGAAGTTGGCGAAAATTGCCAAGAGTTGGTGAAAAATTTATGCGCAATGAGGATAAAACGTGTCTGTAGTATCGGGTGTTCACCATGTGGCGTTGATTGTGAGTGATTATGCCGCATCAAAACGTTTCTATACCGAAGTGATGGGTTTTTCGGTGTTGGCAGAACATTATCGCGAAGAGCGTGACTCATGGAAACTGGACGTCGCACTACCGGATGGGAACCAGTTAGAGATATTTTCATTCCCTAACAGCCCTGAGCGACCGTCTTACCCAGAAGCGAGAGGATTAAGGCACCTTGCCTTTGTGACCGAGAATATTGATGCTTCGGTGCATACGCTTGAAGGGCATGGTGTGAGCGTTGAAGCCATTCGTGTGGATCCTTACACCGGTGCACGTTTTACCTTTTTTAATGACCCTGACGGGCTGCCGCTTGAACTCTACGAGCTTACGCCGCTGTAAACACCGTAAAGGCACTTAGTTAATGAGCATCTGAGTACGGGATTTATTTTCAAACGATCGTTTAATTTCCGTCTGTCTCACTTTTGTTTCACCATGGTGTTATGCGTCTGAATTAGTATGGTGATTCAGTATGAAGATAGGTGTAAAAATGACCGACATTCGTCGTTGGAAACGTTTTCGACTCAATCCAAGAGTGAAAGGCCAGCTTTACTGGGCCCACAAATACTTACCGCGCGTGAGTATTGCGATCACTGACGTCTCTGAAAAAGGGATTGGGTTCATCTCTGAATGGAAGTTGGAAGAGGGGGAATGTGAGCTTAAAATTACGTCACTCCCAACGCTACACGTCACGATCAAACACAAAGCAACCATTAAGCGTGGCGGGCGTACTTGGTATCGCTACGGTTTATCGCTGCGCAGAAAACTGCATTCTGTTCAAATGTGGCACCTGAAAGACGCGAAGAAGGCCGCCTAACTCGCGCACCTAGAACGCGCCAACACTTCTCTCCTAGCACGTTTTGTTTCCATTCCCCTTGGCTGCAAGCACCCTTGTTATTGTCCTCAGTGACGCATCGTTTATAACCAACACTTTGTTGCTTACCTTCCGTCACCACCACTGACTAACGATAAAGCTGGCCTCCTACTCGGATGGTCTCTGGCACTTTCGTTATATTGGTGTTTCTCATGTAGATATTGCCGCCCACTTTCAGATCGGGCGGGAGCTGTTCCACCTTTGTATTGGTGAGAAACAAATTGCCTTCTACGTTGAGCCGTCTTGGAAGGGCGCGGATGGGGGTGTCCACCAAGCTGAGGTCGCCTTTCACGGTTAACCCAGCGGGAAGCGCGGTAAGTTTGGAGCCTGTGAGGTTGATGT
Organism: Enterovibrio sp.; assembly: GCA_042096095.1. GTDB lineage: Bacteria > Pseudomonadota > Gammaproteobacteria > Enterobacterales > Vibrionaceae > Enterovibrio. The sequence continues at coordinate 5,938 of JBELME010000175.1, forward strand.
ACCCGCCAACGTCAATTTTTGGGAGGGTGGTGAGTTTGGAGTGCGCAGCGTTCAAATGACCCGTGATAGTGAGCGTTTTCGGTAAGCGAATGATCTCACTGCCTTCCATGTCTAGAAAACCCGTCACTATATAGTTTTCTGGTAACTCGTTGATGTTCGAGTTACGCAGTCTGAGGTTGCCATAGGAATCCACATAGCCGTGAAGTTTTAAGGTGTCGACGAAGGTGGGTTTGGTTTTACTCATGGCGTCAGTCGACATAAAAACGCTCAATAAAAGTAGAAAAAATCCCCAAATACGCAAATCAAAGACCACTTATATAATTAATTATTAGATCTATAATTTAGCAGAAAATGGCGGGTGTTTTTAGTTAATTACCATGATAAATAATGGACGTTTTATCATCACGCTCTCAATTAGAGAAAGTGCAAGTAAACGTTTGCGTGAAATTAACATCTGTTAACAACTAAATTTATTCCATTCATAAATATAGGGATAATGTTTTTGGAATGTTGTCACTTGGTGTGTGTGCAATGTTTGCTCAACGACAGATCTGTGTTCACCGATATGATGACATTGTGTTAGGCCATACAGGCTGTAGTTTCAAGGTAGTGCGGTGCATAAACCCGGGTTGGGCATTTAGCACGTTTAAAAGTGCTTTTCGTGAGATTAATCTCAAATTAAGATTCTCGGCATATGTAATTTCACATTACATTCATTGAATAAATGGGAGCGAAAGAAAATCTCGATTGAAACAATACTGCCTGTTGCTTTCATTATGCGAGGCACTACAATACCCCCGCTTGAGACTTAAGCGCGTATTAAATGTATTTTGTTCGTCTTTATATTTTTGCGAACTTTTTTGGCTGGGAGAGATCCCGGCGCTTTATAAGTGAACGTCATGAAACCGAAAATAAGCAAGCCATTGTTGTCGCTGCTCAATCCATACAAACTGGATGCCGTGACGCGATCATTACGCGCGATGCGTGATGGTATGCTTTGGCTCGTGCCGTGTTTAGTTGTGTCTAGTATTCTTGGCTTTATTGCAAGCATGCTTGAATTTCTAGGCGTTGATATGCCTGGGTTTATCCATGAACTGAATTTGTTACGGCTCTCTTTAACTGCGCTGTATCCCTATTTGTTTTCCGCATCCATCAGTATGATGCTCGCGATCCAGTGGCGTCTTCCAAGGCCGCCGATTGCGGTGCTTTGCATCTCTTACGTGGCGGTGGCTGAAAAAGTACTGGGTTACGAGCCCCAAGCGTCATCTATACTACTGACCTTTGTTGGTCTGACGTTGCCGCTTTATACCGTTCCGCTCATCTCTAAGCTTAAAAAAATGCGTTGGGCGCGATTGGTAGAAGATGAGGTGGCTGGAAAGCTGGTGAAGGATTCCATGAACCTCATTATACCGGGCGTTATCGTCACGGGTGTGGTTGTTCTGGTCACCAAAGCGCTTACCTTGGCAAATCTGCATGTAGACGTTGAACTGCTTATGCAGAATTTTGACCCAAGTGCCGAGCCGTTCAGTGTGGGTGCTATCTTCGCGGCCCTGAATTCAATGCTCTGGTTCTTAGGTATTCATGGCTACTATGCGCTGACGCCTTTGGTGCAGCCGCTCATTGATACCTTGGACGTCAACCGCGCCTTGTACCTGTCTGGTGGAGAGCCAGAAAACATCATGAACTTGTCGACCTTATCGTCTTTTGTGTTTATTGGCGGTTCGGGTGCAACCTTGGGCTTGGCGATTGCGATCTTGGCGTTTTCACGCGACAAAGTGTTCCGTGTTATTGCGCTCGCAAGCATCCCTTTGGTTTTTTTTAACATTAATGAAATTCTGATGTTTGGGTTGCCCATCATCTTTAACCTTCGTTTGTTGCTTCCCTTCTTTATTGCGCCAATGGTGAATCTGTTTGTTGCTTTGGCGGTCTTGCAGGTGGGTTTGGTTGCTGTTCCTGTGGTCATGGCTCCTATTACCAGCCCGCTTATATTGAATGCGTTTATTTCGACAGGTGGTGATTATGGTGCGGTGATCTTGCAAGTCGCGCTGGTGGGATTGAGCACCTTGGTGTATTGGCCATTTGTTCGAATGTTGGATTCACATGCCAAAACTCGCGACCTTTACATACCATCGCTGGACACGACCTTTACCCGCCGCGAAGAAGAAGCGTATGTGTTGGCCGTTGATCCGGTCACAGAATCGCTGAGCAAAGTGCGTGAGATTGAAGGCGTACAAAAGCAGCTCGAAGACTTCGCAACACGTGAGTTTTACTTGGAATATCAACCTCAAGTGAGCAGCACAACGGGTCAAGTGGTGGGGGCGGAAGCGCTTATCCGCTTGCGCGATAGCATGGGGAACGTGACCTCGCCTGCGACCTTTTTGTCTGTGTTTGAAAAAGCAAACTTGATGACAGACATCGATCTCTGGGTGTTGAAACAAGCGATGAGCCAAAGCAAGAAATGGCGCGAAGGAGGTTTTGAAATGCCTATTTGCGTGAACATTTCTAGCCATACATTGACTAATCGAGCTGCGATGGAAGAGATTGTTACTCTGATTTCAGCCACACCACGCTGTATTCATTTTGAAATCACGGAAGACACCTTCATCGAAAAAGAATGGATGGTTGAAACGTCGATTGAGCGCCTTCATGCTGCCGGTTCGATGGTCAACATTGATGACTTTGGAACAGGCTATAGATCGGAAGAGCGTC
>JBELME010000176.1:0-8636 GCA_042096095.1 Enterovibrio sp.
CCGATAGTACCAACGTTAACGTGCGGTTTCGTACGTTCAAATTTTTCTTTAGACACGATCGTGTTCCTTCCTAGTTATGAGCCGCACCTACCGTCGTAAGTGCGATCAGAAGTTTTTATCAATGCTGGCGAACAATGCCAGCATCAAAGCTACTAATCAACAACGCTGTGCGATGATTGAATCAGCAACGTTCTTTGGAACATCAGCGTATTCACTGAATTCCATAGAGTAAGATGCGCGGCCCTGAGTCGCTGAACGCAAGTCAGTTGCGTAACCAAACATCTCAGCCAGCGGTACCTGTGCGCGAATGATTCTCAAGCCAGCAGGACCATCGTCCATACCAGAAATCAAACCACGGCGGCGATTCAAGTCACCCACTACATCACCCATCCAGTCTTCTGGAGTGGTGATTTCCACTTTCATCATTGGCTCAAGAATAACAGGTTGCGCTTCAAGCGCTCCTTTCTTAAAGGCCATAGATGCAGCGATTTTAAACGCCATTTCGTTGGAGTCAACATCATGATAAGAGCCATCGAACAACGTGGCTTTCACGTCAAGTACTGGGTAACCGGCAAGGACACCACTACTCATCTGCTCTTCAATGCCCTTAGCCACTGAACTGATGTACTCTTTTGGTACTGAACCACCAACGATTTCATCAACGAAGACAAAGCCTTCGCCAAGTTCAGACGGCTCCAGTTTGATCCATACATGACCATACTGACCGCGACCACCAGACTGCTTAACGAACTTGCCTTCGACTTCAGCATTTCCACGGATGGTTTCACGGTATGCCACCTGAGGCTTACCTACGTTACATTCAACGCTGAACTCACGGCGCATGCGGTCAACAATGATGTCGAGGTGCAATTCGCCCATACCAGAGATCAGGGTTTGCCCTGATTCAATGTCAGTTTCAACGCGGAACGATGGATCTTCTGCCGCCAGTTTACCCAGCGCGATACCCATTTTTTCTTGATCAGCTTGTGAACGAGGCTCAACAGCGATCTGAATAACAGGCTCTGGGAACTCCATGCGCTCAAGAATCACTTTGGATTCTAGTGCACAAAGTGTGTCACCCGTCGTCACGTCTTTCAGACCAATTGCTGCCGCAATGTCACCCGCACGGATCTCTTTGATCTCTTCGCGTTTATTCGAGTGCATTTGAACGATACGGCCAAAGCGCTCACGCTTTTGCTTCACAGAGTTATAAACTGTGTCGCCAGTATTCACCACTCCTGAGTAAACACGCAGGAAGGTTAACGTACCAACAAATGGGTCGGTGGCGATTTTAAATGCTAGTGCTGCGAATGGTTCGTTATCGTCAGCATGACGGTCGATCACATTGCCATCTTCGTCTTCACCATTGATCGCTTTCACGTCAATTGGAGAAGGAAGGAATTCAACAACAGCATCTAGCACCGCCTGAACACCTTTGTTCTTAAATGCAGAACCACAAGTTGCCAGTACGATTTCGTTGTTTAGTGTGCGTTCACGCAAAGCTTGTTTGATTTCGGCTTCTGTCAATTCCCCATCTTCGAGGTACTTGTCCATCAGCTCTTCGTTTGCTTCTGCAGCAGCTTCAATAAGGTTCTGATGCCACTCTTCAGCCAGCTCTTGCATGTCTGCTGGGATATCTTCATAACTGAAGGTCATCCCTTGATCAGCTTCGCTCCAGTTAATCGCCTTCATTTTGATAAGGTCGATAACACCACGAAACTCATCTTCTGAACCAATATTCAAATGAATAGGAACAGGGTTAGCACCTAGTCGATCTTTAATTTGATTAACTACGCGCAAAAAATCTGCGCCTGTACGGTCCATCTTGTTGACGAAAACCATACGAGGAACTTGATATTTATCGGCTTGACGCCAAACAGTCTCAGACTGAGGTTCAACACCAGATGAGCCACAGAATACAACGACTGCACCATCCAATACGCGCAGTGAACGTTCAACTTCAATGGTGAAGTCTACGTGTCCAGGGGTATCGATGATATTGATGCGATGCTCAGCGAATTGTGCATCCATACCACGCCAGAAGGTTGTAGTCGCAGCGGAGGTGATTGTGATACCACGCTCTTGCTCCTGCTCCATCCAGTCCATGGTTGCGGCACCATCGTGCACTTCACCAATTTTGTGAGAAAGACCGGTATAAAACAGGATACGCTCTGTTGTTGTAGTTTTACCTGCGTCTACGTGAGCACAAATACCGATGTTGCGGTAGCGCTCAATAGGGGTCTTACGAGCCACAGTAGTATCCTCTTACTAAGGTCAACCTTAGAATGTGGTTTAGGCGCGGCAAATGCCGCGCCTAAAAAGGTATTACCAGCGGTAATGAGCAAACGCTTTGTTAGCGTCAGCCATACGGTGAACGTCTTCACGTTTCTTAACCGCAGTACCTTTGTTCTCAGATGCATCTAGCATTTCGTTAGCTAGACGTTGAGCCATAGATTTTTCACCACGCTTACGCGCAGCTTCAACCAACCAACGCATAGCAAGTGCGTTACGGCGAACCGGACGAACTTCTACAGGTACTTGGTAAGTTGAACCACCAACACGGCGAGATTTAACCTCTACCGCAGGGCGAACGTTATCAAGAGCTTGTTCAAACAGAGCTAGGTGATCTTTACCAGAACGCTCAGCCATGATGTCCAATGCACCATAAACGATTTTTTCAGCAGTCGACTTTTTACCGTCAACCATTACGATGTTTACAAATTTTGCCAGCAGCTCTGATCCGAACTTAGGATCCGGAAGGATTTTACGCTGACCAATTACGCGACGACGTGGCATGGAATTCTCCGTTGTCTTCTTCAGGTTTTATCCAAAACTTTTCAGTTTTTTCAAAATTACAAATTAATTAGTGTTTGGCCTTACTTAACGGATTCCATTAAGACTTAGGACGCTTCACACCGTACTTAGAACGACCTTGTTTACGGTCGTTAACGCCTGCACAGTCAAGCGCACCACGGACGGTGTGGTAACGCACACCTGGAAGGTCTTTTACACGACCGCCGCGGATTAGAACAACGCTGTGCTCTTGAAGGTTGTGACCTTCACCACCGATGTATGAAGTAACTTCAAAACCGTTGGTCAAGCGAACACGACATACTTTACGTAGTGCCGAGTTAGGTTTTTTAGGCGTAGTGGTGTAAACACGAGTACAAACACCACGTTTCTGCGGACACGCTTCCAGCGCAGGCACGTTGCTTTTAGCAACTTGCTTGATGCGTGGTTTGCGTACCAGCTGGTTAATAGTTGCCATTAAATAGCTCCTGATATTACTTACGTATAAGTGTGAAAAATCTATGCCCCACAAAAGTAGGGACGCGAAATTTTATGCGTCGTCTATTTAGGTGTCAAGATTTATACAACGATCAATGCTCAGTGCATTTTGTAAACACCGAGATATTACGTCTTTACGCTAGTTGATTGTGGTGATATTCACCATTTCATTTGCGTGACATACTGCTCTGTCAACGAGACAAAACCTTTAATATCAACAAGTTCAAACTCACTGGCAATTTTACCTTCCAGCCCTCTTGCTTGAACATCTTCCAACAGAACGTAAATTCGACGATTTGAAGAAAGAAGTGGCAGAAACCACTCTCCTTGCTCAATGGCGGCAACGACAGCATCTTCAGCGAGAAGGATCGCGCTTGGCGCTTGTGCGTAATCGAGGCAAAGCTTCAACGAAGAAGAAGAATACGGTGAGGTATAGAGCGTGTGTAACATCCGATGCCCCTAAAACTGGAGAACTTTGACACATTCAGTCAGTTGCGACGCAATCACACTGCGTTCGACAACATCTGCATCGATGATGAGTGCTGCGTTTGTTAAGCCTCTTTCCGCTAAAGACTGCTCACAAACGTAAATGTCTTCCACATCGCACAACGACAGCATTTTGAATGTCGAAATATAGTCGCGACTGAACACCACTGTAGGTTGTTGGTTTGCAAGCAACTGGAAAACACCATCACCCACAAAAAACAGTGCAATGTTTTCACTGTAATTGGAGGTTGATAAAACGGCATCCAGCCCCTCACGCCCGCTTGCAGACCCATGGGGTGCAGTAGAAAAAACGAAACCGAGTTTACTCATGGGTCACCTAAAACTGCACGACGCGATCAGCGGTTAACAACGATTCTGACAAGCCACCTAACCCTGCTTGGGTGAAGCCTTTTGCCATGTTAGACGTTGGCAACGCATGCTGCTTTGCTTCTTCATCACTGATTTGGCCACGACGCAATGCCGCCGCGACACAGGTTTCAAGCTCAACACCATGCGCAGATGACAAGGCCTGCCAAGCCGCAACCAAATCGAACTCATCATTTGCTGGCACGGTCAAAGACGACGCATTTGACACGCCATCTTGATAGAAAAACACACGCGTTAACGTGTGTCCTTTCTCTATCACTGCTTGTGCAAAGCGGTATGCGGAAAGTGATGCTTGGCGGCCATAAACTGGCGCGCTCACCACTAACACATAATTAAGGCTCATTTTTCCCCTTCCTCGCCTTTACGTTGACGAATGTAGAGGTAAACCGTGTGCTTGGAAATGTTCAGGCGATCTGCCACGCGGTTGATGGCGTCTTTGATATCGAAAATACCTTTGTCGTATAGCTCCATCACGATCTGACGGTTCTTCGTATTGTTCGATACCGACTTGTCAGCGTTGATTTCTTCAATCGTACGCTCAACCGTTTGGTCAACCAATTCGTCCACATCACTGGCGAAATTCACCGAGGATACCGCTTGGCGTGCTTCTTCCGTCGGCATAAATGCCTGAAGCACTTGGGAGAATGGCGCATCCAAGTTAATGTTGATACACAATAAACCGATCACGCGGTTGTCCGCATTGCGGATAGCGACTGTGATGGATTTCATCAATGTATTGCCCTTCGCGCGTGTGAAGTAAGCGCGCGAGAAGTTCCGCTCAGAACCTTCAATGTCACGCAACATGCGTAACGCCAGGTCAGTGATTGGCGAACCCACTTGACGACCTGTGTTTTCACCATTGGCAATTTTGATGGCCGACGTATTCAAATCTTCCAGTGAGTGCAACACGATTTCACAGTGCTGACCAATCAACGCCGCTAAACCATCAACAACGGCTTCATAAGATTTGAGGATCACGCGGTCTTGTACTGTGAATGGATTGACCTCAATGAAGTCACTTTCGACAATTACATCCGCACCAAAACTGTCTGTCGGCACAGGCTTCTTTCCTTTTGTGGGTTATCGTCTATCGGAGAATGAAAGATAAACGAAAGCTGCAAACTTTAAAATCTGACCATAAGTTTAACAGACTTGGTTCAAGAAAATGAAAAAACCCCAGCACGAGGCCGGGGTTTTTAAACGTTGCATCAAACTCACACGAAGGTGATTAACCTTGTGTTGTTTTTGCCTTCGCTGCGCCACCTTTGATTTCGATTAGCTCAACATCGAATACCAAGGTTGAGTTTGCTGGAATAGCAGGCGTGTCTTGCGCGCCGTAAGCCAACTCCGGTGGGATAACAAATTTGAACTTAGAGCCGACAGGCATCAGCTGAACGCCTTCCGTCCAACCAGGGATCACGCGGTTAAGTGGGAAAGTTGCTGGTTGGTCACGATCATAAGAGCTGTCGAATTGCGTGCCATCCGTCAGTGTGCCTTTGTAGTGAACAACGACGGTATCTTCAGCTGCTGGTTTCGCACCTTCTCCCAAGGTTTCAACTTGGTACATCAGGCCAGAATCGGTAGTGGTTACGCCTTCCGTCTTCGCAAACATTGCGCGGAAATCTTCACCCGCTTTCACCGCGGCAGCCGCTTTTTCTTCAGCTTGCTTTTGTGCCATTTCAGCAACGCGTTTATCAAGAGATTGTAAAGCAGCTTGCGCTTCTTCATCACTCAACTTTGACATACCAGCGAACGTATCCTGTACGCCTTGTTGAACAAGCGCAGGGTCTAGGCTCAGGCCAATCTCTGCCTGCTGATCAAGGTTCGCTTTCAGGTATTGCGCCAACGATGCACCGATAGCATAAGCGGCTTTGTCATCTTCTGATGCAAATGTCACGGCCTTTTCAGCAACAGGTGCTGGCGCTTCAACCGCAACTGTCGTAGTTTCTTTTGCTTCTTCTTGTTGACAGCCTGCAGCCAAAGCGACGGTTGCCGCTAACAGTGACATTTTAAAAACTGATTTCATTGGTTACTCCGTTGGTATTCAAACCACATTTCTCTTATTCGCTTACGCGACAACGATGCGAAAGCCTGAAACGATCAATATACTCGACGTTATAGGGTCCCAAGAAAAGGAACACAAGCGTGATACGACAAATCGTCGCCACAATTTGCTTAATTCTGACACTGCTAGCACTTTCTGGGTGCTTTCACTCATCACATGAAGCGCAACGTTGGACGTTGCACCCAGATGGTGTGACCAGTTTCAGCTTAAGTCGTGAAGGCCGTTTTGGCCTTATGGCATCAAAAGAACAAGGTATCGTGCTCTGGGATCTTATGCAAAACAAACAGTTGGCTGATTTTGGCTATCAAGATCAAAATAAAAACACTGTGATCGCGAGTCAGATATCAGACAACAACCGCTACGCCATTACTGCCACATCACAGAACTTTGCAGTCTGGGATCTAGCTTGGGGCCAAGCCGAAGGCCTATGGTCGATATCGGACGGCATCATTCGGGACCTCGATATCAGTAACAACGGACAAAAGGTGCTGCTTGCATTGTCGAACGGCAAAGCCTTGTTCGTGGACTTAGGCACAGGAAGACGCTTAGAGTTCCTCGCACATCAAGATAAAGTGAATAGCGTGTCTTTATCACCCAATGGCAAATTCGCGCTGTCAGGAGGAAATGACCATAACGCCTTCTTTTGGAGTACAGAATCAGGTCAGGTGCTAAATGAATTTCCCCATTCTCACCGAATCACTCGCGTAGAACTGCATCGCACGGGAAAATACGCCTTTTCGGCCGATGGGGACGACACGGCCATTGTGTGGGATCTCTCAACAGGTGAACCGCGTAGCGAACTCAATATGTTCCACCGCCACCCCAATTTCTCAGCGGCACGCTTCTCAGATGATGGCGAGATACTCGTAACCGGGACACCAGGAAGGCGCGTGGAATCATGGGAAACCAAAAGCGGCGATAACCTCGGACGCTGGCTTGCAGAGGAACAACAAAATACGCGACCACCCAGTGCGGTGGTGTATGATGTCGCGATAGATCCAACAGGGCGCGTCATTTCCGCTACATCAGCCGGCATTGCACAAGCCTGGATATCGCAGGAATAGTAACGATATGAACGAATTAGAGCGACTGCAACAGCAAATTGAAGACCTTGAAATCAAACTAGCATTTCAAGAACACACCATCGAAGAACTTAACGATGCGGTCACTGAACAACAAAATGCCATCATGCGAATGAACACGCAGATCGCCTTTTTGGTGACGAAATTAAAAGCGATGGAACCCGCTAACATCGCGAGCATGAACGAAGAAACACCGCCGCCTCATTACTGAAAGCATGCGCTAGGGACGAGAAAGAGCGAAGCTGATCAACCACTCTTTCTCTCCGTATTCCCTTCTCGTTACTCGCTCACCACAGAAAGGGCTTCATCTGCAAAAATTGCCACCAGCGCATTGCCATCCGCATCAACCGTCGCACGATACATCCCCGGGCAGTTCAACTCGAAATTCGCCGTACCGTCTGCATCAATCGCAATCACACCACCCTCACCACCTAACGACAGAAAGTCGCCGTGAATAACGTCGCGACATGCTTGCTCTACATCGGCATTGCCATACTGCATGCGCCCTGCAATGTCGCCAGCCACGGTGCAGCGCATCAGTAGTTCACCCATTCCGGTGGCTGATACTGCCACATTGCCATTGCGCGCAAAGTTCCCGCCACCAATGATCGGTGTATCCCCAACACGCCCCCAACGTTTGTTGGTTAAACCGCCCGTGCTAGTTGCTGCGGCTAGATTGCCGTTTTTATCTAACGCCACAGCGCCGACCGTGCCGTGCTTTTTCTCATCCGGGTATCGCGCTTCTGAAAGCGCCACGCCTCCTGATTTTTTCATGACGCGCAGTTCTTTGTATCGTCTGTCGGTAAAAAAATAATCTTGTTCTGTGTAGCTATAACCGCACTCTTTGAACGCAAAAGATTCCGCCCCCTCGCCCGCCAGCATCGCATGCGGACTTTTTTGCATCACGTCACGCGCAAGCTGCACCGGATTCTTTATGTGCTTGATTAAAGTGACGGCGCCCACTTCCAATTTCTGGCCATCCATCACACTCGCATCCATCTCGACGGTTTCTTCATGTGTAAGCACTGAGCCCTTACCCGCATTAAAAAGTGGGTTGTCTTCCATCACAGTGACCGCAGCAACCATTGCATCAACAGCACTGCCTCCTTGCACAAGCACGGCATGACCAGCCAACACCGACTGCGCCAACTCTTTACGATAATCAGCGTCAAGTTCAGGGGTCATTAATTGGCGTTCGATGGTGCCTGCACCGCCGTGAATGGCGATTGAGAATGGGTGGGTCATGGCGGTTCCTTCGTTAACGAATACTGGGTACTGGGTACTGGGTACTGGGTACTGGGTACTGGGTACTGGGTACTGGGTACTGG
>JBELME010000177.1:0-8629 GCA_042096095.1 Enterovibrio sp.
ACCAAAGCCACTGCGCGACAACGGGGGTGTAGAAAAACCATGCGGGCCAAAATTCAAACATCGAGAGCGGTTTGCCCCCGGTATCGAGGGTTGGCATACCATGGTTCACTGGCAACGCTGGTGATGTTTTTTCGTCCACCAGTTTTAATCTGTGCAAACTGTTTTCTCCTTGAGCTTTCTGCCCGCAACACGATTCACGACAAAGAGTGCGATGAGGGCGAGTGGTATCAACCCCCAACTCACGTTGCGGTTGATCCAATCAATTTCTCCAAGCTGGTAAACCGCGATAAAGACCAATGCTGTCCATATCGCGGTAGCGGCAATGACAGCCATTAAGAAAGGACGCAGGCCGACCCTGAAAAAGCCACTTAAACAGAAGCCAACGAATCGGAGACCGGGAATAAATCGGATGAGGAAAATGTTGCCAAAAGCATGCGTTCTTAATTTCCGACGAAGGAAACGCACACTTTGTTTGGTGAGGAGGAAACCTCTAAGCGCCCGCCATTTTCGCGCGCAGAGACCCAAGCCATACAGGCCGAGATCCCCCGTTGCGATGCCTATAAAAATGGCCAGTAACGCGAGCGGCAGTGACATAACGTCTTGAGAAGCGGCGACAGCGGCAGAAATTATCGCTAAATCTTCTAATAAGTAAGACAGCAAAATAACCGCAAAGAACAGCGTCAGTGGGGAATACGTAAGCAAGGTTGCTGTCGTTTCGTTCAAAATGTCTGCCTATGTCTCATTCGCAACTAAGAGAATAGACAGGTAATAACAGGAAACACTTTCATATTTTTGTGAAAGTATGCGAAATCACAAAAATGGGACATGAAACGTCAGAATTATGTGTCAAGAGAAGGGTTTTCAACACACTGAAATCCATCAGCAATATAAAACTCAGCATGTCGTTGTAGACGGTTCTCACCGTCTCCAAGACGTGCCACACTGTGTGTCTCAATCAGTATTTCGACGGTTAAATAATGAAAGACATCACAACCAACCCTATTGATCGCCTTCAATCTGACATGGCGGAATTTGTGAAAGAACGCAATTGGGAGCAATTCCATAACCCTAAGAATTTAGTGATGGCATTGAGCGGAGAAGTGGGCGAACTGGCCGAGTTGTTTCAGTGGCTTACCCCCGAACAAGCGGATAACTTTCCGGCAGAAAAACGCCAAGCCCTAGAGCATGAGCTTGCCGATGTTCAACTGTATTTGCTTCGCATTGCCGATCGCTGTGGCGTGGACTTGATTGCAGCGTGCGATGAAAAAATCGCCCACAACAAGGCGAAGTACCCTGTCGACAAATGCTACGGCAGCACAAAGAAATACACTGAGCTGTAAACACTCTTCTCACTTAGATATCTGCTCTCACTTGCCTGCTTAACGTTTGCTGAGTTGAACGCATTATTCATTTCTAAATGCGAGTGTCTTCAGATTGTTTGAGCATGAGACGCCTCATTATTGAGACTTGGACTAGACTTTACAGTTATATACGCAACGCCATGCATTCGCTTCACTCCTTGAGTGGAGCGTTTTGATTATTAGCACATCGTTGACAGGCCGTTTTTCAATTTTGAGCCTAACGTCATGGCAATGCGCTTCTCTTTTTTTCATGGCAGCAGCGCCAACCAAAAGAATTGGGTATGTCCGAGACACCAGATAAAACCAAAGACTTATTCCCAGAACATGCACTAATAAGCCGTCTTATTCTGGTGTATCTCGGTTGTTTGCTTTCCTCCCTTTTCGCGATCTATCTATTGCGTCAGCCCGGCAGTGCGGCTTTTATTTGGTTCGCCAACGGATTTGCCATTGCTGTCATTACACTTGCGCCAACGTCACAACGATTTTCGCTCATCTGCGCCGCATTCATGGCGATTCTGAGCGCCAATTTACTGTGGGGAGATGACATCCTTCAAAGCCTATTTCTGTCAGCCGCCAATACCTCCACCATCACCGTAGGTATGCTCTCACTCTCTTTTGCAACACGAAGCGGCGACCCTTTCTTTGCACAGCGTGCCTTTCGTTATTTCATAGCACTGACCGTGCTAATAGCCCCATTAACCGGCGCATTCTTAGGCGGCTACACCTTGCACCTGGCGTTGGATGTGCCGTTCGATATATTGGCGAAAGCATGGTACCTCGGCGATGTGATTGGTTTTCTCGCCATCACGCCCATGACGTACGTGTTACTAAAACGCCCCCGCATTAACGCCAGCATGACAATAAGCCTTCAAGCCATACTTTTCATCATAACCGCCGTCGTTTTCAGTGGTTGGTTGATCACCGAAATACACTTCCCCTTTATTGCCATCGCCATCATTCTGACGATGACTGGCGCGCTGCTCGATAGGCTGCCTGGCTTTACCACCACCTTTTTTGTCTCTTTGGTACTCGATTTTCTGCTTGTTAAACACTCTTTCACCATCACGGCAGGTACTGCCGACATTGGCACCATTGAGCTTCTGGTTCCCATAGCTGGTGCCATGTTACTTGGCATGGCTTTGGCGGTGAAATCCGCCAACTTGAGACAGATACAAATTCAGAGCGACGAAAAAGCCTCTCTCTTTAGCAACGCCATGCAAGCTTCAGTGATCGGTATGGTGATTGTGTCGCCCGATGGAAAGATATTGAACGCCAACCGAAGTTTCATAGAGTTTTCAGGTTTCAACGAAGCTGAGCTCAATGTTAGGCCGTTCAAAAAACTCATGTTTCCCGCAGACAAAACCCTTATCAACGAGCAGGTCTCGGAACTCGCGAATGCGCATATCGACGACTTCCAGATGGAGCTTCGCTTCTTACGAAAAAACAAAGATGTATGCTGGGCAAGAATCGCAGTATCTGCGGTGAGAGGCGCGTGGAGTAACGACGTTATCCACTTCATTTTCCAAGTGCAAGACATCGATAAACACCGCCGATTAGAAGCCGAGAGACAGCTTTGGGCGAAGAAATTTCAATTTGCGCTCAGTTTCAACAAATTGGCTATCTACGAGTTGGAATGCCACACCAAATACCTACATTTTTCGGAAAACTCGCTCCCTATCATTGGAATTTCAATGGGTGCCATTCACCGCTTGTACGAGTGGATGGCACGTATTCACCCTGACGACCTACAGGAATACCAGCACACTATTGCCAACGTCGGCACCGCAAGTATCACACGGGAATACCGCCTGCTGGATGACAACCACTGCTATCGCTGGGTACGCGACTGTTGTCAGCCCCTGAATGGCGACAATGATCATGGGACAAAGAAACGCGTGCTTGGCACCATTGCGGACATCACTGCCGAGCGCGAGGCACTCGAGAACAGTCAGCATCTTGCAGAGCGCGCCGATTTAGCGACCAGTGTGGGGAACTTTGGTGTATGGGAGTATTGCCCAAGTACAGACAAACTGATTTGGGATGCATGCATGCACGACCTCTATGAATGCCAGGATGCTGAATGGGTGTCTTTGCGTTGGTGGCGAGAACACATCCTTCCCGAGGATATTGACGCGTTCAATAGCATCCTCACGAGTGTACAAGGTTCGCCAATCGATGGCGAAAAGGCAGCGACGAACAACAGAACGATTTCCAACACGTTTCGCATTGCACTAAAAGACGGTGCTATTAAGCATGTATATGCATCTGGCAGCCTTGTTTTTGACGATGAAGGCCAACCTCGGATCGTGGGTTTGAACACAGACATTTCCGATGTCATGTCACTCAACCACGCGTTACGTACTGAAAAAGACAGATTGAGATTGACCTTACATGCGATGGACGATGGCATCATCACCCTTGATGCTGCGCATCGCATCACCTTCATTAACGAACATGCCTGCCAATTATCTGGCCAGCACACCGACATGATGGGTGTAAATATCGAAAAATGCATCACCTGGTACGACAGTGATTCAGAAATCCCCTTCAATACGTTACTCGAACAAGCCAACACTGCCTTAGCGACAAATCAAGCACCCAAGCATTTCACCTTGCATCCTGGCGCTATCTCAAACCCACCACTGACTTTATTGATTTCACCGCTTTCAGAACCCTCTCCAACCGCAAATAGACCCGCAATGACTTCGCTCTGCTCAACCACATTATCCCGCCCAAGCATCAAGCTAGTCGGCTGGGTACTCACTTTGCGTAAGCAAGACGCTGCCATGAGTGCCACAACATTACCGAATTTCAGCGCGACGCATGATTACGTCACGGGTTTAATGAACCGGCAAGGGATGGAGCGGGCACTTCATAATCATGCCGAAGAACAAATGCTTCAGCGTGGCGATCACACTTTCGCTGTTCTTCGCATTACAGGGCTTGATGAAATAGAGCGACAAGCCAACCGCCCCGCCAAGAACCAATTACTAAAGTCTGTCGGCTTAACCCTTCGCGCAGCCTCAACACACCACGATCTTCTTGCAAAAATCAGTGACGATGATTTCGCCATACTGCTGAGAGGATGCCCGAAAACCAAAGCCCACGCTTTTTTGCAGGATGTCACAGAAAGAATCGAACAACTGCATTTTCAAGCCGCCCCTTCAAGCAATAAAGACAATGCGTTGTATATCAAGTGTACTGTGGGTTTAACTGCAGCCAATGGCTCAGATATCACGCCTTATCTCATCATGCATGAAGCGGAATATGCGCTAGAGCGCGCTTCAGCGTCAGACAATACCCACATATCGAATTACAGCGAACTCGCTTATAAAGAGCACGAATCAGGACAAGTAAAACTTCTCGATCGCATTGATAGCGCCATTTCATCTTCGTCATTCAGTTTACTCTGTATGCCAATAGTACCTAATCACAATGGGCTCATCACATGGCATGAAGTGTTGGTCAGGATGATCACCGAAGAAGGCGAACTGCTCGCGCCAAAATCCTTTATTGACTCCGCAGAGCCCGTAGGTCGCTTTAACGACATTGAGCGCTGGGTATTCAACGAAGTCTTAGTCAAGAAAGCCGCCGCACTCAAAAAGTGTGAATTATCAATCGCCATCAACCTCTCTGAAACCGCCTTCTATGATGAGACCTTTATTAACGACATTGTGGGACAAATTAAACGCAGCGCCCTGCCCGCAAGACAGTTATGTATCGAGATAGAAGAAAGTACCTTAATGAGGGATGTTATTAAGGCGATGAACACCGTGGAGGTGTTCCGTAAAGTCGGCTGCCATATAGCGGTCGATAATTTTGGTTCTGAAATGGCGTCTTTCAGCTACTTGAGGAAGTTTGATCTCAGCATGGTGAAAATTGATGGCGACATGATTTCACTCATGAGCTCAAGCCACGTAGACAAGAAAATCGTTGAATCGATAAAACAGATCAGTGAATCATTAAATGCCATTACGGTAGCGCAACGGGTCAACAAGCATGCTGATTTGAATCTGGTACAGGAAATGGGTATTCATTACACCCAAGGCTTCGTATTTGGCGAGCCTGTACCGCTTTCTCGCATTATTTCATCGTCCAAAGCAGGGCTGCTTAACGAAAAAGGGTATGTCACTCCCCATAGAAAATCAGCGGGATGAGTACCTTTCTCCAAACAATCTAAAGGTACTTGTTCAGGGAGAATGTGTTGGCTAGCTGGCGCAACACTGAATCTTGTCACTTGAGGTAATTTGGCTATAGCACGCGCCTTTATCGCCCCTTATCACACCCTGCAAACACACACCTTCCACTCAACCTCGTTTTGGCTTTCAATCGAGGTTCAGCATTCAACTTCAAACTTAAAACGGGACGATATCATGATCAGCTGTGACTATTTAATTGTTGGCGCGGGCATTATAGGGCTCAGCGTCGCGAATGAACTTCAACAACGTCACCCTGATAAACGCATCGTCGTGGTCGATAAGGAACCTGCGGTCGCCAGTCACCAAACTGGCCGCAATAGCGGCGTGATCCATGCAGGTGTTTACTACACACCAGGCAGCTTGAAAGCGAGGTTTTGCACAGAAGGCAATATCGCCATCAAGGCCTTCTGCCAGCAGCATGACATTGCATTTGAAGCGTGCGGAAAACTGCTCGTTGCCACCAACGACACTGAACTAACGCGCATGCAGGCGTTAATCGCCCGCGCAGAGCAAAACGGCTTAGCGTTTGAGGTGTTGGATGCGAATGAACTGCACGCCCGCGAACCGAATGTTAAAGGCGTAGGTGCAATCTTTGTGCCTTCAACGGGCATTGTGAGCTATCGCGAAATCTGCCAGAAGCTCCACCAACTCATCGAAGACAATGGCGGGCAGGTTCACCTTGATAGCCCAGTCAGTTATTTGAAAGAAACCGATGAAGGGGTTACCGCTGTCGCGGGGGAACATACCTTTCACGCCGATCGCATTGTTGCGTGCTGCGGCGTCATGTCAGATCGCATGGTGCGCTTACTGGGTGAAACGCCGGACTTCCAAATCATCCCGTTCCGCGGCGATTACTTCCAGTTAGCGCCCCAGCACAACACCATCATCAACAGCCTGATTTACCCCATTCCCGATCCTGCAT
The DNA here is from genome assembly GCA_042096095.1 of Enterovibrio sp. Classification (GTDB taxonomy): domain Bacteria; phylum Pseudomonadota; class Gammaproteobacteria; order Enterobacterales; family Vibrionaceae; genus Enterovibrio. Next base: position 6,483 of record JBELME010000177.1, read on the forward strand.
TGCCATTTCTTGGTGTTCACCTCACCAAGATGATTGATGGCTCTGTGACCGTAGGGCCAAACGCCGTGTTGAGCTTTGCTCGTGAAGGTTACGATCGCACGTCGTTTAATATGCCAGACACCATGGACATGCTCGGCTTCCCCGGTTTTTATAACGTCATTCGTCGCAATTTCCGCTCAGCCATGAAGGAACTCCGCAATGGATTGTGGAAATCGGGTTACTTAAAAGAAGTGCAAAAATATTGCCCGTCACTCACCAACGATGACCTGAACTCCTACCCGTCAGGCATTCGCGCTCAAGCGGTATATCAAAACGGCGATTTGGTGGATGATTTCTTATTCCACCAAACACAACGCGCCCTCGTCGTATGCAACGCGCCCTCACCCGCCGCTACGTCATGTTTTCCGATCGCGCGGTATATCGTAGATACATTGGAGAAAGAGCAGGATTGAGGTAAGTGAGGAACAGGTGGCTCATCTGCAGCGCTTAACCCTCAAAAATGTGCAGCGCGAGATCAATCACGTCATCCATTTGTTCACGTGAAGCACCACCTCTGGCCATTGAGGCCATTCCCTGAATCACGGTAAACGTGTAGCGAGTGTAGATATCGGCTGTCTTATTGTCAGACAGGCTTCCTGCCTCAATCTCACGTTGAAAAAAATCATTGAGAAATGAGGTCGTTTTTTCACTGGCTTTTTTAATGGCAGAAAGTGCAGATGCCGGTAATGTGCCACCTGCTGATTCTCCGATTGCCTGAGCAATGAAGCATCCCGGCGGCAAAGTGGGTTGATTTTGCATATCAGCAACCGCAGACAAATAAACCTTCATGCGATCTCTAAGCACACCTTCGGCATTACTCAGATTTCTGCAAGCCTCAGAGCCATGCTGCTCAACAAAATAATCTGTTGCTAAGACAAAAAGCTGCTCTTTATTGCCAAATGCGGCGTACATGCTCGGCTTGTTAATACCCATGACATGAGTAAGCTCAGACAGAGAGGCACCAAGAAAACCCTTCTCCCAAAATAACTGCATAGCGGCACTAAGCGCCTGTTCTTTGCTAAATTCACATTTTCGACCCGCTGTCATCACTACTACACTCCCACAGCCTTTAGTACTCTCCGCGCCAATTCTAACGTAAACAACAAAATATTTTTAGGATACCTGTTGACTATATTGTACCGATCAGTAAATAATCACCCTTACCGATCGATACAAAATTAAGTACCGTCATGATATGGAGAATCAAAATGGCTTTTAATGTAGAGAGCAAAATCGCGTTAGTCACAGGCGCAAACAGAGGGATAGGCCGCGCTATTGTTGAAAATTTACTCGCCGCAGGCAGCAAAAAAGTTTACCTCGCAGTGCGTAATCCCGCTTCAACATCTGAATTAGAAAGCAAATACGGCGAGCGAGTGAAAACACTGATTGTTGATATGGAAGATAGCCAGTCAATCTATGCACTGGCAGAGAAAGCATCCGACGTGGAACTTTTGGTTAACAATGCAGGCCGACTTGAGATATCCGACCCCCTTTCAGATCACGCCGCATTAGCATTGCAAAAAGAACTGACTGTGAACACGTTCGGCTTACTTCATATCGCACAGGCCTTCAACGAAATATTGGTGCAGAATCATGGTGCACTCGTTCAGATGAATTCCATTGCATCAATGAAGAATTTCCTAGGCGTCAGTACCTACTCAGCATCGAAAGCAGCTAGCTACGCCATTACTCAGGGCCTTAGAGAGCAGTGGGCAGAAAATGGCGTACAGGTATTGAGTGTTCACCCCGGCCCTATTGCCACAGACATGGCAGCGAGTGCAGGAATGCTTGAAGTAGCAGAGCCCGCAGACGTCGTCGCAAAAGGCATCATTGACGCACTCGCTGCAGGCCAATTCCACTTATTTCCAGACGCCATCGCCCGTCAGTTTGAACAGCAGTACAAAAGCTATGCTGAAACCATCATCGAAGCGCCTGCTTCCATCGAAGTGCCTGCTTCCGAATAGCGAATAGCGGTACCAAAACGCTGTAAGTCTTTTGTAGAAGATTTACGGCGTTTTTTGCTAGTCATCTCGCTAAGCAGACAACGCAAAGCAGGACATATATGGACGCTACCCGAACGTCAAGTCAATACGCTCTTATCGTTTCGC
>JBELME010000178.1:0-8618 GCA_042096095.1 Enterovibrio sp.
CTTCGGTAAGCAGCTGAATGCGCTGCTGTAAATCGGACAGATAGTCTTGCACCGCGACTTCGATGTGCAGCCAAATAGGTTTTGGATCATCATGATCTTTTAACTCGGAAAGCTGTACCTCTATCTCTTCCAACGACCCTTTTAGGACAGCCATAGGCTGAAAGCTCGGCACGCTGATAGGCTCGATGCTAATACGCTGCTCACCGTCAAATTCCACCAGCACCACTTGCTTGCTGAATTTGAGTTCATCGAAGCTAAGGGGAATAGGCGATCCGCAGTAACGAATATGCTCTGATTTAGCGACAATTTGAGGACGGTGAATGTGCCCTAAGGCGATGTAATCTGCAGGGGGAAAACCATCAGCCGCAAAACCATCGAGCGCTCCGATATAAATATCACGTACCGATTTAGACGGGCTAACACCCAATGCCGTTAAATGCCCGGTGGTGATAATGGGCACTTTCCATTGGTGTTCGCTGCGCAGTTCAACCGCGGCTTGATACAAGGCGTGATAATGGGCTTTGATGGCATCGCCCAAGGCTTGGCGTTTTTCTGTGCCAGATTCGCCAGCGCGGCTGGTCATGACATCGCGAGGGCGCACAAAAGGCACCGCACAAACAATCGCGCCAACGTCACCCACCTTGGTTTTCAGCGTCAGCAATTGGTCTTGAAGGTCATCACTGGTGTTGGCCACCACTTGGGTATGAAGGCAGGCCAGTAAGGATTTAGATTCTTTTAGCGTGGACACCGAATCGTGGTTTCCACCTAAGACAATCAAGGAACAATGACGCTGACTGATGGACACCACAAACTGGTTGTACAGTTCACGTGCATAGCTTGGCGGCGCGCCGGTATCAAACACATCTCCCGCGACAATGACAGCATCGATTTGGTGTTCATCAATTTGGCTTAACAACCAGTCTAGAAACGCTTGGTGCTCGCTTCGGCGACTTTTCGTGAAGAAATTTTGTCCTAAATGCCAGTCAGAGGTGTGAAGTATTTTCATCGCAAGTTGTGTACTCGTTCTTGTGCTCAGTGCCAAATTGTACCCCATTTGAAGCGACATTCTCCCTTGAATGCAATACCATGTGGCCTTTGTCATTACTGGATGGATAAAGCCTCGCCATGATTTGGTTCAAGAACATTTTCACCTACCGCCTTTCGCGCGATATCGACCTCGACCCAGACCACATTGAGAAGCAATTGTCTGAGTTTCGCTTCACGCCTTGTGGCAGCCAAGACATGCAAAAATTTGGCTGGACCACTGCGCTAGGTAAACATGGCGATATGATGACCCACGTAAGTGATGGCAACATTCTGATCTGTGCGCGCAAAGAAGAGAAAATGCTTCCGGCTTCAGTCATCAAAGACTCGCTAAACGCGCGTGTTGAGGCGATGGAAACTGAGCAAGGCCGTCCATTGAAGAAGAAAGAAAAAGACAGCATTAAAGATGACATCGTGATGGATTTGCTGCCGCGTGCATTCAGCCGCTTGAGCCAAACCTACGCGTTGATCATGCCAAAAACGGGCCTCGTGATTGTTGATGCAGGTAGCGCCAAAAAAGCAGAAGACATTTTGGCCCTGCTGCGTAAATCACTCGGTAGCCTGCCTGTCGTGCCTGTTGAAACCAACAAACCGGTTGAGCTGGCCATGACTGAATGGGTTCGCTCAAATGCCGCGCCTAAAGGTTTCACCATTGGTGATGAAGCTGAACTGAAAGCGATTTTGGAGCAAGGTGGCGTGATCCGCTGTAAGCAACAAGATCTCTCGAGTGACGAAATTCTCGCACACATTGAAGCGGAAAAGTTGGTGACCAAACTGGCGCTAAACTGGCAAGACCGCATCGAACTGATGCTTTGTGAAGACATGTCTATCAAGCGCATTAAGTTCTCTGAAGAACTGCGCGATCAAAATGCAGACATCGACCGTGAAGACATCGCTCAACGCCTTGATGCCGATTTGTCTCTGATGTGCGGTGAGCTTGGCGCATTCTTGCCAAACCTGTATGAAGAACTTGAAGGGATTGATACGGGAAGCAACTAAGCCGTATTGGATGAATCTCCTCATAAAAAAACAGCGCCAATCGGCGCTGTTTTTTATGTTCAAAATCCGCTACATCTTGGCAAACATCATCTTGTCGTAAGCTGCCACAGACTTTTTGAAATCGGTCATTTCGTTGCGAGGCACAGAGGTAGCCATCGGGATTTTCGCCGTCATTGGGTTGACCGCGCGACCACGGATCAGAAGTTCGTAATGGATATGCGGCCCGGTTACACGGCCACTTCGACCAGAGAGGGCAATGCGCTGACCACGCGTTACACGTTGGCCTTTACGCACCAAAATTTTACTGTTGTGCAGGTAGCGGGTTCGGAATTGATTCCCGTGATCCACCACCACATATTTGCCGGCATAAGGGTGATTTCTCACCATCACAACCACACCATCGCCCGTCGAAACAACCGGTGTTCCGGTTGGCACAGCAAAGTCAGTACCGTTATGCGGAGAAACGCGCCCCGTCACAGGGTGCTTACGTTTAGGGTTAAAACTCGAACTGATTCGCTTTTTGCTTACCGTCGGATACCGCTGGAAAGCACGCTGTAAGCTATTGCCGCTCTTATCGTAATAATTTCCGTCTGTGTGCAAGTACGCGGTAATCGGTGCACCACGACGCTCAATACGAATGGCCTGAATTTCTCGTTGTCCACTCGGCACACCATCAACGAATTGCTCCGCTCGCACCACTTCAAAGCGATCGCCTGCGCGTAAATCTCGCGAGAAGTTGATTTTGTCTTTGAGCAGATTAGTAACGGTATCCACGTCGTTGTAGCTCAGCCCTGCTTTTCGCGCCGACACTGAGAAGCTGCCTTTGATATCCCCTGCAGAGACGGTTTGCACCCACTCACCGGGAATATCGATTTCCTGAAACACGAATGTGCCATCATCTTCACGTTGGTACATCACTTTCGATGCAACGTTAAATTCGAGTTCGAGCTTGTCGAGGTGCTTCGCGGAGCCATCAACCCAAAAGCGCAAAATATCCCCCGGTTGAAGGGTATCAATGCGCAAATGGTTAAGGTCGGTTTCCATCAAGTTAAGCAAATCGCTGTAGGGTATACCTAACTTCATGAAAATCTGACTGAGGCTATCACCGGATTGAATGGTGTATTCGTAATCTGGGAGCGAGAGCTTTTCAATAACGGCAGTGTCAGTCACGACAGCATCATTCGCAGGGAAAGCGGGAAGCAAAGAATTCGAAATCGTTAAAGGTATGATTCGAGACGCGTCAGAGCTTAAGAAATTGACGGACACGGCGACCGTCACAAGCGACAGTCCCATTAAGCCAAGCATCGATTTAGACAACTTACTCATCGTCTTGGTTTTCTTTTCGTACATTAAACGACTTCTCAATTACGCAGTATTTATTCATCACGACCTGACAAGAGTATAGACACACGCCGCGTGTTTCAATTTATCGCCTTCCATTACTGGCAATTCATGCCAAGCGATTCCGTCATTTTATGCGCACACTGCGCATAAACCCTTGGGCTGTAAGAATGACATTATTTTCTTCGAAAGGTTTCCAGAATCGAACTGGCTATGTTAACAAGATCACAGTAAAATCGCCGCTCCTTCGCATCAGCGTCTGATGCGCCTGACTTACACTCAGAAATAAGAAGCATTGAATATGTTTGTACCAGAACTTCTCTCGCCTGCTGGCAGCTTAAAAAACATGCGTTATGCGTTTGCTTACGGTGCAGATGCAGTTTATGCAGGCCAACCACGTTACAGCCTTCGCGTGCGTAACAATGAGTTTAACCATGAGAACCTTCAAATCGGTATCGATGAAGCCCACGCATTGGGCAAGAAGTTCTACGTGGTGTGCAATATCCAACCGCACAACTCTAAGCTAAAAACCTTCATCCGCGATCTAAAGCCTGTTGTTGATATGGGCCCCGATGCGCTGATCATGTCAGACCCTGGTTTGATCATGATGGTTCGCGAAGCGTTTCCTGACATGGCGATTCACTTGTCTGTTCAAGCAAATGCCGTTAACTGGGCGACAGTGAAGTTCTGGCAAACCCAAGGCATTGAGCGCGTGATCCTTTCACGTGAACTGTCTTTGGAAGAAATCGAAGAAGTGCGTAAAGAAGTGCCTGAAATGGAGATTGAAATCTTCGTTCACGGTGCACTTTGCATGGCGTATTCAGGCCGTTGTCTGCTTTCTGGTTACATCAACAAACGTGACCCGAACCAAGGCACCTGCACCAACGCTTGCCGTTGGGAATATAAAGCCGAGAAAGCGACAGAAAACGACGCCGGCCAAATCGTTGAAGTGCAAGACGCTGTGCAGGTTCAGGAGGTTGAAGAACGTCCTGACAACACTTTGGGTCTTGGTAAACCAACCGACGAAGTCGTACTGCTGAGCGAAGCACACCGCCCAGAAGAGAAAATGGCTGCGTTTGAAGACGAGCATGGCACCTACATCATGAACTCAAAAGATCTGCGCGCGATCCAGCACGTAGACCGTTTGACTAAGATGGGTGTGCACTCGCTGAAAATCGAAGGTCGTACGAAGTCTTTCTACTACTGTGCGCGTACTGCGCAAGTGTATCGTAAAGCCATCGACGACGCGGTTGCGGGTAAACCGTTTGACGAAACCTTGATGAGCACGCTGGAAAGCCTTGCACACCGCGGTTACACCGAAGGTTTCCTTCGTCGTCATAATCACAGCGAATACCAAAACTACGACTACGGCTACTCGGTATCAGACGCGCAGCAGTTTGTGGGTGAATTCACTGGTAAACGCCGTGGTGATTTGGCTGAAGTCGAAGTGAAGAACAAATTTGTTGTGGGTGATTCACTGGAAGTGATGACACCAAACGGCAACGTGACCTTCACGCTAGAAGCAATGGAAAACCGCAAGAGCGCAGTGATTGACGACGCGAAAGGTAACGGACACTTTGTGTTTATCCCTGTGCCTGCGGACATGGATCTTGCTTTCGGCCTATTGATGCGCAATTTGGTCGAGGGTACGAACACCCGTAACCCAAATACAGTTCAGACTGCGAGCGCATAATCCATGGCGTTACTGATCACTGAGAAGTGCATTAACTGCGACATGTGCGATCCAGAGTGCCCGAACGAAGCCATTACGTTCGGGGCTGAGATCTACGAAATTGATCCAGACAAATGCACGGAATGCGTGGGTCACTATGAAAAGCCAACGTGTCAGTCAGTTTGCCCTATCACGAACTGCATCATTATCGATCCTGAACGTCGTGAAACGAACGATGAGCTCTTAGAGAAGTTTGTCACCCTTCAGGGTCTTGCATAAGAAAAGCGCCGAAAGGCGCTTTTTTATTATCCGCAATGTTTCCACGCACAGCGTTCACATCACTGGCGAAGCACCACCAAGCACTGCTCTGGTTTTACTTTTACCCGCTTTTTCTTCTTCGTCGTCACGACTTTCTTCTGCTCATCTTTGGGCTTGGGTCGCCAACTGATGAGTTCACTGCCACAACCATCACCTTGCAGTGGTGCAGCCTGTTCAATACAAGAGGCACTTCCCTCGGGGCAACGCAACCGCACATGCATGTGATAATGGTGTCCCCACCACGGCCTAACCTTGCGTAGCCAAGTTCTGTCTTCCCATGTCATTTCACATAAGGTCTCTTTAATGACAGGGTGAACGAAGATGCGTGCGACTTCAGGCTCCGATGCTGCCACTTGGAACAGAACAGCATGTTCCTCAAGCCAATTATCTCGACGCAACGAGTAGGACTTCAAATCAACCATGCTGATTGCCGTCGGTTTTTCTACGATGTTTTTTTTGAGCCTTTCCGGTGCAAAGCTCAGCCAAATGTCCGCATCAAGACCGGTTTGATGGCTGGAATGCCCGCGGGTGAAATTCCCACCACGAGGCATTGAGATGTCTGCAATCAATAAATCATCCAGACCAAACCCTTTCGTTTTCCCCGCAAGTTTCGTCAGATAGGCGATCATATCGGGGTGACCATAGTATCGGTTTCTTGATGGACGAATGACTTGATACCCTTCCCCCACCAGTGGCATGGCTTCTCCACCTTGGAGGCAGCCATTGGCATAGCTCCCGATTGATTGCTTTTGGCCATTTGCGGGCACATCCGCGCGCTCCCACGGATTTGCAAATGCCATGTCGACGCCCCAAAAGAACAAGGCCATCAGAAAAAGCATGAATAGCGTTTTCTTCATTTCACCCCCATACGAAAGTGTTTCTCTACGATCTTAGCAGGCTAGACTTACGCACGTGGTGATTGGTTACTTAGGTATAAAGATATTTGTAACAGGAATCAAAAAGAGGAGCCAAGCTCCTCTTTCTTATAGAGACATAATCATGTCTCAAGACATTCTGTAAAAGGCTCTTTCGTTACCTTTGTTCTGGCATTAGAAGCCCCAGTTAACACCCAGTTTGAGATTACGGCCTGGTTCATATGGACCGTAGTAATCTTCGCTCAAGCTTGCTTGATCGCGGTAAGTTTTATCAAACACGTTCTTCACCGACGCTGTCAACGCGAGGTCTTCACCACTGATTGGCATCCACTGCACGTACAAGTCGTGTACACCGTAACCCGGTTTTTCATCAGAACCGTCAGGCACATCTTTCAGGCGATCTACAAAACGACCAGTCCAGCCAAATTCCAATTCATCCGTTGCGAAGTAGTTCACTGTAGTGACGAGCGTGTCACCGGTTGCCGTACCAATATTCATAGTACCGTCGTTCAAAGGTTCGCCATTTAATTCTGGCTCTGCTCGGCTGTAACTGATGGTCGCCGCAACACTTTCCAACTGATAACCCGCTGAAACAGTAAAGCCTTGGTTGTCTAAAGTGCCGATGTTCTCATAAACACTGCTATCGCGTCCGATGACATCTTCAATCTTACTGTCAAAAGCTGTTGCTGAAAGGTACCCGTTGTTGAAGTTCCAGTTGATCGTCAGCTCAGTGTTTTTCGCCTTCTCCCCCTTACGATCGTTGGCGCTATACACGTAATCCAACAGCCACAATTCACTCACTTGAGGGCCACGGAACGCTTCCGCATAACCAAGAATGACGTTCACATCTTCAGTGATGAAGTAAGTCGCTGCTGCGTTAGGGCTAAATCCGCTGTCAGAAATGTCAGAACCTTCAGTGCGGGAATCACCATCACGCAGATCTTCATCCAACGCATAACGGTCGTAACGCGCACCAGCACTAAGCACCAATGACTGTGTAGCTTTATAATCACCTTGGAGATACACACCTGTCTGATCGCCTTTATCAACAAAGGTCTGATTTCCACCGCTGAACGTTGATTCATCGTTACGGAAATCAATACCGTAGATCAGTGTTAACTTATCGAGCGTAGACGTATTGCGAATATCACCACCGATAGATTCAGTATTACCAATATAGGTACCAAATCTAGGGTCATCGAAGCGCTCTAGCTTCAGGTCGGTGTAATAGAATGTCGTGTCTAAATTTAGCCAATTGCTGTCTGAAGCTAGAAGGTAGTTGAGCGTGGCGGTATCACGATAAGTACTCTGTACGAGAGGGTAGTTGCCTGGATTACCTCTTCTTTCAAAATACCCCATGTGAGGACGCGCATAGCGGGTTGCGTCATCTTCTTTACGCTCATAACTAAAGGTAAGTGTCTGAGCATCTGTTAGTTCGCCAACGATCTTTGCGAAACCGAACTTATTGCGGAACCCTGTGTACTCAGCCGTGTCGCCGTTTCCGTCTTCATAATCATCTTGGTCTGTATAACCCAAAGACGCCAATACAGTGACTTTATCACTCAGCACGCCATAACCTGTCGCCGATGTTTTAAAGCCATCGGTATTGTCGGAATACGTGGTTTTAACACGGCCGCCAAATTGCTCACCCGCCTCGAGTAGCGCGCGCGGATCTTTGGTTTTCATTTTGATCGCACCACCGAGGGCGCCTGCACCGTCGGTCGCACGCCCTGCGCCGGCAGAGAGTTCAACTTGTTCCAAAAGCTCTGGCTCTATGAACAAGCTACCTTGGTGGTGGAATAGCGAGCCGGCTTGAACAGCACCATCAATGGTGACGTTTAGCATCGTATCTTCAAGGCCACGCACATACACTTTCTGTGAGTAGTCCGTCCCCCCACCTACCGTGACTTCGGAGCTTGTACGGAAAACATCGTTGAGATCACTCGCTTGGCTTTTCTCCAACTGACTCGCGTCAATCGTGACGTCTGCAGCTTGGAGTGAATTACCCGTTACAACAACGGTTTCGTCTGTGTTCGCGATGGCGACATGACTGAAAAGTGCGGTACATACAGCAATATTGAGCGGGGATATTTTGAAGCTACTTCCTTGGAACATCTTTTTTACTTCCATTGATAATAACGATAATGATTTTCATTATTATCAAAAAGAAGCACTGTTCTGTAAACGCATTTTACAACTGTTACAAATTTATTAAGATTTTGATTTTAAACGCTTTAATTAAAAAAAGTAAGCTCATCGCCGTTGACTAGGAAAAACAATACCCTACGCCATGCGCTGTTTGTAGACGCTCCGCATCCATTCCTGCCGCCATGAGTTTTTTACGTACTCGACTCAAATGCATGTCTAAA
>JBELME010000179.1:0-8555 GCA_042096095.1 Enterovibrio sp.
GTTAACGTGTTTGGATAGTGACGGGCGCGGTAACGGAACAACAAGGGCTTAATACGCGCATCTGCCACTTGGATATCCAGCCCCGCCAAGTTTTCAGGCTTAGTTTGGCGAATAATGTCCATGGTCGAGCGATCGGAGGGTGAGAAGAAGCCGTCGTAAAGCGCAGCATCAACATTACGTACGCGCTCGTACTCGGGTTTGTCTGCATAAAGTGCAATCAGTTTCTCGCGCACATCAGGCCTTGCTTGTATCTTCTTCAAGTTTTCCAAGCATTGCTGCCTATCAATGCCTAAGCGCTCTGCATCTTCAGGGCGAAGGGTTTTGGCTTCCGCAAGGACAGGGCACTTATTAATGTGGATCAGTTTGATTGGCGCGGGCAGTTCGTCCGGTGCAAGATCAGCATGGCGCGTGTACAAACGTTCTCTAAGGGCGTCTGTTTCGAGGTCAAATAGCGGCGATGGGTCACGACCCAAATCCACCGCGATAACCGCGTTCTTATTATCTGGGTGCCATGCAACAGGTACAATCCAGCTGGTGTTTCCGCGTTCCGTCCCAAACATGCCTGAAACATGCACAAGCGGCTTCATCGACACAACGTCAATCAGCGGCGTGAGTTTGTTCTTGTTGCGGAAGGTATACAGGTAATCAAACAGCCTTGGTTGCGCGGATTTGAGCTTCTTTGCCATTTCGATGGTGGCGATCACGTCAGCCATGGCATCGTGCGCATTGGCGTGTTCAATACCGTTCGCGACAGACAAATGTTCCAGCTTAAAGCTGGTGAAACCTTCGTCATTTTCCGGCCATTCAATCCCATCGGGGCGAAGGGCATAGCTAGCGCGCATTGCATCCAGCAAATCCCAACGTGAGTTGCCGTTTTGCCAGCTCCAGCCATACGGGTCGAAGAAGTTACGGTACAAGGTGTAACGTGAGACTTCATCATCAAACCGGATGTTATTATAACCCACCGAGCAGGTGCCTGGCATGGCCAATTGCTCGTGGATCTTCGCAATAAATTCAGGCTCTGGCAGGCCACGGCTCACTGCTGTTTGTGGCGTGATGCCAGTAATTAAGCAGGCTTCGGGATTTGGCAAATAATCATTGGGTGGCTGGCAATAAATAACCAAAGGGTCGCCAATGATATTAAAATCTTGGTCGGTTCTTACGCCTGCAAACTGACAAGGTCTGTCGAGAGCAGGGCTAACGCCAAAGGTTTCATAGTCGAAGAAGAAAAATGTAGATTCGCTGCCGTTTGCCACTGTGTTATCCAAGGGATTGATAGACAGAAGGATGTTACCGCAAATTGCGTGACAAATCTCGGCTAAAACAGGATGAAAATAGCGGGTACAGAAGCATGAGCCCGTGTTGAAAGTAAGACAATGAAACCCGTGGATTTTCTTATTCTTAATGAAGCCCTTTCGTTTTCATTCTGTAGTTTTCATGCGCCGCCACTTTTTTTGCGTGTGTAGAAGGACTGATTATGTACCGACAGATCGTATTGCTCCCCGTCGCGGCGTTCACTCTCTTTGGCTGTTCAAGCGCGCCATCGCTTGGTGCATATTCTTCGTTTGCCACCACAACAGAAAGTGTTTCTTCCGACATGACAGCCTATTTCTCCGAATTTTCCACCGTGTCCGTTGAGCATCAATTGCATTCAGTGGCTGCAACCTACCAAGGCGCGCAGGCCGCTAAGTTGGAACCTGAAACCATCACTTTGATCGCTTCACCGTTTGAAGACAGAAAACGTGCCAATGCCCTTACGCTTTATAAGTCGGCAGACGCGCTACGCAAGTATGCCGCTTCGCTCAACAGCCTTGCCAACGCAGTGAATGAAGACGATGTAAAGCTCGCGTCCTCGCAAATGCTTTGGTCAGTAAAGGGCATATCAGAGCAATACAGCGAATACACAGGAAAATCGCTGGGCGATTATGAAAAGTACGGCTCGGAGGTGACGGCATTCATTTCCACGCTGGGTACGTCTTATCTCAATCGGGAAAAAGACAAAGCGCTACGTGAAATCATTATTCAAGCGGATGAGAGCGTGTCTTTGTTGATTGGCGAAATGGTGTCCGCATTGGAAAACGGCGGTGTCGTCGTGCTTTATCGCATTGCCAATGAAAGTGAGATTAATGACATGGTGTTGAATTATCGGAAGGTTTCGAAAGATCCTGATACGTCTTACCAAATGCGCCGAGATTTCGTGACATCTATCTATCAAAAATCGAAAGAAATGGATGCCTTTGAAGCGCGATCTCTGGTGACCATCAACGCACTGAAAGAAATTAAATCAACGCACAACACCATGGCAACCGCGTTTGCGGAAGATGACATCAACAAAGACACCATCATGAACGCGGTGGGGCAGTTGAAGTACACGCATGGCAGTTACCGGTCGCTGAATAAGTTGATTGAGAAGTGTACGGACGGTGTGACGCGCGTTGATAACGTGCTGACATGTAAATAACCCTATGTTGAGGAGCGACAATGGCGACGATTCGTGAAAACTTAGTCAATGCAATTAATGACCTCAACAAGTTATTGCTGATTACGGAGACCGACGCGCAGCGTGCGCAAATTCGAATAGACAGGCTGTCGCTGTATCGGCAGTTAGAAGACGTGATTTTTGCCGAGCTTAATCACCAAGACGAAGACGTAAAAGCAGCGCTTGAGGAAGTCGAATCGTTAGCGGGTTTGGCTGATGAGGCGAAGCGGGATATTCAAAAAATTGAAAAGCTGTTTAAGAAGGTGGCGAAAGCAGTGAAAGCCATTGAAAAAGCAGTTAAGGCTGCGGGGAAGATCCTTTAAGATCTTTCACAACACAATAACGTCGTCAGAACCCATGCTTTGTCGGCATGGGTTTTTATCATCGAATGTTTTGAATCAGCAGTGCTTATTGATCAGCCATGGTTGAGCGGTTGCGGCCACGACGTTTAGATTCATACAGCGCTTTATCCGCACTTTTGTAAGCTTTGGCAAAGCTAGTGTCTCGGACAAATACACCACCAATGGACAGGGTAATTGCCAAACCTGCAATCGATTCTTGCGCGACAGCTTTGCGAATCTTTTCGGCTTTGTCACCCAGTTGGCAATGCGTCATGTTATTAAACAAGATAAAGAATTCATCGCCTTTATTGTGACCGTGTGTGTCGTTGATTTCTTTGAAGTGATCGATATTGACAATGAGCATGGCAAACCGAGTCATTTTTTTCAGGCGTGGTTCGTAATAATCACGTCGGAAAAAATTCGTCATATCATCTTTTCTGATCGAGCGGGTACGCCGGCGAAGCAGGCCGATACTGAACTGATACAGAAACGCGATGATCAAAGATGGCGCGACAGACGCTTCAAGTACTTTGAGGTAATTCACGCCAATGTGTACCGGATCTTTATCAGAGCAGATGAAAAATGCACTTTGGTTTAAAGACTGTATTTTGGCGTGTTGGTTAAGCGTGTGTAGTGGTTGTTGTTATATCGCTCAATGCGTCTATCAATGTAAGACTCTTTGATATCAACGGCGACGAGTGCACTCAATGCCTGTTTGTTATGGATGGGAAAGTAAATGGTGCGCAAATGTTCTTGCGTGTCTTCTTCCAAGTAGGAGTCGGTCATGCGAATGTTGCAGCCATAGAACTCCTGATAGGTTTGATCGAGCCTCTCTTGCTCGACAATATTTTCAAGAACATCGTCCTCATCGTATTGGCTGAACGCTGTTTTATACCCTGGTCGTAATGGATCAAAGAACGCATAGGTGTTTGGGTTTTCGAAGACTGCAATTGTCCAAATGCTCTCAGGCGCACATATCTGTAAGCGTTTTCTTAAACGTCGAATGCCTTCGGCAAGCTCCTTGGTTTCAGCTTGGTCGCTGTGGACATATGTACTGACCGTGCCATCGACATATACCCCTTTATGCAATGGTAAGGACGGTGCGTTGTTGTAGTACGAGCCAAAACGACGGATCGAGGTATACATTCGACCATAGCTGTCGTTTAAGTCATCGATCATCTGTTGAACGTGCATCACGTTGTAAGCGCTATAACTCGTCGACACAATTGCGATCGAAACTAGGCTAGCTTTTAGCAATGATAAGATCTTAATTTCTTTCATTTTCTCACGCAGGTTGAGTCAATTTAATTCTGTTGTGCAGGTGAAACGTGTGTAACACGCGGTCTTGGTGCTGCTAACAGAGAGGGCGAACGAGTTTAAACCTTCTGTCATTGCCTTCAACGAAAGGTTTTTGTTGTGACGATGAAAATCATTCATCGGTATTTTTGCGGCATAATGATAAGAAGCGTTACACGTTGAACGAATTGCCTTATTGCTGCAATCGAAACAGAAAATAGAGGGTCTCTACCTTCAGCAATCTCTTCGTGCTTGATGGTTGAGCGCATCAGCACGTACCACGTTTCAGGGAAGGAATATGCACGTTACCCCGTTATCAAAACACATCGGCGCGTTAATTGAAGGTATTGACCTTAACCAGTGCGATGACGAAATCTTCGCGTTGATATACCGCGCGTTTTTAGATCATAAAGTTATTTTCTTTCGAGACCAGCGCTTATCACCTGAGGCACAGCTTGCGTTGGCGCGTCGCTTTGGCGAGTTAGAAGCGCAACATCCTTTCTTTCCTCATGCTGAGGGTTTTCCTCAAGTCAGCCTAATTGAAACGACCCGAGGCAATCCGCCAGGAAAAAGCTTTTGGCATACCGACATGACGTGGCAAGAAGCGCCGCCGAAATGCTCTGTGCTGTCAGCACAACATTTGCCTGATAAAGGCGGGGATACCATCTGGGCTTCGATGGAAGCGGCGTATGATGCATTGCCTCGCCAGGCGAAAGCAGCCATTGCTAACGCGACGGCAACGCACGCGGTTCATGGCTTTTCTGGCAGCCGGTTTGACAGTGAAGATGACAGCGGCAATAGCCGTGTTGAAGGCATCACGAAAAACATCAATGCCGTACATCACCCGCTGGTGGTTAAGCACCCCGAAACAGGAAAGCCTGCGCTATACGTGAATGAGCAATTCACCCGATTCATTGATAAGCGTGTGGAAGGCGACGCGCTGCCCGACCTGTCGGCGCTGTTTGAACACAGTCGCGCTGAAGCGTTTCAGGTGCGTTTTCAGTGGGAAGTAGGTAGCGTCGCGATTTGGGATAACCGTTGCACGCAGCATTTTGCGGTAACAGATTACGGAGACACCCCAAGAAAGTTACATCGTGTTGTCGTAAAAGGATCGATACCTGCAAGTTATGACCTTTTGGGCTAGCTATACTTGTGTAACAGTCAGAAAAATAGAAAGAAAGTACACTACATTGAGAGGTATGCCGATAGGTTTGAGGCATCCCTTTTTTGATGCTTTGTGAATAACACAATAAGTGACGCGGTCACTTATTCGAGAGGGCGTTAACATGACACATCTTTTTACCCAGTGCGCCGCTGCGGCAGTCCTCTTGTCTGTTGCCTCATTCACATCGTTCGCCACAGAGCCAGAAAAGCCCCTCAAAATTGGGATTAGCCAATACCCGACCAGTTTGCACCCTTTACTTGGGTCATCTGTTGCAGGTAGCTACGTGTTGTCGACAGTTTGGCGACCCATGATGATCTATGGCAAAGATTGGCAACCCCTCTGTCATCTGTGTCAAACCGTGCCGACATTTGAAAATGGTCTCGCTGAGAAAATCGTGCTGGACGATGGCAGAGAAGGCATTCGCTTGTCTGTCACGCTCAAAGATAACCTATTTTGGGGAGATGGCGTTCCTGTAACCTCCAAAGATGTGGCTTTGGGGTATCAGATTTCGACGGATAAACGCGTCAAAGGTAATCCGGGCTATGAGGAAGATCAAACCCTTGAGCGCCTTGATATCGTCGATGAAAAACGCCTTGATGTGATTTTGAATAAGCGCATTTTTAACTATCGTACGGCCGTGCCGTCGGCCATGCCTGAACACCTCGAAGGTGAGATCTATCGCCGCGATCCTGAAAACTACGATAAGACCTCGTTGTACACCACATCACCGTTAACGGCGGGTCTATACAATGGCCCGTATCTGATAGACAGAATGTCGTCAGGCAGCTTTGTGTCTGTTGTGCCAAATCCGTACTGGAAAGGCAACGCGGTGTTTTTCGATAATCTGGTGTTCAAAGCCGTCGAGAATACCGCCGCGCTTGAAGCGCATTTACTTTCAAAGTCTGTAGACATGATTGCGCGCGAATCTGGGTTAACGCTTGACCAAGTGTTGCGCCTAGAACAGCGTCAGAAAGGGAAGTACCAATACTACTATGAGCCCGGCTTGCTCTACGAACATCTTGATGTCAACTTGGACAATCCGCACCTCGCCAAGAAAGCTTTTCGCCAAGGGTTATTGTTAAGCATCAATCGCCAACAATTGGTCAATCAGTTGTTTGAAGGCAAGCAAATCGTCGCACACACAGACACCAGCCCACGCGACATCAGCTATTCAGATGACGTAACTCACTATGAATACGATCCTGAAAAGGCCAAAGCTCTGTTCCAACAAGCCGGTTACCGTTGGCTAGGAAAAGGCATGGTGGATGCCGATGGGAAGCCCGTTCAGATTGAACTGATGACCACCGCAGGAAATAAAACCCGTGAGTTAGTGCAACAAGTACTGCAATCCCAATGGAAGAAAATGGGGATCACCATCCGCATCAATAACCAGCCAGCACGGGTTTTCTTTGGTCAAACACTTAAAGAGCGAAACCACAAAGGGTTAGCCCTGTTTGCGTGGTATTCCGCGCCTGAAAGCCTGCCAGAAACCACCTTGCACTCAGAAAATATTCCAACAGAAGCGAATAACTGGGGTGGTCAAAATTATGCGGGTTATAAAAATGCAGACATGGACGCCTTATTGGATGAAATTGAAACGGAACTTGATGCGGATAAACGCGCGGCGTTGTTTGCCAACATTCAGCGTATTTATGCAGAAGATCTTCCCGCGCTCCCTCTGTACTTTCGCGCCGACAGCTTTGTGTTGCCGCTGTGGTTAAAGGGTGTCACGCCAATTGGACATATGTTCCCGTCTACACATTGGGTTGAAGAGTGGCATAGATAGTCTTTTTCGTCGGTTTTTCATTCAATAAATTGGATGTTTGGTGCTGTAAAGTAATGATTAGTAACTAAATATTTTATCTGTTTTGATGAAATGCGACTGAGGCAGGGCTTTTCAGCGACAGTGCTTCCTGTTTGATTGAATTGTATACATTACTGGCTCGACAATGATTGAAACATATGTTTAACATTGGGCTATTGCGTGCAACTTTTCACTGCATTTGCTTGGAGAGCTAAAGAATTCTCCTTTGCACGCACGGTATCCCAGCAACTGAGTGATCGGTTAATGAGGTATCCAATAGGGTGACGGATTTGCCCTCAGCTTTGACAAAGGACATGACTGTATGAATAAAACGCTTCTCACATTGGCCATCGCAGCGCCAGTTGCCTTCTCTTCTGTTTCCGCAAGTGCTGACACCCTCAAGATCGGTATGTCTCAATACCCCGAAGGCCTTCATCCTACCTTGGTGTCGAATGTCGCGGCGTCTTATGTACTGAATACCGCTTACCGCAAAACCGTGATTTACGGAAAAGACTGGCAACCTCAATGTAATGTGTGTGTTGAGATCCCGACGTTTGAAAACGGTTTAGCGAAACGTATTACCCGAGAAGATGGGTCAGAAGGCATTAAATTGACCGTCACGGTGCGTGACGACTTGTTTTGGGGCGACGGCACGCCGCTGACCACGAAAGACATTCAGTTAGGCTATGAGATCCAAAAAGACGAGCGCGTGGGTAATCCGGGTCTCCAAGAAGCAAAAACCATGGAGAAGCTGGTTCTGCTTGATGACAAAACCTTTGAGGTGTATCTGAGTAAAGTCAGCTTCAAATACCGCACAGATTATTTCCCTGAGCCGCTTCCTGAACACGTTGAAGGTGCGCTGTACCGCGCCGACCCAACGAACTACAGCAAAACTACCAAATACGCCACTGACCCAACCAACGCAGGCTTGTATTACGGCCCTTACGTCCTGAACAAAGTCAGTCCGGGTAGCTTCATCACTGCGCAACGTAATCCGCATTGGAAAGGTCAATCCCCCGCCTTTGATGAACTTGTCTTTAAAACCGTAGAAAACACGTCAGCGCTAGAAGCGCATCTGCTGTCAGGCTCCGTGGATTACTTGCCGGGTGAAATCGGTTTGTCTCTCGACCAAGTGCTGCAAATCGAAAAGCGCCACGGTAAGAAGTTTAATGTGCACTATGAGCCTGGCCTACTTTATGAGCACCTAGACACCACGATGAACAACCCACACTTGGCAAAGAAAGAAGTGCGCCAAGCCTTACTGTACGGTGCGAACCGCGAGCAGCTTGTCGATAAGTTGTTTTCGGGAAAACAGCCTGTTGCTGATACCAATACCAGCCCGCGGGATCTTGGCTTTTACCCAGACGTAAAACGTTATGAGTACAACCCGAAGAAAGCCAAAGCGCTACTGACACAGGCAGGTTACACCGAGAAGAACGGTGTGATGGTGGATGTAGATGGCAACGAACT
>JBELME010000180.1:0-8544 GCA_042096095.1 Enterovibrio sp.
AAGCGCAAGTTGTGTTGCCTGTTCCGCCATCATTTTAATTGGGTAACGAATGGTGGTAAGTTTCGGGTACACATAACGTGCAATCAAGCCATCATCAAAGCCCACAATCGAGACGTCCTCAGGAACGTTGATACCGTTCTCTTGCGCGACCGACATCGCCCCCGCTGCCATGTAATCGTTGTAAGCTACCACTGCGGTGAATTCCACGGAACGTGTTAGCAATTGCGTCATCGCCTTTTCGCCGCCATCACTGCTTGGATCGCCCGATTCCACCCGTCGTTCACACGCTGGGATATCGTGGTCATGCAATGCGGCTTCAAATCCTTTCTTACGTTCGTGCGCATCTTCAATGTCGTGGTTAGACGAAATCAATGCAATCTTGGTATGGCCGTGTTTGATTAGAAACTCGGTGGCCAAATACGCGCCACGAAAGTTATCGAGTGAAATGCAGCGTCCTGCCAGCTCATCAATGTGGCGGTTGATCAGCACGAGACTTTTTACTTCTTCGGCATAGCTGATCAGCGTTTCATCAGACAAGGCTTTGGCGTGAATGATCAGCGCATCGCAGCGATTGTTGATCAGCAGATCGATGGACTCTTGCTCTTCGCGCAGGTCGTGATAACCGTTACCGATTAACGTGTGCTTCCCCGCTGCGCGGGCTACGCGATCGACGGCTTGTGTGAGAGTGCCAAAGAAGGGGTCGGAGACATCCGCGACCAACACGCCGATAGTGGCACTGTGCTGGCTGACCAGTGCTTTTGCAGCCGCATTGGGGCGATAGCCGAGCTTTTTCATCGCCTCAGTCACGGCCTTAATGGATTGTTCGCTGGCGTTAGGCGATTTGTTGATCACTCTAGAAACAGTCGCGATAGACACACCTGCTTCTTTTGCCACATCTTTGATTGTTGACATGAAATACCTCACTACTCACTTAGGGTCATTATACGCATACAAATGATTTGTGTAGGGAGTCGGGCGTACACGAACCGATAGCACGCTCACAATCAGATGCCTTTATGGCGTTATCCCATGATCATTTCTCTTCTGTTGTCGCCCGATGCGGCATAGAGCATCGCTTCATTTTTTTGTTCTTGTATTGAGAACAATCATTTCCTCATATGTCTGTTTATACAAAAACTGACAACTCGTATTGTTACTCCATCAGCACAACATACAGCTTAAGAGGGACACATTATGGGTTTATTGGTCGACGGAAAATGGCGCACCGATTGGTATGACACATCGAAAACCAACGGGCGTTTTACCCGCAAAGCCACCAGCTTTCGCAGTTGGGTCACGCAAGACGGGTCGGCAGGGCGAAGCGGCGACGGCGGCTTCAAAGCCGAACCAGGTCGTTACCACTTGTATGTGTCTCTCGCGTGTCCTTGGGCACATCGCACTTTGATCTTCCGAGCCTTAAAAGGACTAGAAGACATGATTTCGGTGTCTGTCGTGAATGCCTTTATGGGCGATGACGGTTGGACATTCTTGCCGGGCGACGACGTGATTGCAGATAGCGTGAACGACAAAACGTACCTGCACCAAGTGTATACGGCAGCACGCTCTGACTATACCGGACGCGTAACCGTGCCTGTGCTTTGGGACAAGAAAACGCACACCATTGTGAGCAATGAATCGGCGGAAATCATTCGCATTTTTAACAGCGCGTTTGACGATGTCGGCGCAAAAGAAGGCGACTTGTACCCCGAAGCAATGAGAGAGGCAATCGATGACATTAATGACTTCATTTACCCGAACATCAATAACGGCGTTTATCGCGCAGGGTTTGCGACAACGCAAGAAGCCTATGACGAAGCGGTGGAGGAGCTCTTCAGCGCCTTGGACAAGCTGGAAGCGCGCTTGGCAGAAAGCCGATATTTGGTCGGCAACCAAATCACTGAAGCGGACTGGCGTTTGTTCACCACCTTGGTCCGATTCGATGCTGTTTATGTCGGACATTTCAAGTGTAGCCGTCGCCGCATCGTCGAATACCCAAATCTCTCAGGCTACTTGTGCGAGCTTTATCAACAGCCGGGCGTTGCCGAGACGGTGAACATCGACCACATTAAGGCGCACTATTACGGCAGCCATGAAACGGTCAACCCGACACGCATTGTGCCGCTTGGCCCAGCATTGGATTTCACGACATCACACGGCCGTGAACAAATAGGTCAATGATTCAAACACGTCAACGCAGAGCAAGCGAGTGACGCGCAGTAAAGGAGTGAAGCAATGGGAAAATTAGTTGAAGGCCGTTGGCTGACCGATGATGCGTTGCGTGAATTGGAAGCCAAAGAATATGAAAACGCACAAGGGCGATTTGTGCGCGGCACGGCCAAATTCAGAAGCTGGGTAACCACGACAGGTGAAGCAGGGCCAAGCGGCGATGCAGGCTTTAAAGCCGAAGCAGGTCGTTACCACCTCTTTGCAGCGCTGAACTGCCCATGGGCGCACCGTACCTTGATTTATCGCCAAGTGAAAAAGCTGCAAGACGTGGTAGGCGTGTCGTTAGTCGCGCCGCTGCGCACCGATCAAGGTTGGGTGTTTGATGCGAGCAATCCGCGCTTTACCGACGAACTGCTAGGCCTTGAAGCCATGCACCAGCTTTACGTGAAATCGAACCCTGATTTCACCGGGCGCGTCACGGTGCCCGTGCTCTGGGATAAGAAAACCCAAACCATTGTCAGCAATGAATCCTCAGAGATCATTCGCATGTTCAACAGCGCATTTAATGACGTCACGGGTGATGCGCAAGATTTTTACCCAGCCGCATTGGCGCAAGACATTGATGCGCTGAACGAGTGGATTTTTAACACGGTCAATAACGGCGTTTACAAAGCAGGGTTTGCGCGAACGCAAGACGCTTATAGCGAAGCGGTGACGGTGTTGTTCGAATCGCTTGAAAAGATCGAAGCCCGCCTTGGCGAGCAGACCTTTTTGCTGGGCGATGCGATCACCGAAGCGGATTGGCGATTATTGCCGACGCTGGTGCGCTTTGATGTGGGGTATTTCACCGCCTTCAAATGCAACCTGAAAGCGTTACGTGATTACCCAAATATCTCGGCATATTTAAAAACACTGGTGAAACAACCGGGTGTGCGAGACACCATCGATCTGGATGTGTATCGCCGTGGCTACAACTCAAAAAGTCCACTGCGCAACCCGCACGGTATTGTGCCGGTTGCCCCAACGGTCGACTTTTTGTAAGCGCATTTTTTCTATGCGTTAAGAAAAACACGAACAAAGAATTCATTACCAACGTACGGAGGCGTCATTATGTTATTCACAAAATGAAACACGGCGACAAGGCTATTCAACGCAGCGCCAGACATGTCTGCGTTGGTAAACGATGAAATGCAAAAAGACAGCGCGTTTCACCCCAACTTGGGGGGCGTGACAAAAGGCGGCATGGCGAACCACTACCCGATGACCATCATGTCATTGCAAGGTTTGGGGGCGAGCGATGAAGACATTCGTAACTTCCGTTCAACCTGGCCGCGTTATCGTTCAAAAATCAGCGATGATTTACGCCGGATAGACAAAGGCGTGATCACCCAAGAAAACTGGCCTGACTATTTAGGGCAAGCCAACATGCTGGCAGATTTCCAGCGGGTTTTCTTTGAAGGTTTGAATGCGACTGACGATCAAAACGCTTACTTGCTTTCCGTGCTTGAAAGGCTGCAATACGCACTGCCAATGGGCTTGTTTCACCCATTGATCAGATTGAGTTTTGCCATGATGCATGGCGATAAAGGCTTGATTGCGGATGCACTCGCTTACTGGGCGATCCGTTACGAAGATTTGTATAAGCGTATGCTGCCACCTCGCACGGATTTGACAACGGTGTCAGCCAGTGCGTTGTCAGCCAGTGCCGCGGAGAATTGGGCACTGCTGCATGCGGCGAAACCCCAAATCAGTGTCTGGGGTGGAAGCCTGAGTGTGTGTGAACGCTTATGTTCTGAACCTGTGCTTCACGACATCGCCGTTGCTGAGAATTTCTTTATTACTAAAGAAAATCTTGAGCTTAAAATCCAAGAGATTGGTGATCGTGCCATTAGCTTGTACTTGTTCGAGCCAGCACTCACGACCTTACATGGTGTGACCGCGTATCAAGCACTGGCGGATATCACTCAGCAAATGCTGCAAAGTGGTAACAGTGTTCGACCTATATTGGCCGAGCTTTGGCAGCGCTATTGGGTATGGCTGACAGGCTTGTACCTTGAAAAAGGTTTCCCTGAAACCTTGCCGACGATAGCTTCAGAAGCGCAAGCGTATGTGGATGCGACGGAATGGCAAGACATTGCAAGCGGCATCACGTCAGTGCCAGAAGTGCATGCCATTAAAATGGTGTTTAGCTGCAAGTGGCTTTACGAAAACATTGACGCTAATCCGCTCTACAAAGCGGCGGCCATCAATGTGCTGGCAGAGCACACAAGGGTGAACCCTGTGGCTTTACGCTAGAACAGCAAAAACAAAAAGAGCGGGCAATGCCCGCTCTTTTTCTATTCATGCTAAATGGCCGTAAACCTTGAGAGGCAATGAGCAATTAGCGCTTTTGTTTTTTTGCTTGGTCAGACAAGTCGAAATCGAACTCGTCTGGGAACAACACAACGCCTTCCAATTCGATGTTCGGGAACGCAACAATAGACAACTCATCATCCATCAAACCGTTCGTCCAGCGGCTGTGCCATTTGTTCAGGCCAATCGCTTCGGGTTTACAATGTTCCCACTCACCGGTCGCCCATTCTTGAGCGAACGCTTCGTTAGGCCACACTGGTACGCAATCTTCGTCTTCGGTATTCAGCATCACGCAGCCGTGTTCATCGGTCAGGATCCAAATTTCACGGTTCTCGACAACTTCCTTCACTAAATACTTATAGCGTTGGTCTACGTCGAATTTAAGGATCTCTGCGATACGTTCCTGAGTCAGGGTCTTAGCCATTTTCAATTCCACCTGGCGATGTTAGTTGCCGCTAGTATACCCAAAGACGGAGATGAAACGATGCCTAATTTCCAGTGAGCGATTTTGCGACTGAGCTGAATATTACAAGGTGGTTTTGGAGAGTGCTAAATATTGGGAGATTGTAAAAAAGAAATGCAGTTTTAAAGTGATTTGTCAGTACTCAAAGTGTGAAATTTAGAGCACTACATCAATCCAGATTCAAAATTCGTTAACCCGTCTCACTATATGCGCGAAATTGAAAACGATGTGGTAATTTATGGGCAACGAAATTGAATGGATTCAACCTTTTGAGAAAGACACTTTTACTTTCTTTTTTAGCCATCCTCACTGTGTGTGTCATTGTGGCTTTCACTTATCAGCCAAATTATGGCGAAGGGCATGCGCCCAAAGCAGTGCAGTACCATGCGGGCTATCAAACCAATAGCTTACTGTCTGATTACTTTTCGAAGCCAAAGGATGTGCCAGACGTCTTTTCAGGCTTCTTCCCGCTAGAAGCGGGGCATGATGCGTTACTGACGCGCTTGGCCATGATTGAGTCGGCGGCGCATAGCCTCGATCTGCAGTACTACATTTTCAGTAACGATGAAACGAGCCAACTGATTGCTTGGCGTTTGTATGAAGCGGCGGAACGTGGTGTAAAAGTCAGGTTACTGATCGATGATATGCAAAATCGTAAAGACAGTGATATTGCGTACCTGAACGGTCACCCCAACATTCATGTTCGCTTGTTTAATCCCCACCAGTTTCGCGCCCTTAGAATGCTCTCTTGGATCACCGATTCAGCGCGTTTGAATCGCCGCATGCACAATAAGTCGATCACGGCTGATGGTGTGGTTTCAGTGGTGGGTGGGCGCAATATTGGTAATGAGTACTTCTCATTTCGCTCCAGCGTGGAATTTGGTGATTTCGACGTTTTACTCAATGGCCCTGTGGTAGAAGATACCGCGGAACAGTTCGATTTGTATTGGAACAGCGAACATTCCGTGCCGATGTCGTGGATCCAAAAGAGTCAACGTGTCCCTAACGCGGAAGATGTTGCCCGCTGGCGTGCGGATTCACGCATCGAACACAAGTTCACTAGTGATGAATACAACTTCGCGACCTTGCCGCTATACAAGAAAATCAAAGACAACCAGATTGCTCTGAATTGGGGGCCTGCGCGTTTGTTGTTTGATTCACCTTCGAAAGTTGATGATGGCGATAGCCTATTGATCACAGGGCTTACGGAGGTGCTGGAAGGGGTGGAAACCTCGATGGTGCTTATCTCGCCGTATTTTGTGCCGACGGAAGCGGGCACGCGTGCGCTGATTAAAGCCTCGCTAAGTGGCAAGCGCATTGTGGTGCTGACCAATTCCTTAGCCTCTAACGATGTTTTCGCGGTGCATGGCTGGTATGCGAAATATCGCCAAGCGCTGGTGGAAGGGGGCGTTGAGCTTTGGGAAATGAAGGCGCACACCTATTTGCGCCATCATTGGAGTGTGACGGGGAGCAGTCGCTCAAGCCTTCATGCCAAAGTCATGATGCTTGATTCGCAACAGCTCTTTGTTGGCTCAATGAACTTGGACCCGCGTTCCGCCAGGTTGAACACGGAAATGGCAGTGATGTTTGATACGCCGAATTATGTGTATGGCGCCGAGCGCTCCTTCTTTGAAGAACTGAGCAAAAATGCGTATCAAGTGAAAATGGAAAATGGAAAAATGCATTGGATTGACCACCATTATCGTCGTTCTTTTGATACTGAACCCGATTCCGGATTCTTGCTGCGCACTGGGGCATGGCTGAGCGGTTTGTTGCCCATTGAAAGCTGGCTCTGAGTGACAGCAACAAGTGCATGAAAAAATGAAAGAGTTCGCCCAAACTGAGCGAACTTTTTTATTCAGCAGCGCTTTTGATTGCGTATTTCGCTTTTATCGCAGCGACTGTTTTGTCTGCAATCATGATGGTGGGTGTATTGGTGTTACCGCCCACCAGCGTAGGCATAATAGACGCGTCGATCACTCTGAGGTTCTCGAGTCCATACACCTTGAGCTCGTCATCAACAACGGCCATGGGATCATCTTTGGTGCCCATTTTACACGTGCCAACCGGGTGGTATTGGGTGTCTGCACGGTTACGCAAGTCTTGCTCAATCGCGTCATCATCGTTTGGAACCACGGGATAGAACCCCGCTTCACGGACATCGTCAAAGGCATGATAAGCATTGAAGAGGTGTCAGCGAGAGTGGGGTACTCTGATTCAGGGAATTTTCGACAAGCTTTTAGAAAGTGGAGTGGGCATTCGCCACGCGCGTATCGCACACAGCATTTGGCGTGAGGCGTATGCGCTCAACGCCTTCGTTTTTGACGGCGTATGGACACTAAAAAAGCCACTCGCGAATCGTAAGTGGCTTTTGGTTTACTTGTCTGTTTACGTTACACGAACATGAAGTCGTCAGGGTCAACAGCCCCAACAAAAACATCTTTTAGTGCAATGGTAAACTCAAGGTTTGGTAATTCAATGTGGACGTAAGGTTCAGGGTTTGGCTTAAAGATTGCGAGGTCTTCAAAACTCAGACCTTGAAAGCCAGAGAACTGAATGGTATCGACACCCACTTCAAAGTCTTCAATGACAAACAGCCCTTCTGCCTGACTCGCCACGAAACCTCGTTCAAACACAAAGGTATCTGACCCCGAGCCACCGTACATTTCGCTCACATTGTCTGATAGATAACCGATGGTGGCATGGAAAGTGTCGTCCCCCTCTCCGCCAAACAGTTCAGTCACACCGTTTTCGATGACATTGTCTTCGTCTCTGATTTCCGAATAAAAAATGGTGTCATCGCCCGCACCGCCATTCACGGTGTTGTCCATACCGAGAGAAGTAATGATGTCATTACAGTCACCACCTTTAATGTCATTGGCGAAACCTCGGGAATGAAGGGTGTCATTCCCCTGTCCTCCATCGAGGTGGTTCTTGTTTCCTACGGAAATAACCTCGTCATTTCCGCCGTTAGCGAAAAGGGTATGTTCGCCACTGCCATTGAGCTAAAAGACTTCTGCATAGTCGCTGCCGAGTGTCGTCCCTGCAGTGTCTCTTTGGATGATGATTCTGACGTCATCAGTCGAAAACGACCCGAAATCAACATTGTTTAAGGTGACTGAATGAGCGTCAGACAAGCGGATAAAGGTGTTTCCATCAACTTCCGAGACTTGGACATTGATATCCTCAGGCCCATTTGGCGTGTAAATAATGTCGAGTTCATCTTGTCCGACTTCAAAGTCTTCAATCACATTGTGACCGAGATTGCCTTCTATCAAGAAAATGTCATTCCCTGCGCCGCCACAGAGAACATCGTCTCCATTTCCGCTTTCTAGCATGTCTTTGTTTGCTGTTCCTTCCAGGGTGTCATTGTCTTCTGAGCCAACAAGGTGCTTCCCAAATACATCCTGCACAAGGAATTGAAACTGATCCTGCGACAGGTCTTCTGCATTGTAATCGATTAAGGTGATGCTTGATGTGGGTGTATCAGATGTGGGTAGGGTAATGACTGTATTGTCCCCATCTTGGGTTATCAATAGGTTAGCAAAGGTATACTGGGTGCT
>JBELME010000181.1:0-8497 GCA_042096095.1 Enterovibrio sp.
AGGGTTTCACGGGCAATACGGCGACGTTTATCAGGACGAAGTGCCCCGAGCGTGCGCATGTTGTGCGTGCGGTCTGCCAATTTGATCAAGATGACGCGAATGTCACGGGCCATGGCCATGATCATTTTGCGGAAGTTTTCCGCCTGTGCTTCTTTGCGATCGCGAAACTTGAGTTTGTCGAGTTTAGACACGCCATCGACGAGGTCGGCGACGTTATCACCGAATCGTTGCTGTAGGTCTTCTTTGGTGACGTCAGTGTCTTCGATCACGTCATGGAGCAAGGCTGCCATTAAGGTTTCGTGGTCGAGACGCATCTCCGCAAGAATACGTGCTACGGCAATGGGGTGAATAATGTAAGGTTCGCCGCTGGAGCGGCTTTGCCCTTCGTGGGCATCACGCGCCACCAAATACGCTTGCCGGAGTGCCTCTAGGTGCGACTCCGGCAAGTATTGTGTGGCGACTTCTTTCAGGCTATCAAAGAGATACAAACGGCCTGTTTCCCTGAAGTTAGATTAGCGAAGTGAGCCTGAAATCGTGCTTACTGCAGCCATTTCAGCCGCTTCTTGCTCTTGCTGCTCTTGACGCTCACGTGCATCTAGAACGTCTTTCGTGATCAAGCCTTCCTCGATCTCGCGCAGAGCGATAACGGTTTGCTTATCGTTCTCTTCCTGAACCAGTGCGTCTTTCCCACCAGTTTGCATTTGGCGTGCGCGGCGAGCTGCTACCAATACTAGGTCGAAACGGTTGCCAATTTTTTCAACAGCGTCTTGAACGGTTACGCGTGCCATGAAGAACTCCAATAAGTAAAAAAATCAAGATGACCGAAAATTATACAAAAGCGCTTAGTGCTAAACAACAAGCATCTTTGGTAGCGTTGGTATTTATTGTGCCAGCAATCTGTCGAGCATGTCGTGATATTTGCTAGCTTGCTTGTCTTGCTTCATTCGCTCAGCGCGGAGAATGGCCTTCATGTCCATCAAAGCAACGTCGAAATCATCATTCACAATCACGTAATCGTACTCGTTGTAGTGTGAGATTTCAGAACGCGCTTCTTCCATGCGTTTCGCGATGACCTCATCAGCGTCTTGGCCACGTGCATTCAGGCGGCGCTCAAGCTCTTCTTTGCTCGGTGGCAAAATGAAGATACTTTTCGCTTTCGGCATTTGTTGGCGAATTTGCTGTGCACCTTGCCAGTCAATATCCAAGAAAATGTCGACACCTTTTGCCAGCATCTCTTCAATCCACAGGCGTGATGTGCCGTAGAAATTACCGAAGACTTCAGCATGTTCCAAAAACGCATCTTGCTCGATCAACGCTTTAAATTCATCAACAGAGACGAAGTGGTAGTGAATGCCGTTCTCTTCGCCCGGGCGTGTTGCACGGGTGGTGTGAGAAACCGACACTTTCACGTCGTAACGAGGGTTGTCTTTTAACAGGGCCGAAATCAGGCTTGATTTGCCGGCTCCGCTGGGCGCTGAAACGATATAAAGCGTACCTTGGCTCATGGTTTAAATCACTGTGAGGTTAAAGGGCGCGCAGATTACCACGGACTGCGCAAAATTTGAATTTTCCTTTTATGTCCATCTCGGTATGAATGTCGGTGCTTTTCATTGCTGACGTTATCATTTGGCAAATTGCCGAAAAGGGATGTTTTCAACAAGGGTAACGCGTGAAATTCAACCGTGATTGATCTTAGGATAACGCAAATTGATAGGACTGATCTTAAAAGAAAAAAAGCCCAGCGGGATGGCTGGGCTCTGAGAATCACAGGAAGTATTACTCGATATTCTGAATTTGTTCGCGCATTTGCTCGATAAGCACTTTCAACTCAACACCTGATGCGGTGATGTCGGTGCTGATGGATTTCGACGCGAGGGTATTCGATTCGCGGTTGAACTCTTGCATCATGAAATCCAAGCGACGACCACATGCGCCACCTTTTTTCAGGATTTTCTTGGTTTCAGATACGTGTGAATCCAAACGATCAAGTTCTTCTGCCACATCTGATTTTTGTGCCAGTAGGATGATTTCTTGCTCGACACGGCTTGCATCCAGTTCGATTTTCGCATCTTCTAGTTTGGTGATCAGCCGCTCACGCTGCCAATTGAGGATCTCTGGCATTTTGGCGCGTACTTTCACGACTTCTGCATCGATGGCGTCAAGACGCTGCTCGATAAGCGCTTTCATGTTGTCGCCTTCGCTTGCACGTGCGGCGATGAAATCGTTAACCGCTTCATCAAACCCTTCTAGCAACGCTTTGTTCACCAGATCCATGTCTTGTTCTGGTGCTTCCATCACGCCCGGCCATTGCAGCACTTGGAATGGACCAATGTTGCCTTCGCCAGACATCTCTTTGATCCACTTCGCCGCATGAATCACCTGCTTGGCGAGTGCTTCATTAATCTTGAGCTCAGTATTGGCGGAAGCGTTAGCTTCAAAGCGCAGGTTACATTCGACTTTGCCGCGCGCTAGGCGCTGACGAAAGCGTTCGCGAACGATAGGTTCTAGGCCACGGAACTGCTCTGGCATACGGATATAGGTTTCGAGGTAGCGTTGGTTCACCGAACGGATTTCCCAAACGGCGGAGCCCCATGTGCCCTTAATTTCCCGACGGGCGTAGGCAGTCATACTGTGGATCATCGAAGTTCACTCTTTTATCAATGTTGATGTGATTATACGCAGTTGCTTGGCAAGGTGTCAGCCACATGGCGCATGAGATGAGAAAAAACCATTCATCTGTGGTTAGTGTTAGCGTGACTTGACCGAAATCGCTATAATCGCGGGTTAACGAAATTCAGCAGTTTAATACAGGTGGAACCCTATGCGCCCTAGCGGAAGAGAAGTTGGTCAAATTCGTCCAGTAACCATGACACGTCATTTTACCGCCCATGCGGAAGGCTCTGTGTTAGTGGAGTTTGGCGACACGAAAGTCATCTGTACCGCAACCGTTGAAGAAGGCGTGCCACGTTTTCTTAAGGGGAAAGGCCAAGGCTGGATCACTGCTGAATACGGCATGCTGCCACGTGCGACCCACACCCGTAACCGTCGTGAAGCGGCGAACGGTAAGCAAGGCGGTCGTACCATGGAAATCCAACGTCTTATCGCGCGCAGCCTTCGTGCAGCGGTAAACCTTGATCAACTGGGCGATTTCACCATCACGGTTGACTGTGATGTTATTCAAGCGGACGGTGGCACACGCACAGCCTCTATTTCGGGTGCAAGCGTTGCAATGGCGGATGCGCTGAACACACTGGTTGCTGAAGGCAAACTGAAAGCGAACCCTATGAAGGGTCACGTTGCTGCTGTTTCTGTCGGTATCTTCGAAGGTACGCCAATTTGCGACCTTGAATACGTTGAAGACTCTGCGGCGGAAACTGACATGAATGTTGTCATGCTGGAAGATGGCCGCATGATTGAAGTACAAGGCACCGCAGAAGGTGAACCATTCACCGCTGACGAATTGAACGCCATGTTGTCTCTGGCCAATAAAGGCATTCAAGATATCATCGCGATTCAGAAAGCATCGTTAATTGATTGATGAAAGAGCGGCTTCTATTGGAGCCGCTTTTTTTTAAGCAAAATTTGAGGAGGCGGCAGATCGCCTCATGGAAAGACGGGTTAAACACCCATTCAGATCGACAGGAGAAAAAATGAAAGCCTATCAGCGTCAATTCATCGAGTTCGCATTGGAAAAACAGGTTTTGAAGTTCGGTGAGTTCACTTTGAAGTCTGGCCGCAAGAGCCCTTACTTCTTTAATGCTGGCCTGTTTAATACCGGTCGGGATTTGGCGCGTCTTGGCCGTTTCTACGCAGAAGCGTTAGTGGATGCGAAGATTGACTACGATCTGTTGTTTGGCCCTGCTTACAAAGGTATTCCAATCGCCACCACCACCGCAGTGGCGTTGGCTGAACACCATGACATCGATACGCCATATTGCTTCAACCGTAAAGAAGCGAAAACCCACGGTGAAGGCGGCAACCTGGTGGGTAGCGCGCTAGAAGGCCGTGTGATGCTGGTTGACGATGTGATCACGGCGGGCACAGCGATTCGTGAATCCATGGAAATTATTCAGGCAAATGGTGCCGATTTGGCGGGTGTTTTGGTGGCGATTGACCGTCAAGAGCGTGGCAAAGGCGAATTGTCTGCGATCCAAGAAGTTGAGCGCGACTTTGGCTGCAAAGTGGTGTCGATTGTGAGCTTAGGTGATTTGGTGACGTACCTTGAAGAACAAGGTGGTAACCCTGAACACTTAGACGCGGTAAAAGCATATCGTGCAGAATATGGCATCTAACGTCTATTTCTGACAGTCCGCAGTGGTTATTTTCTGAACCTGGATAAATGAAGAAGGCTGCATGATGCAGCCTTTTTTAATGCTTTTCGCGACATATCAATCAAGCTGCGCGCTAAGAAGTTGCCAGTATTGGTCAAAATCCGCCGTTGGCGGGTATTTGAAACTTGAACGCACGAAACGGTTCAAGCTGCCTTCCACTTGGCCTAGTAGTTGTGCCGCCAAAATGGACTCATCAACAGGGAAACCTTTCCCTTCACGTAAACGACGCTCTCTTAACACTTGGCGAAGCTGGCTTTCAATCTTTTCGAACAACTGGTTGATACGGCCTTGCAATCTGTCTTGTTCAAACATCAGAGCATGACCTGTCATGATGCGTGTCAGACCAGGGTTACGTTCACCAAATACCAAAAGCAGCTGAAGGATAAGACGCAGACGCGTAAGCGTGTCTTTTTCCTCGTTCAGAATACGGTTGATTCGGGTGATGAGTGATTCTTCAATAAACTCAATCAATCCCTCAAACATGCGCGCTTTACTTGGAAAGTGGCGATAAAGTGCCGCTTCTGACACACCAACCTGTGCTGCAAGCTTGGCGGTAGTTATGCGTTGACTGCCTTGGTTGGACTCCAGCATTTGAGCCAGAGCCTGAAGAATTTCTTCGCGGCGGTTCTGCTTTTTTTGGCCAGCCATGAATAGATGGTTCCTTTGTTGTTATGAGGGTCTTTGACCCAAATCTCGGCTGTGGAGCGGGTATCTTAACGACGTACACACTGTATTAAAAGAATAATGCACCTTCGCCGAGCCCTTGCCTATCACAAATAACAAAAGCGTGAATGACGCATAAAAAACGCCACAGAACGGTGGCGTTTTTGTGGTTTTTCACCAAGTTAACACTACTATTTTGTACCTGAGTGCCCAAAACCTCCGGCACCACGTTCAGTAGCATCAAAATCTTCAACAAGATTGAATTCTGCTTGGATCACCGGCACGAAGACCATCTGTGCAATGCGTTCACCTGGTTCAATAATAAAAGTGTCTTGTCCACGGTTCCAGCAAGAGACCATTAATTGCCCTTGGTAATCGGAATCGATCAAGCCAACAAGGTTACCCAATACCACACCGTGCTTATGACCAAGGCCTGAACGCGGCAGAATAGTGGCTGCGATGGATTGATCGGCAATGTGAATCGCAAGGCCTGTTGGGATCAGCTGTGTTTGGCCCGGTTCCAGTGTCAGTGGTGCGTCAAGACAAGCTCGTAAATCCAAACCTGCTGACCCTTCTGTCGCATACGCTGGAAGTGGGAATTCGTTGCCTACACGTGGGTCGAGAATTTTTAGATCAATTTTTTTCATAACGGGGTTCCACTGGTTTCTTATTTGTCACTGTTAAACAGCGACACAATTTCACTGACTAACTGATGGCCGATATCGGATTTGTTTGCCAACGGCAGCGCTTTGTCGCCATTTGGCCAATAGAGGTGCAGCGCATTTTGGTCGCTATTGAAGCCTTGCCCTTGCTGCGACACATCGTTTGCACAAATCAGATCTAGGTTCTTCTTCGCAAGCTTACCGCGAGCATATTGCTCTACATCTTGTGTTTCAGCTGCGAAACCGACGGTGAATGGTCGGTTATCTTTCATGGCTGCGACGGCGGCAACAATATCGGGGTTCTTGACGAGCGTGAGGGTCATCTCGTCGTGACCGTCTTGCTTCTTCATCTTTTGGTTGGCAGCGCTCGCGGGTTTGAAATCCGCCACTGCGGCGCATGCAATGAAAATCTGGTGCTTGCCAGCCTGATGTTGGACAGCGGCATGCATGTCTTCTGCACTTTGCACATCAACACGTGTCACGTTGGCTGGCGTTGGAAGGTTCACAGGGCCGCTCACGAGCGTGACGTTTGCGCCGCGCTTTGCCGCCGCTTCTGCGATGGCGTACCCCATTTTTCCTGAACTGTGATTCGTCAGGTAGCGAACGGGGTCAATGGCTTCGCGTGTTGGGCCTGCGGTGATCAAAAATGATGAACCCATGAGGTCACCCTCTGCGAAGTGGTCTTCAATCAATGCGACCAATTGAAGAGGCTCAAGCATCCTTCCCATGCCAATATCCCCACACGCTTGTTCACCGCTCGCCGGCCCCCAAATAGGGTGGTTGCGTCGTGTTAGCGTGGCGAGATTTTCTTGCGTGGCGACGGCGCGGTACATTTGCTGGTTCATCGCTGGCGCGATGGCAACAGGTGCATCCGTGGCTAAGCAAACGGTGGTAAGCAGGTCATTCCCGATGCCAGCAGCCACACGTGCAATCAAATCTGCGGTAGCGGGGGCTAGCACTATCAAGTCTGCCCATTTTGCGATTTCGATATGGCCCATCGACGCTTCTGCTGCAGGGTCAAGTAAACTGTCAGAAACAGGGTGCCCTGAGACGGCTTGCATCGTTAGCGGGGTGATGAATTCTTTTGCTGCATGTGTCATGACAACGCGTACATCAGCACCACGTTCAATCAGTCGACGAGTGAGATCTGCACATTTATAAGCAGCAATCCCGCCGCCAATTCCCAAGACAATGCGCTTTCCGGATAAAGATTGCGTAATTTTTTGAGCCATAACCAAGTAAGCCAATGGGTGAATGGTTTGAAAGATATCATAAATGGGCATTAATCACCTGTTGGGCGGTGATGATTGTGAAAGGGGAGGTATTCCTAAGGGAAATATAATCACGAAGCCGCTCAGTGACAGGCTTAACTAGGTGGTTCGCCTTCTTGTGGTGAAGGTCTTGATGCGCCTATCTGGAGTGTCGATTCTGGCGGTTTTGCCTGTGAGGAATGTCCTTTTGTCGCTGAAATGTTTACCTGAAGAAAGTCGTCCTCGAGAGAAATTGTTGGCTAAGGGGCCTGAGTCTTTATCCGATGCGGAGCTCTTAGCCATATTCCTACGTACGGGTGTTTCTGGAATGAATGCCATCGAGCTTGCGGGTTATCTTCTCGATGATTTTGGTTCGTTGCGCGGCTTAATGCAGTCGAATTTAGCGCAATTTAGTCAAAGAAAAGGATTGGGATCGGCAAAATACGCACAATTGCAGGCGGTTTTAGAGCTGAGTAAACGGCATTTGCATGAAATCATGACCCGCGAAGATGCCCTGGCTAGCCCCTCTCATACGGCGAGATATCTCTCGGCAAAATTACGTGATAGACCGCGAGAAGCCTTTCTTGTCTTGTACTTAGACAATCAAAATCGCCCCATCAAAGATGAGATTCTTTTTGAAGGTACCATCAATGCTGCAGGGGTCTACCCAAGAGAAGTTGTAAGACGGGCGCTGGAAGTGCATGCAAACGCAGTGATTTTGGCTCATAATCACCCATCTGGTATTGCTGAACCAAGCCCTGCTGACCGTCATATCACATCGCGGATTGCAGATGCGTTGTCGTTAGTCGATATTCGGTTGCTCGATCACATGGTGATTGGCGATGGAGAAGTTGTCTCCTTCGCTGAACGCGGCTGGATATAAGCTTTTCACGGAAAAGCTGCTAAAAAACGATCAAAAAATGACAAAAGGATCTGCTCGGGACTTGAGCAATGCAAATACAGTTAGTATAATGCGCCACCTTTGATAGCCTTGACCTAGAGCTAGACCTTGTTTTTGCAGGACTGGTGGACAAGGTTGATATCGAGCTGAAACGATTTGGAGAGACATTCATGTCACGAGTATGCCAAGTAACTGGCAAGCGTCCTGTAACGGGTAACAACCGTTCTCACGCACGTAACGCCACCAAGCGTCGTTTTCTGCCGAACCTGCAAACTCATCGTTTCTGGGTAGAAAGCGAAAACCGCTTCGTTAAACTGCGTCTTACCCCTAAAGGTATGCGCATCATCGACAAGAAAGGCATTGATGCTGTTCTTACAGACATCCGCGCCCGTGGTGAGAACGTTTAAGAGGATTTAAAGAATGGCTAAAGGCATTCGTGAGAAGATCCGTCTAGTATCATCTGCTGGTACAGGCCACTTCTACACTACTGACAAAAACAAACGTAACATGCCGGGCAAGTTCGAGATCAAGAAATTTGATCCAGTTGTTCGTCAACACGTTATGTACAAAGAAGCTAAAATCAAGTAATTGGTTTTCGACTTCGATAAAAACCCGGCTTAGGCTGGGTTTTTTTATATCTGTAAATCAGTAAGTTCCAGCTATACACTGCTAATATTGATTCATGGCATG
>JBELME010000182.1:0-8490 GCA_042096095.1 Enterovibrio sp.
AAGTACGAGTGCCCACACAGATTGTATAGGTCAAATTGTTAAAGAACGTTGACTTGGTCACTGGCTTAACTCGCCGTGTTCCGTATCGATGGGGCGCAGTATAGGGACTTCAGAAAATGGCGCAAGTGGTTTTTTGAAAAAAATCACACTTTCGCAGTCAAATGTTCACAAAACACCCAAAAAGCACGTTTTTGATTAAAAAACACACAGTGATACATACGATCTTTATAGATCCGGATCTAAAAAAATAATCATTACTTCAATCAGGTTTCGTTTAAATGACGAGTTTGTGACCAGAAGAGTATTGAGTAAAGCACAGTTCGCGGGTTCTGCACGGAAATATTTTTGAGACAGATGCCTTTCAACGTCAGTAAAAATACGGATCTTCGATATTTCGTTCGAAAAACACTCAATAACCTTTTCTTTATATAGAAAAAAGCCCGCTTTCGCGGGCTTTCTCTATTTTTAGCTCAAACGGGATGATGTCGGGTAGCAGCGACACATTACTGTGTCACCGCCCCCTAAGAACCGTACGTGCGAGTTTCCCCGCATACGGCTCAAGCCCTTATAAGTTCTTCCTAGAGGGAGAACCAGCAACTAAGAGGTAAAGACTTTCACCTAATTATTCTTTTTTGCCTTCCTGTGGGCTCTTAAATTAAAAGCACAAAGGACAAAGACAACTGAGAAAAATAGAAACAATCCCAGTATCGCTATCAAAGGCTGACTCATTAGGTGCCTCCCTACAGACAAGACTAGTAAATTAGCTCGTTCTGACTACTAGTTAAATATCAAGCCTCTATATAAAAGGATATACAACTAACAATTCTGAGGTTGCAGAGCCGCCGAAGCGGCTCTGCGGGTTTCACAGATACCCTAACTGGTGGAAGATTGTTATTGCTGTTGTAGCAACCCCAAGAATCTTCGCCAAATCAATGTGAACTGTGATTTTCAGATCGTATTTCATGGCATTAGCCTTAAATAAGACCTGGGCGCCCAAGCTTTAAACTTGGCATTTATATCCCGCCCGAGCCTAGGCGGTTTAGTAAGACCTATCTAGAATGGTCGTACTAGTCAGATAGAAGTTTGTTTTGTTCTGCTAACCGATACTGTGTGATTTTACTGCTCACAGCATGCAGCGGACAAAGTTTTGCGTGATTTGTGCACGGCACAGTTGCCAAGACAACTGCGGCTAACAGTTCGACACTGCTGGGTCATCGTGGCCCATTTAAGGTGCACCACGTTCACCCGGTTAGCTCCCTCAATAAACCTTACCCTTAAGCCACTCTAACTAAGTGACAGTGAGCTTGTTAGGCTCAACCTCATTATATCCAACTTTTCCATATAACATACAAAAGATTAGACATTGTTGTGTAGTTGCTTATGACAGTTAACATGCAGCATCATCAGATTCGAGTTGTTGTCAGTGCCACCATCAACTCTCCGAACGACATGGTGAATATCCCACTCGTCTTCTGAGCAAAAAGCTTGCTGACACACAGCGCACTTGAAATCTTGCATTTCGACAATCTTCCAGAGCTTCAAGTTACCCGCTAAAGACTTTTTAAGCCTCTGCATCTTCAGACGCTCAAAGTACTGCTCGTCTTCAGGAAGATAACAATTCGCTGCCGCTCGAATCTTGATGTGCTTATCGATGTTCGTCCTCGCTGCGCTTAACAAGCGATAACTCCCATCTTCCCCTTTTGGTTTTGGTGCACTAAATACCCAATGCCTATCACCTACTGTCTTAAAGTATTTATCTTTAATCCAGCGTTTTCGGCGATTAGCGTGGATACGCTTGCACCAACGCCAGAGCATTTTCCAGATCCTGTAATCCACATATTTGAATGTCTCACTAGAACAAATCCAACGATGGTAGTTGCACCATCCTTTGATCATCGGATTCAGCTTCGCTATGACAGCTTTTGCAGGAACCGTTT
The DNA here is from genome assembly GCA_042096095.1 of Enterovibrio sp. Lineage (GTDB taxonomy): Bacteria > Pseudomonadota > Gammaproteobacteria > Enterobacterales > Vibrionaceae > Enterovibrio. The sequence goes on from JBELME010000182.1 coordinate 1,938, forward strand.
TGTTCTGATTGAGAAAGTCTCGTATGCCCTTCAAGAATGTACTAACGTTTTTCTTCGACGGCTTGATGAGCATCTTACCGTTGTATTTCCGTACATTCTGTCCGAGAAAGTCGAACCCGCTTTCAATATGCGTTATGAGCGTCTTTTCCTCAGAGAGTGACAAACCTCGCTCGGCCATAAAGGCTTCAACAACAGGTAGCACCTCAGACTCCAGTAGCTCTTTCGATATACCAGTAATGATGAAGTCATCAGCATATCTCACATAGTTGACCTTGGTTTTGTAACTCGCCTTCGTATTCTTCTTCCCGAAGTGGGTTTCTAATACTGTTTCAAGTCCATCCAACGCCATATTCGCCAGTACCGGAGAGATAATTCCTCCTTGTGGTGTTCCTGACGAAGTTGGGTTCCAACTCCCTGATTCCATAAAACCAGACTTTAGCCATTTTCTGAGAATTGCCTTATCCAATGGAATGTTGGCGATTAACCATTCGTGGCTAATAAAATCAAAACACCCTTTGATATCCCCCTCCAATACCCATTGAGCACTGGCCTTACGACTGAGGTTTACGAAACATTGTTCGATAGCGTCAGCGCAAGAACGATGGGGGCGAAAGCCATAGCTGTTTCTATCTGCTTTGGTTTCCGACACGGGCTCAAGAGCCAATAAGTAGAGAGCTTGCATTGCTCTATCTTTCATTGTCGGAATACCTAGCGGACGTTTCTTGCCGTTGGCTTTAGGGATATAGATACGCCTTAGCGGTTTAGGCTGATAGCCTTTACGCGTAAGCGTTTCTATGGCATCCCATTTCAAAAAAGGTGTGTTCCAGATCTCTCTATCCACACCCGGCGTTTTCTTTCCACGGTTCTCTGTTACTCTTCGAACCGCTAATGCTCTAGCGGAAAAGGAGCGCACAAGCATACGTTGTAGCTTCTTAACCTGTCGCCAGTTACCCTTTTTCGTTGCTTTCGCAATTCGCACTTGTAGCTTCTTCACCCGTTGATGGCATAGCTCCCAATTGATGGTGTGCCAGCTTTCATTCGAGTGTGAGAACGCAGGTAGACGTTGTGTCGTACTCATCTTGCTTTCCTCAAGGTTATCGCCCCTCTGAGGAATGAAGACAGATCTCCCCAAAGGGTGATATTTCTTCACCCTTTTGGGGACGGTATCGACCAACGAACTATATTCGCCAGTCAGCCTGTTTGGCTTTACAAGCCGTGTTGCGATTAAAGACCAAATGGAAGTCTGCACGCTTTCGCGTTAAGGCAAAGTCTGAACCTCTATCTCAACCATTACAGTTGAGCATTCGCTTTTTCCATCGTTCCTTTACCCACTAATCCAACAGCATTCCTTGCGGTTTGCCTGCCACTGAGGCGGAAAAATGGGCTTACCAAGTTCCTGTAAATGTACAAATGATTACTTAGGTTCTGTCTATTCAACGGTGGCACAACAGTAGCGTCCTCTCAGATGTAAAAAGAGAAACTTGTCCACATACCTTTTTGGTCAGAGCGTGTCAAAGACGTTTCGCTCATTGCGGCTGACGTTGTTTATCAACAGTTCACTTACGTTAACCTTATAATCGAGCCTAGCCCCTCAACCGATTGTCTTTATCGATATCTACTGATCTTCTCACGAAGTTTCAGCACCTTTTCAGGGGGTACATTGTCAGGGAGCTTCGCACGCATCCGTTACCAGAAACGCACTACCCTTAGGCTACTACTTGCTACAAAGTAGGTCTTATCAAACCAAACTGATGTTGGAAGTAAGACAATACAGTTACAAGCTTGAGTCACACTGACTGTGAAAGCGTTCTTCTTGTCTTGGGGACGAACTAAATCGAACCTCTTTGAAAGAAGCCATGCTTTGTTTTGGTGGAATGAAAGTTCTGGGGTATTACCCCAGAACTTAGGTGGTTCAGAGAGTGGTGTTAGCCACTCTCTTTCTCCTTATCATGCGGTTTCCCGCGGTAGGTAGTTTGTCGAGGAACTCTGGGCAGAGCGCTGTTTTTACATCCTCGCAGACAGCTAGAGTGGTTATATCTCAGGACATTTCCACTCACCTTGGCACAAAGCCAAGGAACAGTCAGTACGACGCTTGTCGCACTACATCATGCCGCCCATGCCACCCATACCGCCCATATCAGGCATTGCTGGGCCATCTTGCTTAGGCAGCTCAGTCACCATTGCTTCAGTGGTGATCATCAGGCCAGCTACAGATGCTGCAAATTGCAGAGCTGAACGAGTTACCTTAGTTGGATCCAAGATACCCATATCAATCATGTCGCCATATTCGCCAGTTGCTGCGTTGTAACCGTAGCTACCTTCGCCAGCTTTAACGTTGTTAGCAACAACTGAGTCTTCGTCACCTGCGTTCAACGCGATTTGACGAATAGGTGCTTCCATCGCACGAAGTGCTACACGGATACCTACGTTTTGTTCTTCGTTGTCACCTTGAAGGTCAACAACTTTGCTCGCTGCGCGAATAAGTGCAACACCACCACCAGCAACCACGCCTTCTTCAACAGCAGCACGTGTTGCGTGCAGTGCATCTTCAACGCGGTCTTTCTTCTCTTTCATTTCAACTTCGGTTGCTGCGCCAACTTTGATCACTGCAACGCCGCCTGCCAATTTAGCAACACGCTCTTGCAGTTTCTCTTTGTCGTAGTCAGACGTTGCATCTTCGATTTGCTGACGGATTTGAGAAACACGGCCTTGGATAGACACTTCATCACCTGCACCATCAATGATAGTGGTGGTTTCTTTAGTGATAGTGATGCGCTTCGCTTGACCTAGGTCTTCTAGCGTCACTTTCTCTAGTTCCATACCGATTTCTTCAGAAATCACAGTACCAGCGGTCAATGTTGCGATGTCTTGCAGCATTGCTTTACGACGGTCACCAAAACCAGGTGCTTTAACAGCAGCCACTTTCACGATACCGCGCATGTTGTTCACAACCAATGTTGCTAGTGCTTCACCTTCTACATCTTCAGCAATGATCAGAAGAGGACGAGAAGATTTCGCGACTGCTTCTAGCGTAGGTAGCAGTTCGCGGATGTTTGATACTTTCTTATCAACCAAAAGGATGAATGGGCTATCGAGATCAACAGAACCCGACTCTTGGTTGTTGATGAAGTAAGGAGACAGGTAACCGCGGTCAAACTGCATACCTTCTACTACATCAAGTTCATCTTGTAGTGATTGACCTTCTTCAACAGTAATAACACCGTCACGGCCCACTTTTTCCATTGCTTCTGCAATCAAAGTACCAACAGTCTCATCAGAGTTAGCTGAGATAGTACCTACTTGAGCGATAGCTTTAGTGTCTGCACATGGAACAGACAACGCTTTCAGTTCTTCAACCGCAGCAACAACTGCTTTGTCGATGCCGCGCTTCAGATCCATTGGGTTCATGCCAGCAGCAACAGCTTTCAAACCTTCAGCGATGATGGCTTGAGCAAGAACAGTTGCAGTCGTTGTACCGTCACCCGCAGCATCGTTAGCTTGAGAAGCAACTTCTTTCACCATTTGTGCGCCCATGTTCTGGAATTTGTCTTCCAGCTCAATTTCACGCGCGACAGATACGCCATCTTTAGTGATGACTGGTGCACCGAACGATTTGTCCAGAACCACGTTACGGCCTTTAGGACCTAGGGTTACTTTTACTGCGTTTGCTAGAACGTTTACGCCTTCTAGCATTTTAGTGCGTGCATCATTGCCAAATTTAACGTCTTTAGCTGCCATTTCTCTCTTCCTTTTTAAATCTGTTCTTCAGTGATGAAATAGTAATTACTCAACGATAGCCATGATGTCATTTTCAGACAGGATCAAGACTTCTTTACCGTCAATTTTCTCCGTCTTTGTGCCATAGCCTTCAGAGAAAATAACAGTGTCGCCAACTTTAACGTCCAGTGCTTGTACAGTACCGTTCTCAAGAATACGGCCTTTACCTACCGCAAGAACAACGCCGCGAGTCGATTTCTCAGCTGCAGAACCAGTTAAAACAATGCCACCAGCAGATTTTGATTCAACTTCTTGGCGTTCAACGATTACTCGATCATGTAGTGGACGAATGTTCATTGGTCGTCTCCTGAATTTGTGTAGTGATCCATAGGGGAAATAAAATAGGAAACGACAGCGCGTGTTGTTTCCAAAGTACCTCTTAAGTGGGGATGGGTTATCTCAATCCCAAGGGGGATATTGCAAATTTTTTCCGTTTTTTTGCCTAATACCTTTTGCGGCATCACATTCTATCGATTAGGGTAGCCCTGCCTTTGACGTAAGAAGGTGGAACAACTCTTTATCGACATTCCCGCTTTTCTTCCTAAATAGAGAGAAGCAACTATCCGAGAGCGGTATGAAGGATAAACACGGACTTCTCACAGGCCCGATAGATCAAACCTTGAAAAATATGACCATCCCAATGGTGTTTGGTCTTGTTGCGATCTTGGCATTTAGCCTTGTCGATACCTTCTTTATCTCTTTGCTCGGCACCGATGCCTTAGCCGCTGTTAGTTTTACCTTCCCGATTACCTTTGCGGTGAATTGCATCACCATGGGGATCAGCGTTGGCGTCTCAACGAGCGTTGCACGACTTCTTGGAAAAAACTCGCTTAAAGAGGCAGCGCGTGTTTCAGGGCATGGGTTACTGCTGGCCATCCTTTTGGTTTTCGCCGCCAGTATGTTGGGTTTAGCCAACATCAATCCATTGTTCCAATTGCTCGGTGCGAAGGCGTCGCTTCTCCCACTGATACATGACTATATGCAAGTCTGGTATCTCACCATTCCATTGCTGGTCATTCCGATGGCCGGTAACTCAGCAATTCGGGCGACAGGAGATACCAAAACCCCTGCCAAGATCATGATAGTGGCAGGCATTATCAACGGTGTGCTCGATCCACTTTTAATATTTGGCCTTGGCCCTTTCCCTGAATTGGGCGTACAAGGAGCCGCCATTGCGAGTGCAATCAGCTGGGCAGGTGCCTTACTTTGCTCGTTGTACGTACTAATAAAGAGGGAAAAGCTGCTGGCCTGGCCGTCGCCAACAAAAATTTGGCAAGATTGGAAAGACATTCTGGCCATCGGTACACCCGCCGCCTTGTCGAATGCCCTCAACCCTATCTTCGGTTCCATTTTGATGGCAATGCTTGCTAGCCAAGGGACGGCCAGTGTGGCGGCCTATGGTGCGGCACAACGCATCGAATCATTGCTACTAATTGTCATGATGGCGCTCACCTCATCACTCACGCCTTTAATGGCGCAAAACTTTGGTGCTGGAAACCCATCGCGCGCCTTCGAAGGGCTGTTTCGTGCGATGCGGTTTTCCATCCTGTTTCAGTTGATCGTGTTTATCGCCATGGTGCCGCTTAGTCACCCTATCGCCACCTTGTTTAGCCAAGAACTCGCGGTACAAGAAAAGCTCTGGCATTACCTATTGATTGTTCCTGCAAGCTACGGTTTGCAAGGCATCATGATGATGTTAGTCAGTGCATTGAACGCACTGAAAAAAACCGTATTGGCGTTTATTATGAACCTTATGCGTTTGTTCGTGTTGCTCTTACCGCTGGCGTGGTTAGGCGGCGTGCTAGATCAAACTGAAGGGATGTTTATTGGCATCGCAATTGCCAATGCCATTTCGGGTATCATCGCCTATTTTGCGGCATTGGCGCTTCGCAAAAATACGCTCACGTCAGACGCTACTGCGTTGGCGAGCAGCAAGTGAAACCAACTTATGTCCGCCACTTCAAGGTTCACGGATGACGTTATCTTCGCTTCGTTGCGTTTTGGCTGACAAGCTATCCAACATCGCCAGAAACGTTTGATAATGTTCTGGCGATAGTTCCGCGAGTAACTCTTTTTCCCATGCCTTCGCCCTAGGCACGACTTTGTCGTATAGCGCGCGGCCTTTTTCTGTTAGATGAAGGTACGCAGCACGCTGATCTCGCTCATCTCGCGTCTTACACACTAACTCCCGCTTCTCCAACCCCACGAGCGTGCGAGAGACTTTGACTTTATCCAGACTCGTTTCAACCGCTAGTGCCTTGGCTTTGATGCCATCTCGCGCCCCCAAAGATGCCAGAATTCGCCATTCCGGTCGTGTGATCCCAAATTCCTTCTCATAGATATGCGAAAGCGCATCCGCGACATGCGATGCCGTCTTCACCAACTTGTACGGTAAAAAGTCATCCAATAGAAAAGGTTGCGATACGCCCATGTTCATTTCTCCCTTCTTCATTGCGATCACTTATCCACTGTTGCCCCAAAAAATTGCTCTACAGCCCTTGCCAATTGTTCAAAATTCGCACTATGCTGATTATAGTTTCAAATGAAACTATATGGCAATGTTTCATCGCAGCAGTATCAGGAGGACGCATGCGAAAGTGGTTTTCATTTCCTCTCAAAGAAGGCGTGACTTCTCATCAAGCACATTGTGACTTGCCAGAAGGCACGTTTGAGCGAGAGTGCGGAAAAGAAGGATTTTTTGGTCCTGCAACGCACATGTACCACCAGCATGCGCCAACAGGATGGAGTGAATGGGAAGGTGATCTGCGCCCCAGAT
>JBELME010000183.1:0-8483 GCA_042096095.1 Enterovibrio sp.
TATAAGTATATGAATATTATTTAATTCATTATTTACCAATAAACAAATCAATACTTTTACCAGTCTAGATCATTAAAACAATTCGAGTAAAAGCACTAAATGAGTATGTATTCATTCACGCATGAATACATACATAGAAAATACCCCTTATAGTAACCACATCGCTATGAACATTGTCCCTTAAGGGTCCTTACTAAGACCGACACTCAATATCTGAGATCATTACCAATTCAATGGATTGAATATGCCAATTATTAATGGAACATCAAACGTAGACCGTCTCACTGGTTCAAACTCCAATGACACCATTTATGGATTCGAGGGAGACGATAGACTTTCAGGTGGTGATGGCGATGATGTCATTTATGGCGGGCAAACAGGAATCAGAACTGAAACGATTATCGCTGAGCGAAATGAGAACAATAATTTCGATATTAGCGGCCAAGATTCAGTGAATATCGATTTGAAAATGCTTGGCGAAAATGCTGGGTTTAACAATAGCCTTGGCTACTACATCTTAGGCGATAATGGCGAGATTTTAAGTGCGGTTATTGTTGACGATTCTTACAAACATTTGGCTAACCAACCTGCCTCAGAAAATGTAAACGAATGGAATATTGAGGTAGATACACTCGGCGGCGCACAATTAGGATTTTTTATCGTTTTCGCAGGCCACAACTTGGGGTTCGTCGAAGGCGAGGTTGATATTACCCTTCGAGAAAACAACACAGCGCTCGTTCAACAACCCCACCGTGTCGAAAACGGCTGGGCACCCAATGACAGACCCTCATTTTCTGACCCCTCACTCAACGGCTGGGATTTCGAGGCTGAGCGAATTATTGACGGCGTCTCTCATTGGGAAGATTCAACTGCGGCATCTTCGCCTATTAGTCACGATTGGAACGACCTTGTTATTGAAACCTCTGTTTCCTTTGAACAAGAAATTTCGATGACCGACAACGACACCATCTTTGGTGGTAATGGCAATGACACCCTCTATGGCGGTGACGACAGAGATACTCTCTATGGTGGCAATGGCAACGATGATCTCCATGGTGATGCCGGTGATGATGTCTTAAATGGCGGCAATGGCGCGGATCTCCTTTTTGGCGACAATGGCAATGACCTCGTTCTGGGTGCTCAAGGTAATGACCGAATTTTCGGCGGTAGAGGTAACGACACGCTTCGCGGCGGTGAAGGCAACGATGACATGCGCGGTGGAGAGGGTGATGACGCACTGTACGGAGAAGACGGTAACGACATTCTCCACGGTAAAGCAGGTAATGACCTCTTAGATGGCGGTGCAGGTGACGATTTGCTTTACGGAAGTGCTGGCAATAACACCTTATTAGGTGGTTCAGGTAACGATGTATTGAGGTCGGGCCACGGCGACCAAAACCTTTTAGATGGTCAAACGGGCGCAGACATCTACATTGGTGGCAATGGCACTGAAACACTGATCTTTGATCAAGATGATTTCATTGGCGCAACACGCGAACTCGCAAATGGCCGCGTCATCAACGCCAATATTTACAATGCCTCATCAGGCTTTGACGTACTTGAAATATCAGGTGATGTAGAAGCTGATTTTATGGGCGATGCCTATCAAGACATTTCTGGCGTGACGGGCAACGTCATTTCAGGCGTAGAAGCAATACTCGGCGATGAAGGCAACCAATCAGCGACCATTAACGAGAGCGCTATTTATGCCCAGTCGGACGACATGAATCTTGGCAACTGGGATGGCTTTATTGCCTACTTCGGCGACGGTGACGACACATTGAATTTCAATGGTGACGATTGGACCTTTGATGCAGATGGAGAGATTAATGCGAACATCTCTCCTGAAATGATTCAACAACTTGCACTTACTGGCGAACAAGTTGATTCACTTCAAGCCTATGTATTCAAACATGATTACAACAGTAATGCGCACATCACTGTCTGGACAGATGCCGAGCATGTCACCGAGCACGGTATCGATGTCAACACACAGAATGATCCATTCTTCGTGAACTAATATTCGTCAGTAGACACTTTGTAAAAACGCTCAAAGAGAAAAAGCAACAGGCTTACACCTGTTGCTTTTTTCTTTTCTGACCTCTGGTAACGCGTTTTGACATGCTCGGCCCACACTGAACGTTTTGCGCGGCCAGCAAAAAGCTCGTCGTTATCTGCGTAATGCTTCAAATAATCGGCATGCTTTGCCACGTTCTGTCATGCAGCAATTCGCAGCCTGTTTCGGTGATAACAATGTTGTCTTCATGCACCATCATTTTGTTGGGCGCAAACGCCATTCCGGGCTCCAGCGTCAGCACCATACCGGGTTTCAGTTCTACATCGCCATTCGGCACATGCGACGGCCACTCGGTAAGCTGCATACCCAGCCCATGCCCCATTCGGCCAACGTTGTTGCTCAATGCGCCTCCCCTTTCGAGCTCTGTCCACATGGCTTGCCACACATCCCCCGTGGTGCGTCCCGGCGCTGCAATGTTTAGTCCTGCTTCTGTGGCGGCATAGACGGTGTCATATGCGCGGAGGGTATCAGGATCTATCTCTCCAAACCCAAAGTTCCTGTCAAAGTCGCAGAAATAGCCGTCAAAATTCGCGCCCGTGTCGATGATCAATACATCACCGTCATTCAGTTCACGATCCGTCGGACCCATGATGATGTTGTCATACCCGCTCTTCCCCGAGGCAGAGATCAAATACGGGCAACTGTCAGCCCCCAAACGCAACATTTCAAGGTGCATGGCTTTGCACGCTTCTCGCTCTGTCATGCCAACAGCAAGATGCCCACGAAGGAACTCAAAACCCGACGCAGCCACACCGCAAGAAAACCGAATTTTTTCAATTTCAGCCAACGATTTAACGCTTCGAATGTCTCGCATATAGGTGGACACATCGACAAGTTCATGATGCATCAAAGCCTGCTGCAACGCAGCGAAGTTCTGTGCAGGCATACGAAGATGCGTTTCAGGTCCTAACATGGCACCCACGCGGTGATAGCGACTGCTGACTTCAGCCAAAGTTGTCGCCAACAAAGAGACACCGTCATCTTCCGGCTGTGGCGAAGGCCAACTTCTAACATCATCAATCCAAGTTTGATCGAAACCCGACACGCCGATCTCTGGCACCACCGCAATCGGCTTCCCTTCTGCGGGCACCACCAAAAACCAAGGGCGCGTTGGGCTCTGCCAAAACTGGGATTTGAAGCCACTGAAATATCGAAACTCAGCTTCCGTTGTGAAGAATGCCGCATCGATTTGCTGTTCGCACATGCGCATCTGCAATTGCAGTGTTCTATTTTCGTATTCAACCAATGCAAAGCCGCGAAGCGGCGCCACTAAGGGCGATGTTGGCATGTCCCTATCCTTGTATTGATACGTCATTAAGTATGGTCTAGCTGAACAATATGTCTCTTGGCAACAACGCGATACTCGGGAAGAAAATCAACAATGCAGACATAAGTAAAAGAATTAAAAAGAACGGCAATGTCCCGCGAATCACCTCCAGATATGGACGCTCAAAAATCGCGATTGCCGTGAAAATGTCACAACCAAAGGGTGGCGTCGCCGAACCGATCGCCATCTGAAGGGTGATCAATACCCCTACAAGTATGGGATCCAGCCCTGCGGCATTGACGATAGGCATAAAGATAGGCGTTAAAATCAACAACACGACCAGCGAATCGACAAACATGCAGCCGACGAAAAACGCCAACGCAATAACAAATAAAATGTACTCAGGTGACGCACTGCTCAAATCCAGCGGGGCAAGCAAGTCTTGTGGGATTTGCTCAAACGAGATGTACCAGGAAAACGCCTGTCCGACACCCACTAACACAAACACCACCGCAGTGATCAAACCTGTGCTCAATGCCGCATCACAAATGTCTTTTACGCCCAAGGTTCGATAAAAAATACATTCGACAATAATGGCGTAAAGCACCGCAAAGGATGCCGCCTCGGTGGGCGTCACAATACCCGAATAAATGCCACCGATGATGAGCGCAGGAAAGCCCAAAGGTAAAATGGCTTTTTTGATGGCTGCTATCTTTTCAGCAGTATTGGTTTCTTCCACCAAACTGATGGAATCCGCATGTTTGGCGCTGTAGAGGTAACTATAAATCGCGAAAAAGCCCGTTAACACGATGCCAGGGCCAATCCCTGCAATGAACAACTCGCCCACACTGGCATTGGCTAAGGTGCCATACAAAATCAAGCCAATGCTTGGCGGAATAAGAAACGCAATATCACTGGCATTGATGATCAACGCCATCACAAAACTGTCTTTGTAGCCCGCTTGTAGCAGCTTAGGGCGCATGATCTGCCCCACCGACACTACCGTCGCCTGTGTCGAACCAGAGACAGAACCAAACAGAGTACAACTGATACAGGTCGTGATTGGCAAACCGCCGCGCAGGTGCCCGACAAACGCTTGGATCAAACCTAATAGATTATGGGCTGTGTGACCGCGCGTCATGATGTCCGCGGCCAAAATAAACATGGGCACCGCAATCAACGCATTGGGTGAAATGCCCGTGACCATTTGCTGAATCAGCACTTCAGGGTCAACTTGCGAAAAATGAATCAAGCCAATTAATGCACCAACAGCGAGGGGTACAACCATGGGAAAGCTCAGAAAGAGCAGGACAATCATCACTGAAACTAGGGTAAACGTGATCACGTAAATATCGAGTTCACCGGCAATAATGTCGCCAAAAAACTGCATCATATCGCTCATTAGAGTGCGCTCCCTTTGTCAGCTTTGTCTTCCGTGACATCAAAAGACACATAGATTTCCTTGTGGAGCAAGTTCATCACAAAGCTCATGGCGTACTGCAATCCCGCCATGGCAAAACCAACAGGGATAATGGCGTAGATGTAGTAAACCGGCATTTGCAGCGCAGGACTTAACCGGTTGATGCTCTTGAGCTCTAACACATAGAACACCGACAAATAGGCGAGATAAAACAACAGCAGTGAGGTAGTGAGTGCAATCACCGTGGTCAGGATTTTCTTGACGCGCTGACTTAACGAATCGTAAACCGCGGTCATACGAATATTTCGTCCTTTTCGCACCGCGTACGCAAACCCAACAAAGGTGACGCCGACGATGAGGAACTGATTTAGCTCTTCAGAGAAGAAGATGCTTTTGTTAAACGCGTAGCGACCAATGGCATTCGCCGTCGAATTTGCCATCATCACCAGTATGCCGGCCATGATCAGAAAGCGCTCTAGCTTCTCCGTCATGATGCTGATCTTCTTCAACAAGTTTTTCATAACACGTCCTACACGCGTATCGGCAATACTCCCAGCCATTCTCAAAAAGCTGTGTTTGGCCGATTGCCGACCGCGTTTGATGTTATTGACTTAACAGGTAAATGCGCGAACCTCCACACTGGAATGTCCGACGCATTAACGAAGACAAAGGCCTGCGGTTATTTCCCGCCTGACGCCGCGTCAACTTCACTCAGTAGGCTTTGAAGGATGTTTTGCGCGCCTTCACGTGCTGCTGCTTTTTGATCATCTGGATACGCATTCGCGACCACATCGTAGTAAGTGCCATGGAGGTTTTCACTTAGCGCTTTGAAACGGCTACGCTCTTCTTCCGTTAACACCACCACTTGCATTTCAGGGCGTTCTTTGAGGATCTTCTCCATGTTTTCGCTGTTAATGCGGATTTGGTAGTCATACGCCGCTTTGTCTGCCGCTTTGATCGCTTTTCGGATCATAGCTTGTTTCTCTTCAGACAACTCACTGAACCACTTACTGTTCGTCGATACCGTGCTCACATAAGGTTGCTGGCCTGGGAACATCAAAAAGTCCTGCACCTCATGCCACTTGGCGTTGTAGATAAAGTAAATCGGGTTCACCATGCCATCGATGGTTTTGAGCTGGAGCGAACCGTAAACCTCACCCCATGACAAAGGTGTTGGTGTGGCACCAAACGTTTTGTAGGTTTCGACAGGGATAGTTGATGTAAACGTGCGGATCTTCTGGTCGGCAAAATCTTCTGGTGAACGCACCGCTTTGTTTGCGCCCCAGACCATTTCACCTTCAGACATCATGGAAAGCAGTTTCAGGTTCACACTCTCAAATTTCGGTGCGAGTTCGTTGTAGATCGTCGGGCTTGTCGTGAGTACCTTGTGCGTCACTTCTTCCTCCGTACCCAACACGTAAGGCAAGCTTACCGCTTGCACTTCAGGTACGTATGAACCCAAGTGCCCCGAGCCGACGGACACAAACTGAATGGTGCCTTTCGCTGCAAGCTCAACGATGTCATTTTCAGTGCCCAGTTGACCGTAATAATAAATACGAACACGAATATCGCCGTCCGATTCCTTCTTTATCACCTCTGCAAACTTCTGTGCATAAATGTCCTGCACATCGGTTTTGTCTTCCTCTGAGGCAAACTTCCATGTCTCAGCGTGGGCACTGAATATCATGCCTAAACTCAGTAGTGCTATGCCAAATCGCTTCATCCTTTCTTCCTTCTTTTTCGCTATCCAAGAATCACCTTCACCGAATTTTCGCCGCACTGATGCATCCAAGTGGAAGGGGCCACTTGGAGACATGTCACTTGAAGACATCGTGATGTAGGTGGTTAGCTAATGGCTGCGATTTCTCGCAGCATGGGACTGATTCAATCGACCATGGCAGTACTCAAACGATCGTTGACCAGTTGGATCCAATAACGCGCACCTAGGGGAAGGATACGGTCGTTGAAATCATACTTAGGGTTATGCAGTGCACAGCCGCCGACAGAATCAACGCCATTGCCCAACAACACATAGCAGCCAGGCTTAACACGCAGCATGCTTGAAAAATCCTCCGAGATGGTCAGCGGTTCACACTCCGCGTTGACCTTGTCAGTACCCAGTACTTTTCTCGCCGCTTCAACGGCGTACACAGTTTGTTCTTTCGCGTTCACCGTGGGGTAAAACGTATTGGTGAACGTAAAAGAATGGCTTGCGCCTGCGGCTTGACAAATGCCCGACACAATCCGCGCCATGCTCTCTTCAATGCGGGCCAATGTTGCTTCCGTAAAACATCGGCAATCGCCCTTGATGGTCACTTGGGTGGGAATAACATTAACAGTGCCATCAGTGACAAATTCGGTCGCCGACACAACGGCGGTGTCGCTAATAGCACTGAGGTTTCGCGACACAATGGTTTGCAACCCCAGAATCACTTGCGCACCCACCACCATGGGGTCGATGCCTTGATGCGGCAATGCAGCGTGGCCGCCCACTCCTTTAATGGTGATTTCAAAGCCGCTCTCGCTTGCCATTAATGAGCCAGGGCGCACCATGAGTTCGCCTTCCGCAAGACCGGGGAAATTATGAATGCCGTACACTTCATCAATCGAAAAGCGCGTAAACAGGCCATCATCAATCATGGCTTGCGCCCCACAGCCATGCTCTTCGTCAGGTTGAAAAATGAAATACACTGTGCCGTTGAACTGCGGGTTTTGCGCGAGATAACTCGCCGCGCCGAGCAACATGGCAGAGTGCCCATCATGCCCACAGGCATGCATTTTTCCGTCGTGTTTTGAGCAGTGCGCGAACGTGTTTTGCTCATGAACATGCAGCGCATCCATGTCTGCACGCAACCCGATGCTGGCATCACTGTTACCACATTTAAGGATACCTACCAGCCCAGTCTTGCCGATATTTCGCTCGACGTGAATGCCAAAGCTTTCTAATTTTTCAGCAATGAAATCCGCGGTGAGGTTTACATCAAACCCGCATTCTGGAAATTGATGCAGGTGCTGACGCCATGTCGTCATGTCCGCAATCAATTGCTGCGACAAAGGCATAGAAGATGGTGAGATCGAAGAAGGCGATGACATTGTCTGCGCTCCGTATTCCGTCATTAAAAAAACATCCTTATTTCAGACAATAGAAACAGATGCGCTATTGCGCGAGATGCTGCTCTAGCAGCACGCCAAAACCTTCAATCGGTCTTGGGTATTCCAGTAGACGCAGAGAATGCCATACCAACGCCTGATTACTGCTCACCACAGACTTATCAAGTGCCAGCTCAACGCGCTTCAACACACTGGTGGCTCGTAAAGCCGTACATGAAATAAAGAGCAAATCAGCCTCCGGGTCGCAGCACGAAATGGCGGCCTGCGCGATATCTTCCGGCGAGATATACGTCATGGCGGTGTCATCTTCAAAGTCAAAGCCTGCAATATTCAAGACATCATAACCTTGCTCCAAAAACATGGCTGCTATCTCGCGATTAACGGCGTCAGTGTAGGGCGTCAATATGGATAGCTTTTTCGCCCCCAAGACATCGAATGCATTTAATGCGGCAGTCACTGGATTGGTCACAGCGACATTTGGGCGCGTTTGATGCACAAGCTCCGTGACACGATCATTACCAATCGCCACCGTACCCGACGTACAGGCATAAATGATCACATCTAAATCCGTATTGGGCAGAATACAGTCGGCTGCAGCGCTGATACCC
>JBELME010000184.1:0-8476 GCA_042096095.1 Enterovibrio sp.
TAACGCTGGTGCCGTTTTCCATACCGCCATGAGCATGGGGAAATTCCATGGTACAACTGCGCCAACAACACCAACGGGCTCTCGAACGATCAATGCCAGTGCGTCTTCTGCTGAGGGCGCGACCTTACCGAAAATCTTATCTGCAAGTTCTGCATACCATTGAAAGAACTTTGGGGCTTCCGTGCCTATTTCATGCAGGCAATCTGTCATGGTCTTTCCTGTATCCATGCTCTCCAGTACTGCTAGCTCTTGATGATGTTCAGCCACAAGGCCTGCGAGTTTAAGCAGTATTTCTTTTCGAACACTCGGTTCTGCGCGAGACCATACGCCGTCATTAAAACTTCGACGTGCAGCGTCGACGGCGCGATTAACATCCGCGGCTTTACAGTGAGCTACATGGCCAAGCGTCTCGCCCGTTGCAGGGTTGATAGTGGTAAATGTTGAGCCGTCGACAGCGTCGCAAAAAGAACCATCAATGAAGGCTTGGCCATTCGGTGATAGGGTGTCGCTCATTGCTTTGTAGTGATCATAGGTAAGAGACATTTTCTTTTCCTCATTCGAATTACAAGACTGCTTCTTAATAGAGGTGAACCAACGAAGGCTAAATCGCTCATGTTGATTTAGCCTTCGAACAGTCATTCTTTTGCATTGTCCTGTCGAAGCTGGCGAGCAAATGCCCGTATATCTTCAATCAGTAACTCAGGTTCTTCCATGGCCGGGAAATGGCCGCCTCTGGGCATTTTGGTCCAACGCTGAATATTAAACATGCGATCGACATAAGTGCGTGGTGGCCAGGCTGACATCTCAGCAGGGAACAGTGCACAGGCTGTGGGTAGTTCTGCACGTGTGCCATTGGTCGAGAAGGTACGGCCTCCTTCTTCTCGGCGGCCATAGTAAATCCAAGAAGCGGTATTGAACGTCCGTGTCACGATATAGATCATGATGTTGGTGAGCAGTTCATCCTTACTGTGCGCCGATTCAATATCGTCACCGTCCGTGTCAGACCAGGAGTAAAATTTCTCTATGATCCAGGCGGCTACGCCAACGGGGCTATCCATCATGGCGTAGCTTAATGTTTGAGGACGCGTTGCTTGGAGCGTGCGATACCCATTTTCCATAATTTGGTCTTGCTCAAATTTTTCAGCCCAACATTGTTCATGATGATTTTGGGGGCCTTCTGGGTGGCGCAGGGTGAGAATATTGATGTGGATGGCGCGGCAAGCGGGTGCATGGTCGTAGCCAATCCAGGCCGAAATTGTGCCTACCCAATCTCCGCCTTGTGCAAGGTAACCATCGAAGTTTAGTTTGTCTGTCATTAACGAGTTGAGTAAAGAAGCAATTTTTCGTGGTCCATAGGGACGAGGAGGGCGACCAGAAAATCCGAAACCGGGCAATGATGGCACCACAACGTCAAAAGCATCTTCAATGTTTCCGCCGAAGCACTCTGGGTGAGCTAAAGGTTCAATTAACTTGGAAAACTCAGCCACAGAACCTGGCCAACCGTGGCTCAAAAGCAGTGGCATTGGATGAGAACCGCTGCCTTTCTCTATGATGTAATGCATATTGATGCCATCAATAGGAACCGTAAATTGAGGATATTCATTCAATTTCGCTTCTTGTTTACGCCAATCAAATGTATTTACCCAGTAATCACAAAGTTCTCTCATATAGCCCATGTTGGTACCGTAATTCCATCCTCCGTCGTCGGGCATTTCATGCCAGGGGTAGGAGGCAACGCGTTGTTTGATGTGTGCTAATACATCATCAGGAACAGAGATGGAAAAAGGAGTGTGGATTGCGTTGTTGAGATCACTGTCATTCATTTTTCGATTAGCCTAAGTTTGTCATTTAAAACGCAAAGATTTAGGCAGGCCGGTGTTTAATAGGGGATGAGTATGCCATCGACAAAAGACATCAATGACTCTGTGATAAATACCATTTCCTCTATCTGCGGGCGCTTATATCAATGTCATTTCAATCTTTAGGGAGTCATTGAATCATTAAGCCAGAAGTTATATTTGCAAACGAGAGACAGCTTTGGGTTTTCGGAGGGACAGCTTTCGGCGTTTGTCATGCGGGTATTACGCAAAATCTATTCGTCGTACGACAGGATGAATAAGCCCCTTTTTCTAGAGGTCGCCACGTGTAGAAAATGCCTATTAACCTTCAGCACAGGATTAGATTTGCACCATTGGTGTAGCTGGCTGCTTATGATTCGTTTCCTCTTTAGGTCTTATCTTGCTTGAATATCCTTGTGAAAGTGTTGAATAACCTTGTTGTGTTTTGCTTAGTACTGAAATGGGTAAAAAGTTAGCAAAAAAGGAGCCCGACCAGTGTGGTGCGAGCCCTTTGTATAGAGAGATAACGATCTAACGTTTGCTAGGCTTTATCGCGGTATCACTTCAGGTCAAAGCGATCGTTGTTCATGACTTTTGCCCATGCTGCGACAAAATCATCCACAAACTTCTGCTCAGAACCGTTTGATGCATACACTTCCGAGATTGAGCGAAGCTCTGCATTTGAACCGAAAATCAAATCGACTGGCGTTGCCGTCCATTTCTTATCACCAGAAGCACGGTCTGTACCGACATAGATGCCTTCCATGTCTGACGATTTTGACCACTGGGTGGACATATCAAGCAAGTTCAGGAAGTAATCGTTGCTTAGGGTGCCTGGTTTGTCCGTAAACACACCGTTGGACGAGCCATCGCTGTTCGCGTTCATTGCACGCATACCGCCGACAAGTACCGTCATTTCAGGCACCGTGAGGGTAAGCAAGTCAGCGCGTTCAACCAATGCTTCGGCTGGTGAACGGTAGTTTTTCGACGCATCAAAGTAGTTTCTGAAACCGTCCGCCGTGGGTTCAAGCACGGCGAACGATTCGACGTCCGTCATTGCTTGTGTGGCGTCAGTGCGGCCTGGGTTAAACGGAACATCCGCTTTCAGCCCTGCGTCTTTTGCCGCTTTCTCAACGCCTGCAGCGCCTGCCAGCACAATCACATCAGCCAGAGACACTTGTGTGCCGCCCCCTTGCTTGTTGAAGTCTTTCTGAATCTTAGTGAGTGCTTTCAGTACTTTTTGCGTCTCTTTCGGATTGTTAACCGCCCAATCTTTTTGAGGTTCAAGCTGCAAGCGCGCGCCGTTTGCACCACCACGCATGTCAGTGCCGCGGTAGCTCGCTGCTGATGCCCATGCTGTTTTCACCAACTCCGGGACGCTCAAACCCGATGCCAGAATATCGGCTTTGATTTCGTCAGCTTGCTTGTCCGTGATGAGCGGGTGATCAACCGCAGGCACGGGGTCTTGCCATACCAGAATTTCTTCTGGGATTTCAGCGCCGATGTAACGTGCACGTGGGCCGAGATCGCGATGATTGAGTTTGAACCACGCTTTGGCAAATGCGAGCTCAAAGTTTGCAGGGTCCTCACGGAAGCTTTCAGCTATTGCGCGGAATTGCGGGTCTTCTTTTATTGCAATGTCGGTGGTGAACATGATCGGTGCATGGCGCTTGGTAGGATCGTGCGCATCAGGCACAAGCTGTGCTGCTGCTTTTGAATCTGGGATCCATTGTTTCGCGCCAGCAGGGCTTTCTGTCAGCACCCAGTTGAAGCCGAAGAGGTTATCAAGGTAATTGGTCGTCCATTGCGTTGGCGTGACTGTCCATGCGCCTTCAAGGCCACTGGTAATGGCATCAGCACCTTTGCCCGTGCCACATTTGTTTTTCCAGCCGAACCCCTGTTCTTCAACGGGTGCACCCGCCGGCGCTTCACCTAGACATTCTTCTGGCTTGTGCGCACCGTGTGCCTTACCAAAGGTGTGTCCGCCTGCGATCAGCGCGACAATTTCTTCATCGTTCATTGCCATACGACCAAATGAATGACGAATGTCTTTCGCGGCTAGAAGTGGATCAGGCACACCGGCTGGTCCTTCTGGGTTGACGTAGATAAGGCCCATCTGAACCGCTGCAAGGCCTTCTTTCAACTTGCCGTTTTCATCGCGACGTTCATCGGCGAGCATTTCTTCTTCTGGGCCCCAGTAAACCAGATCAGGTTCCCAATCATCTTCACGACCACCGGCAAATCCGAAGGTTTTAAAGCCCATTGATTCAAGGGCAACGTTGCCTGTTAGTGCCATCAAGTCAGCCCACGAAAGGCTTTCACCGTATTTTTGCTTCACAGGCCACAGTAAGCGGCGCGCTTTATCGAGGTTGCCGTTATCAGGCCAGCTATTGAGCGGGTCAAAACGTTGTTGACCACCGCCAGCACCGCCACGACCATCAGACACGCGATACGTCCCTGCTGCATGCCATGCCATGCGGATGAAGAAGGGGCCGTAATGGCCGTAGTCTGCAGGCCACCAAGGTTGGGATTCAGTGAGTACAACGGAAATGTCTTTTTTAATGGCGTTCAGATCGAGCGTTTCGAATGCAGCAGCGTAGTCAAAGTCTTCGCCAAGCGGGTTTGATTCTTGGCCGTGATCACGAAGGGGTGCAAGATTGAGTTGGTCAGGCCACCAGAACTGGTTTGATTTTGGTTCGCCTTGCGCGAATGTTGGTGATGAAACCAATAGACCAGACAAGACGACCGAAATAAGGGTCTTTTTAAACATGTTACTATCCTCTTCCATGTATATGTGTGTGCAGATACAGTAATCCGCGCGTTATTTTTAAAATAAAAACACGTCTATTATTTAATTTAAGGCGTTAACGTCTCTTTGCTCGGTATTTCAGCGAAAATGACAAAACGCTGACACAGTGAATGTGACTTTAAAAAATCTCAGTATTTACTTGGGTTAAGAGTGATATTTACACCGGAAGAACGCTCAACTTTCATTCAGTTCACCTTGTCTTTTTTTGTGCAAAAAGAGGCCTAGGTCAATCATGCGGAATGTTGACGATATAAATAATGCTAAATAAGTAACCACTTAATGTGTCATTTTACTTTGCCTGTAAAAAGCACCTCCTATTGTTGTGTCTAGAATGTTTGTCATTAAAATGAGTATAGATAGTGTTGCAACAATTTATGAAAGGGATTATTTCGATGGTGATAATAGAAAAAAACAATGAAAGTTATTGTGTCTTTTAGAAATGCAAAGTAAGTCGTTAAAAGTAAATGTTATTTTTATTTCATGCTCGATGGGTTTTAAGTTTTTATTAGATGTAAACTTCTACAATTAAATTGATTTAGCGCAATTATTACGTTTAAGTGCAAATAGTTTTATATTCTTATTTATAAGATAATTTATCACAATTAAATCGTTAAAAAGAACGTATTTTAATTTGAGTGAAAAAGGATAATGAGAGGAATAGCATGAAACAAGCGCTGATCCACGTCGCGATTGTGGTTAGAGACTACGACGAGGCACTCGAGTTTTACGTCAATAAGTTGAAGTTTGAGGTGGTGGAAGATACTTACCAGCCAGAACAGGATAAGCGTTGGGTCGTCATTTCTCCACCGGGTTCGAATGGCATGACACTGTTGCTTGCGAGGGCTTCTAACGAGGAACAAAGCACCTTCGTCGGTAATCAAGCGGGTGGCCGTGTGTTCCTATTTCTTTCTACGGATGATTTCTGGCGCGACTACAACCGAATGCGTGAAGAGGGCGTGCATTTTATCCGCGAGCCTATGGAGGCGGATTATGGCACGGTGACCGTGTTTGAAGATCTCTATGGTAATCGCTGGGATCTTCTGCAGCTAACGCCTGAACACCCAATGGCTTCTCGACGCGTTTAAGAAAGCGATCGCCACATCATTTATTGGAGGCCATGTGAAAGTCAGTCATCTCGACCATTTAGTGCTTACTGTTGCGGATATTAACGCCTCTGCGGATTTCTATCATCGTGTGCTTGGCATGAACATCGTTACTTTTGGTGATGGCCGAACGGCGCTTAGCTTTGGTCATCAGAACGTTGGCTACCAAAAGATAAACCTGCATCAAAAGGGCGCGGAGTTCCTGCCCCATGCGCGCCATGTTCAATCAGGAAGTGCTGACTTATGCTTCATCTTGTCCACCCCGCTGAGCGAGGCGGCTCAACACTTTCGCCGCGAGGGTGTCGCCATTGAAGAAGGGCCAGTGCTGCGCACAGGGGCGCAAGGCGCGCTTGAATCATTGTACTTTCGCGACCTTGATTGCAATTTGATAGAAATATCGAATTATGTGCATCCCGTTTGAGTGTGATGGACTCAGCTTTAAAGGCGTAAAGGATTAACGTTATGTTTACCACTGTTATCGATGAAGACATTTCACTCGCGCTTGTTCAACCTTCCTTCGCTCATGACTATTTCGACATTGTCAGTCGCGACAGGGAGTATTTGGCAAAATGGTTAGCATGGCCACCACATGCCGATGGTGTTGCCTTTTTTGACGGGTTTGTCCGACGCTCGCTTCATGATTACGCTGACGGGAAATCGTTAACCTGCGCGATGCTCTATCAAGGAGAGGTGGTGGGAAACATCAGTTTCAATACGATTTCTCATGACCTAAAGAAAGTGGAAATCGGCTATTGGATTTGCCAAAGCCAGCAAGGAAAAGGCATTGTTTCGCGCTGCGTGATGGCACTTGTTCGCATAGCTTTTGAAACGCTTGATATGGACAAAGTGGAAATATCTGCTGCGACAGAAAATACAGCCAGTCGCGCGGTATGTGAAAGATTGGGCTTCACATTGGAAGGCGTCATCCGACAGGCGGAAAAGCTGGATGATCGCATCGTCGACCATGCTGTTTATGGTCTTTATCGAGCTGAACGTAAATCGCCTGAAACGCAATAACGGCTGCGTCGTTCGCGCAGTCTGATAAAGGAGCTTGCACTGTGGAGTATCTTTTCGCTGTTACGCTTTTTGCCATTTCCGCTTCTGCTACTCCTGGGCCAAATAACCTCTTATTGATGTCTTCTGGGGTTAATTTTGGCGTTCGTAAGAGTGTACCTTTGCTTTTGGGGATTTGTGTTGGCTTCACCATCATGCTTTTGCTGGTGGGGCCGGGATTCGGCCAGCTTTTCCAGCGCTTTCCTGAGCTTCATATGATCATCAAATGCATAGGTACAGCGTATCTTCTGTATTTGGCTTACTTGATCGCGCGCGCCGGAGAAATGTCCGATCCAACGGACGAACAGGCAACACCACTTACTTTTCTAAAAGGGGCGTTATTTCAGTGGGTCAATGCGAAAGCGTGGGTGGTTGCCACGGGAGCCATTGCTGCTTTTACCTCCGTCGGAGAGGGCTTCTATACACAAAACGCCATCATCGCGACAACCTTCTTTTTTGTGTCATTTCCCAGTGTTGGCGTATGGCTGTTATTCGGCTCAATGCTGAAAAAAGTGCTTACATCATGGGCGAGAAGAAAGGTGTTTAACTACAGCATGTCACTGCTATTAGTGTTGTCGGTCATACCGGTCATACCGGTCGTTCGAGATATTGTATTTCAAATCATGGCCTGAATCGGGCAGTATGAAGACAAGAACGATGACAAGGAGCGTGGCAAATGAAATCGTTAGATCAATGGTTTGAGGAGTATGGTGAGAGCCACCAGAACCCCACTAACCAAAAAATTCATAAGGTCGCCGTCCCAGGGATTTTCTTTTCTGTTGCGGGCTTGCTATGGCTTGTTCCATCGTTGTCCATTGCGAGCGTGAGCATAGCGCCGTATTTCCTCGTGTTGGCGTTTGTGCTGTGTTTCTATGCCATGATGTCACTCAAAGCATTTGTTGTGATGACAGCCTTCTCGATGTTTTGCACCCTGTTGATCGTGCAGCTTGAGCATGCCAACGTGAATATTCTGGCGCTGTCACTTGTGCTGTTTGTTGTGCTTTGGATTCTGCAATTCGTTGGTCACCACATTGAAGGTAAAAAGCCGTCCTTTTTCAAAGATGTTCAGTTTTTACTTATTGGCCCTGCGTGGGTTTTTCACTTCTTCTTTCCCCTCACGAAACACGACAGTTGATCTCTAAACGCGGATATTCATGCTTTTGTTGCTAAGAAAAGGGCAAAAAAAATCCCAACCACCGATGATCGTGAGTTGGGCTGCAATTATAGCTAAAAGAGAATGTTTACATATGCTCACACAAATCGTCTGACGTTTGTTGTTGATGCGCCATACCATTTATTCGCAGCGTTGCGTTTGTGCATTCACGCGTTTTTGTTGGAGGCAAATGTCAGTCATGCTTGGGGGCCAAGATTAGCTCTCTCGCAAACGGGTCGCTCAGTGGCGCAAGCAAGTGAAAGCGTTTTCGTAACTGAAAAAGCCGAAAATGACTCAAACGTGCAATTGGTACTTTTTTATTTACATCTTAGTCACATAAAGTTTGGCTAAACGTGAAAGTGCTTTCAATGAAAAGACGCTAATTGCACAAATAGCAGAAATTAGAATGAATAAAGAATTAGTATTTATTAGTCTTTTTTTGAGAAATTTACATTTAAAAGAATGAGGTGTAACGAAAACAATAAAGGCTTCTGTGTTAATACGCTGATTAATTTAGCCT
>JBELME010000185.1:0-8398 GCA_042096095.1 Enterovibrio sp.
ATCGGCGTTAAGAACTACAACGATGTTCGCGTAGGCGACCAAATCGAAGTATTCGAAATCGTTGAAGTGAAACGCACCATCGATTAATAGCTGCCTGTAACAGGTTGTTTATAAACACCATGGGGGGAAGCGCTTTGCGCTTTCCCCCCATTTCTTATGAGAGAAGAGCGTTATGGCCAAAGAATTTAGCCGTACTCAACGCGTATCGCAGCAAGTGCAAAAAGAAATTGCTCTGATCCTGCAACGCGAAATCAAAGACCCACGTATCGGCATGGTGACGGTATCTGGCGTTGATGTTTCTCGTGACCTTGCTTATGCAAAAGTTCACGTGACCTTCCTGACCACGGGTGATCAAACCGCAGAAGAAGGCCTAGAAGCATTGAACGAACAAGCTTGGTACGTACGTACTTTGCTTGGTAAAGCGATTCGTCTTCGCATTACCCCTGAAGTGATTTTCATTTTTGACCAATCACTGACCGAAGGTATGCGTATTTCCAACTTGGTCAGTCAAGCGGTTAAGTCTGACGAAGAACGCCATGTTGAAGATGATAAAGATGGAGAGGCCGAATAATGGGCCGCCGTCCACGTCGTCAAGGACGTCCTGTTGACGGGATTGTTCTACTAGATAAGCCAAGTGGCATCACGTCAAACGGTGCTTTGCAGCAAGTGAAGCGCATTTTCTTCGCAGAAAAAGCAGGTCACACCGGCGCACTGGATCCTTTAGCAACTGGCATGCTGCCAATCTGCTTTGGTGAAGCGACGAAGTTCTCCCAATTTTTGTTAGATTCTGACAAACGCTACCGTGTTGTGGCGAAGTTGGGTGAGCGAACCAATACATCAGATTCTGATGGTGAAGTGGTTGAAACGCGTGACGTGAACGTCAACCTTGAGCAACTTGAAGGTTTTGTTGCAGGTTTCCGCGGTGAAACCATGCAAGTACCTTCGATGTTTTCAGCATTGAAATACGAAGGTAAGCCACTTTACGAATACGCACGTGCGGGTATCGAAGTACCGCGCGAAGCACGTAAAATCACGGTCTACGAAATCTCGCTATTGCGCTTTGAAGGCGATGAAATTGAGATGGAAGTGCACTGTTCGAAAGGCACATACATTCGTACGATCGTCGATGACCTTGGTGAAATGCTAGGTTGTGGTGCACACGTAACGGCACTTCGCCGTATCGGTGTTTCTCACTACCCAGTTGAGAGAATGGTCACGCTGGAACAACTGGAAGAATTGCTTGAGCAAGCGCGTGAACAAGGCATTCAGCCTCGTGAACTCCTTGATCCACTGTTGCTTCCTCTTGATTCTGCCGTACAAGATCTTGAAGAAGTTAACCTTCTACCTGCTGTCGCAAGCTACGTCTTGCAAGGCCAGGCTGTTCAGGCCGCGAACGCGCCGTCTGAAGGTCAGGCACGTATGACGATGGGTGAAGAGCGCACCTTTATTGGTGTGGGTGAAATTGATGCCGATGGCATGATCGCACCAAAGCGTTTGGTGAAGATCCGTCAGCAATAAGTTGCTTAGACGGATATTCGTCATCGGCGGGGACTATATCGATTGCCTTATTGAAGCAAGCGCTGTAGAATCCGCCGCTCGGGTGTTGGCTGAATCAGAGATTGGCTGACACAAATATAACCTTTTACATTTAGGAAAAGACTATGTCTCTGAATGCAGAAACTAAAGCAGCAATCGTTGCTGAATACGCACAAGGCACTAACGACACTGGTTCTCCAGAAGTTCAAGTAGCGCTTTTGACTGCTTCTATCAATCACCTGCAAGGCCACTTCGCTGAGCACAAAGGTGATCACCACAGCCGTCGCGGTCTACTGCGCATGGTTTCGCGTCGTCGTAAACTGCTTGACTACTTGAAAGGCAAAAACGCTGACCGTTACCTTGACCTGATCAAGCGTCTGGGTCTGCGTCGCTAATAAGCCATTGGCTTATCAGTACCGCATACCGAAAAGGAGCCTTTATGGCTCCTTTTCTCGTTTTTGTTCCCGCCCAATATACAGTATTAACTAGGCTTAAGCGTCAAAGGTTGCTGGTGAAGGATCGACGCAAGGCTGTTTTTGTTTCCGTCTTTCCGCGTTGTAACCTTAAGCCTTGAGCATAACCCCAGTTATTCGTGCCGAAACATGCAACTTACGTCCGTTTGGGTATATAATATTGGCGCTTTCACTGGCTTCGCAGTCTACGAAGTCGACCATCAGGTCGCGACTATTGAGAGTGCTCCGCTAATTTCCAATTTTTCAATGGGATAAGAAAGCTGAGTGTTGTCATTAGTCGCGATTGGTGAAGCCTGTGAACAAAAAGTGACTCGCACTAAGTAAGTGCACATAAAACAAGGAATTTCTCGTGAATCCAATCGTAAAAACATTCCAGTATGGCAACCACACCGTCACGCTAGAAACCGGTGTTATGGCTCGCCAAGCGACTGCTGCTGTTATGGCTAGCATGGACGACACTTCAGTATTCGTAAGTGTTGTTGGTAAGAAAGACGCTGTTGAAGGTCAAGATTTCTTCCCGTTGACTGTTAACTACCAAGAGCGTACTTACGCTGCAGGTAAAATCCCTGGTGGTTTCTTCAAGCGTGAAGGCCGTCCTTCTGAAGGTGAAACGCTAACGTCTCGCCTGATCGACCGTCCAATTCGTCCATTGTTCCCAGATGGTTTCAAAAACGAAGTTCAAGTTATCGCTACTGTGGTTTCTGTAAACCCAGACGTTAACCCTGACATCGTAGCAATGCTTGCAACCTCTGCAGCGTTGGCGATTTCTGGCCTTCCGTTCAATGGCCCTATCGGTGCTGCACGTGTTGGTTTCATCAACGATCAGTTGGTGCTGAACCCAAGCAACACTGAACTTGAAAGCAGCCGTTTGGATCTGGTTATTGCAGGTACTGAAGGCGCGGTTCTGATGGTTGAATCAGAAGCTGACCGTTTAAGTGAAGAGCAAATGCTACAAGCCGTTGTGTTTGGTCACGACCAACAACAAGTTGCGATTAAAGCAATCAACGAGTTTGCAGCTGAAGTTGCAACACCCGCTTGGGATTGGTCTGCACCAGAAGTTAACGCTGAGCTTAAAGCGCGCGTTGCTGATCTGGCTGAGTCTCGTTTCGTTGAAGCGTACCAAATCACTGAGAAAATGGCGCGTTACGCACAAGTTGGCGACATCAAGCAAAGCGTGATTGCACAACTGAGCGAAGAAAACGAAGACCTAAACGTTCGTGAAATCCAAGGCATGCTAGGCAGCCTAGAGAAGAACGTTGTTCGTGGCCGCATCATTGCAGGTAACCCACGTATCGATGGTCGTGAAAAAGACATGGTTCGTGCGCTAGACGTACGCACTGGTGTACTTCCACGTACTCACGGTTCTTCTTTGTTCACTCGCGGTGAAACTCAGGCGCTTGTTACTGCAACGTTGGGTACTAAGCGTGATGCGCAAATCATTGATTCAATCACTGGTGAGCGTACTGACCACTTCCTACTGCACTACAACTTCCCTCCATACTGTGTAGGTGAGACGGGTTTTGTTGGTTCACCGAAGCGTCGTGAAATCGGCCATGGCAAACTGGCTAAGCGTGGTATTGCTGCAGTCATGCCAAGCCAAGATGAATTCCCATACACCATCCGTGTTGTTTCAGAAATCACTGAATCAAACGGTTCGTCTTCTATGGCGTCTGTATGTGGTACCTCTCTTGCGCTGATGGACGCGGGTGTTCCAATCAAGAAATCTGTTGCGGGTATCGCAATGGGTCTTGTAAAAGAAGACAACGACTTCGTTGTACTTTCTGACATCTTGGGTGACGAAGACCACCTTGGTGACATGGACTTTAAAGTAGCGGGTACTGACGACGGTGTGACTGCACTGCAGATGGACATCAAGATCGAAGGTATCACCAAAGAAATCATGGAAATTGCTCTGAACCAAGCGAAAGGTGCGCGTCTGCACATCCTTACCGTGATGGACGAAGCAATTGGTTCTGCTCGTGAAGACATTTCTCAGTTCGCGCCACGTATCCACACTATCAAGATCAACCCAGAGAAGATCAAAGATGTGATCGGTAAAGGCGGTGCGGTAATCCGTGCACTGACTGAAGAAACTGAAACCACCATCGAAATCGAAGACGACGGTACAGTGAAGATCGCTGCAACTGACGGCGACAAAGCAAAAGCAGCTATCGATCGTATCGAAGCGCTGACTGCTGAAGTTGAAGTTGGTCGTATCTACACAGGTAAAGTAACACGCATCGTTGACTTCGGTTGCTTTGTGTCTGTTATCGGTACCAAAGAAGGTCTAGTACACATTTCTCAAGTGGCTGATAAGCGCATCGAGAAAGTGTCTGACTACGTAGAACAAGGTCAAGAAGTGCAAGTTAAGGTTCTGGAAATCGACCGTCAAGGCCGTATTCGTCTGAGCATGAAAGAAGCTGTAGAAGCGCCAGCAGGCGAAGCTGCAGCGTCTGATGCACAGCCAGAAGCTGACGCATAAGGTAACCTGACTCTGCCTCTGGGAGGTGTTGAACGGCATTTAGCCCACACAACGTCACTCGTGTAAGGCATAGAGGTTTACGCCACACGCGTAAACAAGGTATAAGAAGGGGGCTATGCCCCCTTTTTTAATGGTAGGAGATTGGTGCGAATGCGAAAAAATAGATGGCTAACGTTCACGCTTTTGGGCTCATTGTTGTTGCTTTCAGGGTGTGCGTCGACGTCGTCAGTCAGCAGTTCTCAACCTTGGCATTTACTGCCAATGGCTGAGCCTTTGCAACCTACCACGCAGCAAGAAGTAAAGCTTGCACGCATTGATCAGCTCCTCACGCGTTCTGATTTAAGTGAAAAAGACCGAGCGCAGATTTATTATGAGCGTGGTTTAGTTAACGACAGTTTAGGTTTGCGTAACCTTGCGCGTCTCGACTTCAATCGTTCTCTTTCATTCAATCCTGCTCAGCCAGATGTGTTTAACATCTTGGGTGTGTATTTCACGCAAAGCGGACTTTATGATGCTGCGTATGAAGCTTTTGATTCCACGTTAGAGCTTGATGAAGCGCATCAATTTGCTGAGCGTAACCGTGGTATCGCGCTTTATTACGGTGGTCGTTATGAACTGGCTGAACGCGATTTACTCAAACACTACAAAGACAATCCTCAAGATGCGTATCGCGCACTTTGGCTGTATCTCGTTGAAGTTGAAAAAGATGGCGACGTGCTTGCAAGAGAGCGTTTAGCTTCTCGTTATCAGGCATCAGACAAGCAAGATTGGGGATGGCAGATTGCGCGTCTCTATATCCGTGATGTCAGTGAAAGTGAGTTTCTTGAAAGCATTGCACGTACAAGACAAGATAACACGCAACTGGCGCAGAGGTTGTGCGAAGGGTATTTCTATTTAGCGAAGCGCTACCAAACCCTCGGTGATTACCGCTCGGCAGTGGCGCTGTTTAAACTGGCAATGTCCGGTAATGTGTATGATTTTGTTGAGCACCGCTATGCTATGTTAGAGCTGGGTCTTATCGCGCAGAAGATGAGACAAGCGCCTTCTTCATGATGATGGATTCAACGTTGGGCCAGCTCATGATTTAGTCAGGGTTGGATGCAGAAAAAAAGCCGCATAAGCGGCTTTTTTGTTGTTTACTGTTCACCAGCGTTAACCTGCTAGCGCTCGATGCATTTAACCGTGTGTCGCCATGCCTTCGATGCTGTGCCAGTAGCCGTTACAGTGATGGCTACGCGGCGCGCGATCCGATTGACCTGATTTGAAGCCAGCAAGGATATCTAGCGTGTCTTTACCTTGTGGACTAATACGAACGACATCCACCACACCCTCCATTGACGCAAGGTCGCCACTCAGATCGTAGCAGTAGCCTGATTGTGTCTGAATGCCATTCAACGTGAAGACGGGTTGGCCTTCTTGGCTTTTTACTTCAATGCCTTGTGGGTAACGAATGCAGCAGGTTTCGCATTTGTCTTTGGGTTTATCCTCGGCGCGTGCGGTGAAACAGCGCGCCGAATAGGCCAGAGGCAAATGTCCGTAGCTGAAGACCTCAACATCGAACTTGTCTCGAATACCTAAAACTTCTGCTTCTGTAAGCACCTTTTGCAGCCAATCGCGTGATAATTCAACGGGCATGCACCAGCGAATCATGCCTTTTTTCAACATCACATTTAGCGCTTGTGCGTTGTACAAGTTGAGCGCGGGGCCTGCGACAAAAGGAACACTTTTTTCGTGGGCAAGTTGAATGGCTGACACATCGTTGGCTTCAACAATGAATTCGCCATTGTCGATCAGTGTTTTCATGATGTTGACTTCAGACGGCGCTTCGAGCAAAGCCATGGTGGAAAGCACCACTTGCTTGCCGCTGTTCGCGAGTTCTCGTGCCAAATCAAGCCAATCGTTGGTGCGCATTTCTCGGCGCTTGGAGCACACGGTTTCACCAAGATAAACAATGTCAGCTTGGCTAGTGACGGCTTGATGATAGAAATCTTCAACGTCGTTTTTCGGCCAAAAGTACAGTAGCGGGCCAAGAGAGTATTTCATAGGTGGTGAGCTCCTACTGCCATTTTCGGTGGTATGCGCCAAGGGTGGTTTGTGCCCCTTCAGATACGCTGTCTAAGCATTGATTCCATTGAGGCAGAACGTGGTAGCCCTCAGGGTTTGCTTTGTAGCTATCAATGGCTTGTCGCCATGTGCGTGTTACTTGTTCGACATACGCTGGGCTGCGTTGGCGACCTTCAATCTTGACGGAAGCAATGTTTGCTTCAAACAGCTCAGGCAGGATAGACAGGGTATTCAGACTCGTTGGTTCTTCCAGTGCGTGGTATGCCTCACCATCGGTGATGAAACGCCCTTTACACAGGGTAGGGTAGCCGGCGTTTTCACCTGTTTTGTATCGGTCGATCAAAATCTCGTTCAAGCGAGACTCTAGCCCTTCGTTGGTTTCTTTCCAGCGGACATATTTTGCAGGTGAGCACGCACCGACAGTGTTCGGTGATTCCCCTGTGAGGTACGACGACAAGTAACAACGTCCCTCAGACATGATGCAAAGGCTGCCGAACGCAAAGACTTCGAGGTCGACATCCGTCGTGCGAGATAGCTGCTTTACTTGATGCATCGACAATACGCGAGGCAGAACCACACGCTTTACGTTGAAATGATCGCGGTAAAAATCAATGGCTGCACTGTTCGTGGCTGATGCTTGCACAGACAGGTGAATTTCCATGTCTGGGTGCTTGGTCGCGGCATAATCCAGCACGGCCAGATCGGCCACGATCAGCGCATCAACGCCCAGATCAACCGCAGCATCAACCGCATCTTTCCAACGCTGAAAGCCGTCAGGGTGTGCAAACGTGTTAAGGGCAACATGCAATTTTTTATTGCGATCGTGCACATAACTTGCCGCTTTCTGAAGTTTCTTGCCGTCGAAGTTTAGTCCAGCGAAATGACGGGCGTTAGTGCCATCTTTAAAGCCGATGTAAACGGCGTCCGCACCATTGTCGATGGCGGTTTTTAAGGCGGGTAGATTCCCTGCCGGGCAAAGTAATTCCATATAATTCCCCACGTCAAAGAAAATGACGTGTTGTGTTAATGAACCTAATGAGGCGATTTTAGGGAGTCACTTCTTACGGGGCATTGATATAAGGCAGGTTTACGCGTCATACGCCGCGTTTCCTCTCTGAAAGCCATCAAGAAAGCGGTCGAGTTGGTGACGTTTCCGTGTCGCAACCCGACGCAATGTGGCTTATGACGCTTTTGCTTTGACTTTTCTATT
Source organism: Enterovibrio sp. (assembly GCA_042096095.1). Lineage (GTDB taxonomy): Bacteria > Pseudomonadota > Gammaproteobacteria > Enterobacterales > Vibrionaceae > Enterovibrio. The sequence continues at coordinate 7,766 of JBELME010000185.1, forward strand.
GCTCACTAAGATGGCTTCAAACTCTGCACGAGGCATGGGCTTATAGAAGTGAAAGCCCTGAATGGTGTCGCACTTTAGGTTGGCTAACACGCTGGCCTGCTTGCCGGTTTCGACGCCTTCGGCCACTAACGACATGTTTAGCGAGCGACCAAGATTGATGATGTTTTCAATCAAGGTAACCTGTTTAGGAAAGGTCTCCATGTCGCAGATAAATGCGCGGTCGATCTTTAATTCATCCAGAGGGAATTTAGCCAAGTAAGACAGTGAGGAATACCCTGTACCAAAATCGTCAATCGACAAGGAAAAGCCGAGATCTTTTATGGCATTGAGCATTTGAATGGCGTGTTCCCCGTCATTCATCACCGCACTTTCCGTTAGCTCAAAGGTAATGAGTGATGGATCGGTTTGCGTCGCGACCTGCAGTTTTTTCATGTGCGAGGTAAGGTTCGGGTTTTTGAACTGCTGTGGTGAGAGGTTTATCGCCACGCGCCCCGGCAATACCTGCATATTTTGCCAGCGCCTCACGGTTTGGAACACCTCACGCATGACATTACGGCCTAGCAATTCAATCATGCCTGAACGCTCAGCCACAGGAATAAAACGCGCAGGGCTGATGTAGCCTTCAACCGGGTG
>JBELME010000186.1:0-8366 GCA_042096095.1 Enterovibrio sp.
ATTCTCCATTTGCTATGTGTTGACCTGTGCTACAAACCCAAACCACCAATGAAAATTCCTGCCTTTTCCTTGATCAAAAGACTGTTTCCAAACCTACCATTGTGGTTTAATTTCGTCAGGATCACACATAGAAGGCTATAGACCTATGAGTAACGTATTCGAAATCGTGAAATTCTCACGTCGTAAGAACAAACTGAAGCGGGAAATTCAGGACAACGAGAAAAAGATTCGCGATAACCAAAAGCGTGTCACCCTGCTTGAGAACATGCTTGATTACATTCAGCCAGAAATGACGCACGATGAAATCGTAGAAATCGTGAAAAACATGAAAGCCGACTATGAAGATCGCGTTGATGACCACATCATCAAAAGTGCTGAGATTTCAAAAGAACGTCGTGAAATCAGCCGTCAGATCAAAGAATTGACGCGTCTGGAAAAAGAAGGCAAATAATACGCCGCTTTCTTCAACACAAAGAATATCTTAAAGGAGGCTAAGCCTCCATTTTTTGTTGCCTGCTGTTTCCCCACTGAATTGTGTTCGTAAAAAAAGCACCGTGATATTAACGAGAAAAGCCTGACGTTCGTCAGGCTTTGAAAGGCAAGGGAAGTTAAAGCGTGTTAATGGTAGGGATTACCAGTAAACACGTGCACCGATGGCATATTTCATTTCGCTGTCAGCGGTTGCGCCGGCAGCTACAGTCCAATCGTTTTTGTTGTTCGTGAAACCTGCAGTCTTGCCGTCTGCGTAAGCCGCTTCACCATAAACACGGAAAAATGAATTGAACTTGTGCACTGCGCCAAGGTAAGCCAGAGTAGCATCATTACTTTCGTCAATAGAGGCATCAGTGAACTTCGCATCATATTCACTAATTTCATAACCGCCATATACTGAAGATTTCTCAGATAACCCGTAGCTCAACGCCACACCATAGCCCGTTCTATCTAACTCTAAGTCTGAAACATCGCTTTCGATTTTACTCGAAGCGTACTGAACACCTACGCTCAAATCACCAAAGGTACGCTCAACCCACACTGTGTGGTAAAAATCTTCTAATTCACCCGCTGTCACACTGTAATCAACAGTTTCAGTCACTTTACCGTCACTATCTTTCTTGAAAACGGTGAATTTGTCATGGCCTTGTGTGGCATGAGACACACCGGCTGTGACATCAAAGCCCGCGACATTTACGCGACCAAACAGTTCGAACACTTCTGGGTTTGCATCGTCTTCAGCGAAGGCATAGCTTGCATCAACATAGAATGCATCGTTTTCGAAGACATAACGCACTGAGCTATCGTGCTTACCGCCTGAAATTGTACCTTCAACGATGTGTGAACCACCGTAGAAGTATGAGTTATCAACACCCGACAGATCATCTGCTGTCAGGTATTGCTTACCAATGGTCACTTTACCCCAGTAACCGCTCGCACCAATATAGCTGTAACGGTTTTTAAATTCGTCTGCCAGGCTATATTCAATTGCACCTAGCACATCAAAATATTCATTGACTGTATATGTTGCATTAACGCCAGCACGTGAACTGCCGTCATCTAATTTAATATCTTTGCCTTCATCTTTCGTCAATTTCGCGCGGAGCTGACCGTATACTTCTACTGAACCTTCGTCGCTACTAAATACTTCATACGCGCTTACATTGCTTGCCAAAAGTACTGCTGGGATTGCTACTGCTAAAATTTTCTTTTTCATAGAATACGTTCCTGTATTTCTTATAAATTCCGTTTGCATTGATGCTGCGGAATAAAAATTAACATCGGCGAAACACAGTGGCAATGATACATATACTTACAAAATACAATGGGTAACAAACAATTCGCTTGTTTTTTACACAAAATCTAGCAGCTCACTTCAAGTACAGACATCGCATAAAAAGTCACAAATATGAGACATGCAAATGCCGATTATTCATATGAAGTCACTTATCCGACCTGTTTATTCTATAGAAAGGAACCCAACACTGGTTAATACTTGTTCAATCTAGTGAATGTTGCATCAAACATTAATTGCGAGTTAATTCACAATTAAAGTAAATAGTGTGCATTAAAATTTTGGGAATATATCGTGCTAAGCACAATTAACCAGCAAAGTATGATGAATTACTAGACAATTCATTTTAATCCTAGCTTTTTAAGTCGCTTATAAATGGTATTACGACTCACGCCGGTTATTTGTGCAATTTGGGAAATGTTCCCTTCCGTTGAACGAAATAACGCGGGTAGCGTATCTTGCCACGGTGAAGGAATGGATGATGCAGGAGGTTGGGGGAGAATAATGCGGGAAGCCTTGCTCACTCTGGTTACTGCCGAGCCTTTCAGGCGATGCTTCGGAATGGCCAGCCTCTCCCAGAGCAAAACGATCAATACTGGCTATCTCTGCAGACGGGTCATCGTTTGATTGTAAATCAAGAAAGAAGTCATCCGACAAATGAAGCCGGGTGATCACGTCACCATCAGACAATGCTAACGCCACGCGAAGCACGTTCACCAATTGGCGAATGTTGCCCGGCCAAGGGTGGGCTTGTAAAAGGGACATCACGTCATCGCTGATCATGGGAGAAACGCCCTGTTCCGACAATGACATCAATAACTCCGCCACCAGCTCACGCAAATCGGTACGTTCTCGCAGTGAAGGGAGGAAAAGGGTTAACCCGTTCACGCGGTAATAAAGATCATCTCGAAACTGCTTCTTGGCGACCGCATCACGCAAAGATTGGTGGGTGGCACATACAATCCGAAAATCGACGGGATAACTGTCCGTGCTGCCCAGCGGGGTGACGGATTTTTCCTGCAAAACACGCAGTAATCGCGCTTGCACATGCAGCGGCGTATCGCCAATTTCATCAAGAAACAGGGTGCCACCGTCAGCTTGTCGAATGTAGCCTAAACTGCCTTTGGCATTTGCGCCCGAAACGCCCCTTTCACATAGCCAAACAATTCAGACTCAACCAGCTGCGCGGGGATCGCCGCACAGTTAACCGCAACCAATTTTTCAGAGGCGCGCTCAGACGTCGCATGGACGGCCTGTGCGAACACTTCTTTGCCGACACCGGTTTCCCCTTGTATCACGAGAGGAATGTCGCTGTTCACCACGCTTTGCGCCTGGCGGATCGCGCGGTGCATTTTGGCATCGCCCAAATCAAGCATCGGTAGAATGCGAAAGGATGAAGCAGAGGAAGAGTGGGCGTTGCTCGCAGGTGACGATGCAACTGCATTGAGCTTGGTATGAGAAAACGCCGCAGGCGCAGTGACGCGCGGAATGTGTGCGGCTTGCGGGTGTTTCACCGTGGCAAACAAACGGTATTTAGGCAAACCAATAAATGAGAGCGTTTGGTTTTCAGGGTGTGCTGACAAGTGCAATGGCGAAATGCCAGTGACCGAATCAATGGATAACCCGCGCAGTGCTTGCCCCACCAGCAAATCTGCCCGTCGGTTTGCCGCAATGATGATGCCGTCCTCATTGAACACCAACAGCCCTGCCCATTGGCTGTCTACATTGTCACTGCTGGTGTTAAAGATCAGCATGTGGTTGTGCTGTCGATAAGTCGCGATGATGAGCTGATTCTCCACCGCTTGCGTCATCACTTTTACCATGCCATTCACATGAGAGGTGGGCAGATAAGCATCGGATGAAATGTTCAACACGCCGACCAAACGACGATCACTGTTATAGATAGGGGCGACGGATGCTGTCATATAGCGGTTCGCAATCAGAAAATGTTCATCGCGCCCCACCACCACAGATTCACCGGTTTGAATCGCCGTGCCTACCGCGTTCGTGCCGTTGTGTTTTTCCTGCCAACTGGTGCCGTTTTCGAACAGGTGCTTGTCCATTTGCCCAACAAAGCCCGGTCGTCCCCACTGACTCAGCAACGTGCCTTCATGGTCAGCCAACAGCACCAAGCTGTTACTGTTAACCAGAATATTTTCATAGTAAGGCAGCACTTGTTCTTGCGTGGTCGCGGTCAAATCATTCGCGCATGCTTTGGCGTCTTGCCAATCACCGCGATTGAGTTGAATGATTTCCGGAGACGATTTTGGTGTCAACTCGAAAGACCGGCATCGATGCCAAGATGCCTGAATGACTTCATCGTGCGTGTGAGCCATATCGCTCATCCACCCTTCCTTTTTGCGCGTTCGAAGACGTTACGTGAGCGTTAATAATTGTTCACATAGTGTTAACAGTCAACAATTTCATGCGCAGAAACTGCACAGTGACAGTGCTCACATTAAATTTTAATTCAATATTTTCAATAAGATAAATGAGCGCCAATTATTGGCACGCTTCTGGCGTATGTCATGTTGAATATTTTAAAAGCCAATGTATGGCGTCTGTCAGAGAACGAGCATCACGAAAAACACAGAAACGAAAGAAAAAGGAAAAATTCCGCTGTTTTTTCACTGACGAGACATCGCACGGCTCAATGCTAACGATTGGCAACGATCAGATCAGGGAGTGTTCATGTCCTTAGCGCTAGAGAACGTCACAAGGATCAGTAACAACGAAAGCTGGCTTGAAGAGATCAACCTGACTCTTGAACCCGGCTCATTCAATGTCCTTTTGGGAAGAACCTTGGCAGGTAAAACCAGCTTAATGCGATTGATGGCGGGGCTAGATAAGCCCACCACAGGGCGCGTGTTATTTAACAGCCAAGACATGACAGGTGTGCCTGTTCGCCACCGCAATGTGTCTATGGTTTACCAGCAATTCATTAACTACCCCAACCTTACCGTATTCGAAAACATTGCCTCTCCATTGCGTTTGGAAAAGCACCCCGAATCCGTCATTCGCGAACGGGGGCAAGAAACCGCAGAAATGCTCCACATTGAACAGTTTCTTCATCGCCTTCCCCTCGAACTGTCTGGTGGTCAGCAACAACGCACTGCCATGGCGCGGGCTTTGGTAAAAAATGCCGACCTCATATTGTTCGATGAACCGCTGGTGAACCTTGATTACAAGTTGCGCGAAGAACTTCGTCAGGAAATGCGCGAGCTGTTTGAGACCAGAAATACCATCGCCGTCTACGCCACAACAGAACCGAATGAGGCACTCGCGCTCGATGGCAATGTGGTGCTCATGCACGAAGGCAAAGTGATTCAATCCGGCCCTACCGCCGAGGTTTACCACCACCCTTCTTCGGTAACGAGTGCCGAGTTGTTCGGCGAGCCCCCCATCAACATGATCAACGGCCACATTGCTGACGGGAATGTGTCCTTTGCTGAGCACATTCACTTCCCTGTTAACACCGACCTCGGCGAGCTAGAAGAAGGGGAATACCTGTTTGGCATTCGCCCGAATCACCTCAGCCTTGTTCCCCACAATGACGACGACCTTGAACTGTCCGTCGACGTGGAGCTGGCAGAAATCAGCGGCAGCGAAACCTTTCTTCATGTCAGAAACCGCGAAGTGAGCATGGTGCTGCACTTGCCGGGTGTGCATGACTACCAAGTGGATCAGCGCATCAGCATTTATGTGCCGACACACAAATTGTATGTGTTCGACAGTGCACAACGCCTCATCCAATCCGCCCGTTATCGTTAAGGAGTATGTATGGCTGAAATCGTCTTAGAATCTCTCGCACATTCGTACATGCCCTCACCGAGCCGTGCGAATGATTACGCGATACGAAGGATGACCCACACCTGGCGAAATGGCGGTGCCTATGCGCTGTTAGGCCCGTCAGGCTGCGGAAAAAGCACCATGCTGAACATCATCTCAGGCCTACTGACCCCGTCAGAAGGCAAAGTGGTGTTCGACAAGCAGGATGTAAGTCACCTTGCCCCACAAGAGCGTAACATTGCGCAAGTGTTCCAGTTCCCCGTGGTGTACGACACCATGACGGTGGCGGATAACCTCGCCTTTCCGCTGCGTAACATGAAAACACCAGAGGCTAAGGTGCGTTCACGGGTGAGTGAGGTTGCAGAGTTGCTTGAGCTCACGTCTGTACTGAACAAACACGCAAGCAATCTCACCGCCGACGAAAAACAAAAGGTCTCCATGGGACGCGGCCTCGTACGTGAAGATGTCTCGGCCATTTTGTTTGATGAGCCCCTGACGGTGATCGACCCGCAGCTCAAATGGAAATTGCGCCGCAAGCTTCGCCAAATCCATGAACAGCTTCATATCACCATGGTGTATGTCACCCACGATCAGCTCGAAGCCGCCACCTTTGCGGAAGATGTCGCCGTCATGTACGAAGGCGCGATTGTGCAATTTGGATCGCCTCGTGAGCTTTTCTAATCCCCCAACCACACATTTGTTGGTTACTTCATCGGTAGCCCAGGCATGAATTTATTGCCTATTACCCGCAGCAAAAATGGCGTGGAATTTGAAGGCAAGCATATCCCCCTGACTGATGAACAAACCCATGCACTCGATGCGTCATCCAGTGACAACATCAAAGTCGGTATTCGCCCTGAATTCGTGCATTTGTGGCAAGACGCCCGTGACGATGCATGGCAAGTGCCCGTGCAGTATGTGGAAGACCTCGGTACCTACAAAATCATCACGGTGAAATTTGGCAGCATTCCGTTCAAGTTACGCATTGATGAAGAACCCCCCGTGCCGAAAGAGCACACATGGATCAGCTTTCCCGCCCAGTGGTTAAAGCTCTACATCGACGAGTACCTTATCGGAGAGCCAACCCCCTCCGACGTGGTATCGGCAGAGCAAGGAGCGCCTCATGCAGACTAAAACCGAAAACAACCACGCATGGTGGCTTGTGCTGCCTGTGTTCTTGCTGGTTGCCTTCTCCGCCATCATTCCGCTGATGACGGTGGTGAACTATTCGATTCAAGATATCTTCGACCAAAACACGGCGTATTTTGTCGGCACAGAGTGGTATCGAGAAATCCTGAACGACCCACGCTTGCACGATTCGCTGGTACGGCAGTTTATCTATTCGTTCTGTGTCCTCGCGGTCGAAATTCCCTTAGGGATCGCCGTGGCACTCACCATGCCTGCACGCGGTTTGAAAGCATCGCTGGTGCTGATCGTGCTTGCCATTCCCTTGCTGATCCCGTGGAACGTGGTCGGCACCATTTGGCAGATATTCGGACGCGCTGACATTGGTTTGTTGGGCTGGTTCTTGAACAGCATTGGCGTGAGCTATAACTATGCCTCTGACCCTGTTGATGCTTGGGTAACTGTGCTGGTGATGGACGTGTGGCACTGGACATCCTTGGTGGCCTTGCTTTGCTACTCCGGCCTTCGCGCCATTCCAGATGTGTATTATCAAGCCGCAAAAATTGACCGCGCGTCTAACTGGGCGGTGTTCCGCTACATCCAACTGCCCAAACTCAAAAGCGTGCTGCTGCTCGGTGTGTTACTGCGCTTTATGGACAGCTTCATGATTTACACCGAACCCTTCGTCCTCACCGGCGGTGGACCGGGTAACTCGACCACCTTCTTGTCGCAAACCCTCACGAAAATGGCCGTCGGTCAGTTCGATTTAGGCCCGGCAGCGGCGTTCTCAATCATCTATTTCTTGATCATCTTGTTGGTGTGTTGGGTGTTCTACACCGCCATGACCAGCATGGACAATAGGAGCTAAACGATGCAGAAAAAAACGCTTGGCCTTATTGCCTACATCATCTTCTTAATGCTGCCAATTTACTGGCTGCTGATGATGTCTTTCAAAACCAATGAAGAGATTTTGGGCGGATTGACCTTTTGGCCGCAATCACCAACGCTGGCGAACTACGCGATCATATTCTCTGATCCCAGTTGGTACTCAGGGTATTTGAACTCACTCACGTACGTGACCATCAATACCTTGCTGTCACTGGCTGTTGCCTTGCCCGCTGCCTATGCGTTCTCACGCTATCGGTTCGTGGGTGACAAGCACCTGTTCTTCTGGCTACTCACCAACAGAATGGCGCCACCTGCCGTCTTCCTGCTGCCTCTCTTCCAGCTATACAGCTCCGTTGGCTTGTTTGATACCCACATTGCGGTCGCACTTGCCCACTGTCTGTTTAACGTGCCGCTCGCGGTTTGGATCTTGGAAGGCTTCATGTCTGGCGTGCCGAAGGAAATCGACGAGACCGCCTACATCGATGGCTACAGTTTCCCGCGATTCTTTGGCCGCATTTTTATACCCATGATCCGCTCTGGCATCGGCGTAACCGCGTTCTTTTGTTTCATGTTCAGTTGGATGGAGCTCTTGCTTGCCAGAACGCTGACATCTGTTAACGCCAAACCCATTGTTGCCACCATGACACTCACCGTCAGTGCATCCGGTATCGACTGGGGCGTACTCGCTGCCGCCGGTGTAATGACCATTGTGCCGGGGCTATTGGCAGGGCGCGAGCATACTTTGTTCAATTTATAAGCCAAAGAATACACGTGCCCG
>JBELME010000187.1:0-8342 GCA_042096095.1 Enterovibrio sp.
AGCTGCTTCTTCATAACCGGTCGTACCGTTGATTTGGCCAGCAAAGAATAAGCCTTGCATGTGTTTCGTTTCAAAGGTTTGCTTCAGATCTCGGGGATCGAAGAAATCGTATTCGATCGCGTAACCTGGGCGGATCACACGTGCATTTTCAAAGCCCTTGATCGAATGAATGATCCCCATCTGCACATCAAAAGGCAGACTGGTGGAAATGCCATTCGGGTAAAGCTCATGGGTCGTCAAACCTTCGGGTTCAACAAAAATTTGATGTTTGTCTTTGTCCGCAAAGCGCATCACCTTGTCTTCAATCGACGGGCAATAGCGAGGACCAATACCTTCAATCAGACCTGCATACATCGGGCTGCGATCAAGGTTATTGCGGATCACATCATGTGTTTTTTCATTCGTGTAAGTGATGTAACACGGCACCTGATGCGGGTGGTCAGCCGTGTTACCCATGAAAGAAAATACAGGACGCGGATTATCACCATGTTGCTCTTGCATTACACTAAAATCGACAGTGCGCGCATCAATACGAGGTGGTGTACCGGTTTTAAGTCGGTCAACACGGAATGGCAACTCACGAAGGCGATCAGCCAAGGCGATCGATGGAGGATCCCCCGCACGACCACCAGAATAATTCTCTAGACCAATATGGATTTTACCGCCGAGGAATGTTCCAACGGTCAAAACAACCGCTTTTGCACGGAATTTAAGGCCCATTTCCGTCACAACGCCTGTTACGCGATCTTTATCAACGATCACATCGATAACAGCTTGTTGGAAAAGCATTAGGTTGGGTTGATTCTCAAGCGTTTCACGAACAGCCGCTTTGTACAATGCACGGTCAGCTTGTGCGCGAGTCGCACGAACAGCTGGGCCTTTTGATGCATTAAGCGTGCGGAACTGAATTCCACCTTTGTCGATTGCACGGGCCATCAAGCCGCCAAGCGCATCGACTTCTTTCACCAGATGTCCTTTTCCGATCCCGCCAATGGCTGGGTTACATGACATTTGCCCCAATGTATCAATGTTGTGCGTCAGTAGCAGGGTTTGTTGACCCATACGTGCAGCAGCCAATGCAGCTTCCGTACCTGCATGACCACCACCAACAACGATGACATCAAAGTTATCCTGGTAAAACATGGTGTGACCTCGAAAAAGGAAAGGTTGATCGATTTGTTGATTGAGCAAAGGAGGATCATTCTACCGCTTTTCCTTAGGGGAGAGAACCAAAAGTGTGATCTTAGATCGTAGGGGGGCTCTTTAAAATATATAAAGATCTTTTATATAGATCTTCTATTGGATCTTTTATTAAGGAAGGCGATCTTTGTGGATAAGTGATAAATGATCAACATGATCATGCAGTTATTGAGGATCATTAACTGTGTGATAGCTTGGATCAATTACGGTATTTCTTGGGATCAAAATGGCTAGTTATCAACAGAGGAGGAAAGTGGGGAAAGTTATTATTGGGATAACTATAGGTTGATCACCGTTTAGATCTATAGTTATCCACAATGGGGAGGTCACATTTTTGAATGTTTTTTGGTGAGTAAAGAGGCTTATTTATTCACAGAATGACTTTTTCCACGTGGATAACCACGCTTCAGCAGGTTCTTCAGGAAGAGGATCGTGAAGGATATCTATCTCTAAAAGCATTGCATCACGTTGCGCACCCAATGAAGAAAGCAGGTTATCGGCATGCTGGCCAGCCCCACAAAACGTATCATAGCTGGAGTCTCCAATCGCGATGACAGCGAAGCGGAGATGACTTAAGTCCGGGGCTTGCTGCTCAAGTTCTTCCATCACTGGTGCGATGTTTTCAGGATAATCACCGGCGCCGTGCGTAGAGGTGATAAGTAAAAGTCTTTTACTATCAATGATATCAGACAGCTCACCTTTATTGACGACAATGACACTGTGTCCTTCATTAGAGAGCAAATCTGCAAGATGATCGCCAACGTATTCTGCGCCACCTAAGGTGCTGCCTGTTAGCAAAGTGATTGTTGTCATGTGTTGTCTTCATCTGATTGTCTTAGGTGGAATCAGTATTGAAGGGATAAGAAGGGCAAGTCAAGCTAACTCGTTTTATCGTAGTCCTTGTAATTCAAAGCGTTCGTGTTTCTTGATGCTAGCAATAAAATTTTGTTTTTACAGCGTTTTTTTGCTTTTTGGGTAGCAAGATAAGCGTCGTCGATAAGCTGAGACCCAGACGAACAACCGTCATACCGAGCGGAAACGCCAAGGCTAGCTGTGCGTTTTACTGCGGTATGTTCAAGCAAAACAACACTGCGACAGACAGCAATCTTTAGCTGTTCGGCTGCAAGCATGGCTTCTGTTTGCGCGGTCTCTTTTAGCAAAATGACAAACACATCGGCATGAAGTCGACCGATAGGTGTGCCTTGTGGAAGGTTTTCTTTTAATAGTTTTGCGATGTGGATAAGCACATGATCGCCTGTTGTTCTTCCATGCATCTCATTGATTTGTCTGAAATCATCAATGTCTAAAACGATCGCTGATAAAGGTGCATCTTTTCGAAGGGCTTGATAGTAAAGCTCATCAGCTTGCTTATAGATGGTCTGACTGTTGGTGGTTTCGGTGAGTAAATCTTCGTGGATAAGTTTTCGCGAAGATTTATCAATGCTATGTAAATCAACAAGATAAAAATCAGTTAGCGCCACGGATGCGAGTACAAGCACGAGTACAACACACAAGTATGCAGCTCGCGCGTTAGCATCGGTCAGCGCCAATATAGGATCTTGTGCGGGCACGGTTTTGGCGAGAAAAAGCAGAACGATGGCAATTAACGACAGAATATACCTCGGCATTCTGTCGTTAGGATCGAAGACCAAAACAACGGCAGTTGGCACCACCAGCAAGAGCAGTTCGGTTTCGAAATTATCAGATAAGACAAACAAGGGCAGCGTGAATTGTTGGATGAAAAACACCACAAAAATCCAATATTTTGCCAGCCAGAGCATGCCTTCTCGGGTGATGACGAAAGTGATGGCAAAGATAAGTGCAAAAAGACCGTTGAAGAGCGCTGCAGAAGCACTGCCAAATGCAAACCAAAACAACGCAGAGAACAGAAGTGTGCCGCCCGCACACAGGCAAGTCAGAAGGTTCACCATGCGTAGGTGATGTATCTGAAGCTTGTCGCAGCGCGCTATGCCCAAATTAAGCATAGGGTTAAGGCTATTTATCATTCTCGGTTGTCTTCGGTGGGATGTGTAGATAAGTGTAGCAAAGACGAGACAACATCGAGGGCAGAAAGAAAGCTGCCCAGAGGCAGCTTTAAGGGATTATTTACCGATACAAAAGGAGCTAAAGATCCTGCCAAGCAGATCGTCTGAGCTGAACTCACCCGTGATCTCGCTGAGGTGTTGCTGTGCGATCCTAAGCTCTTCGGCCAAGATTTCGCCAGCCATATACCCTTCAAGCTGATCTTTACCCGTGTCCAAATGACGCGATGCGGCATCAAGCGCGGCAAGGTGACGTCGACGCGCCATAAAGCCGCCTTCAGTGGCGCCCGAAAAGCCCATGCAAGCTTTCAAATGTTCACGCAGTGCATCGACCCCTGTGCCTGTTTTCGCACTTAGGCGGATTAAGGTAGGCTGGCTTGCATGACAGATTCCCAATAATTCGCCAGTCACATCGGCTTTATTGCGGATCACCGTCATGCCAATGTTTTCTGGTAGACGATCGATAAACTCAGGCCAAATGTCTTCAGGCGACGTCGCATCCGTTGTGGTGCCATCCACCATAAACAGTACGCGGTCTGCTTGTGCAATTTCATCCCACGCGCGCTCAATACCAATGCGTTCTACTTCGTCAGAAGCATCGCGAAGGCCTGCGGTATCAATGATGTGAAGTGGCATACCATCAATGTGAATGTGTTCACGCAGTACGTCACGCGTTGTGCCGGCGATATCGGTCACGATGGCGCTGTCTTTACCTGATAGGGCATTCAGTAGACTGGATTTCCCCGCATTTGGACGACCTGCAATCACCACTTTCATGCCTTCACGCATGATGGCGCCTTGGTTCGCTTCTTTGCGCACATCATTCAGTGAATCGATGATACCGTTAAGATCCGCGGCCACTTTGCCGTCAGACAAGAAGTCGATTTCTTCGTCGGGGAAATCGATGGCAGCTTCTACGTAGATACGAAGATGAATCAGTGCTTCAACAAGCTGGTTAATTTTGTGCGAAAACGCCCCTTGAAGGCTTTGAAGGGCACTTTTCGCGGCTTGTTCTGAACTTGCATCAATCAGATCGGCAATGGCCTCTGCTTGTGCTAAATCCAGTTTGTCGTTCAAGAAGGCACGCTCTGAAAACTCACCAGGCTTTGCGGTTCGCACACCCTCAATCGCCACAATGCGTTTGATCAGCATGTCCATGATAACCGGGCCGCCGTGACCTTGAAGTTCTAGTACGTCTTCACCAGTGAAAGAATTTGGCGCTTGGAAGTACAAGGCGATACCTTGGTCTAGTGCCGCACCCTGTTTATCTTTAAACGGCAAATATTCAGCACGACGAACAGGCAATTCTCGGCCTGTGACTGCCATGGCGACTTCTCTCGCTTTCGGTCCTGAAACGCGAACGATACCCACACCGCCGCGTCCTGGCGGGGTAGCTTGTGCGACGATAGTGTCTGTGTAACTCATGGTAGCTAAAACCTACTGATGGAAATTGCTGCTAGTGTAACCTCAAACTTTATCAATATGCAGACTTAAGCGTCATAGCAGACTGAAGACATTCGCCTAAAAAGCGTGAGGTTGGGAAAGTTGATGGGGTATAAACGAAGAAAGGCGGCCAATGGCCGCCTTGTCTTTATTCGTTACCACTTACTTACGGCTGTGAAGGCCTTTCTTCTCTAGCGCGCGGTAAATCAACGTTTGCTGGATAAGTGTGACGACGTTCGATACCAACCAGTAAAGTACCAGGCCAGCAGGGAACCACAGGAAGAACACAGTGAACATCACAGGCATGAAGTTCATGATCTTCTGCTGCATTGGGTCAGTCACTGTGCTTGGGCTCATCTTCTGGATAAGGAACATTGATGCACCCATCAGAAGTGGCAGCACATAGTATGGATCTGGTGCTGACAAGTCTTGAATCCAAAGCATGAACGGCGCATGGCGCAGTTCTACCGATTCCATCAATGCCCAGTAAAGCGCAATGAAGATTGGCATTTGAAGGATAAGAGGAAGACAGCCACCCAGAGGGTTCACTTTCTCTTTCTTATACAGCTCCATCATTTCTTGGCTCATGCGCTGGCGGTCATCGCCAATACGCTCACGCATTTCCGCCAATTTAGGCTGCAGCATGCGCATTTTTGCCATTGAGGTGTACTGCGCTTTAGTCAGCGGGTACATCGCACCACGAACGATGAAGGTCAATAGGATGATGGCGACACCCCAGTTGCCAACGAAGCCATGAATGGTTGCTAGCAACCAATGCAACGGGCTTGCGATGAACCACAACCAACCGTAATCAACCGTCAGGTTAAGGTTAGGTGCAGTCGCTTCCATTTGGTCTTGTAGCTTAGGACCTACCCACAAGGTTGAATCCAAGGTGATTTCAGTACCTGCAGCAATGGTAGTTGTTGGGTAGCGAACACCGATGAAACCTTGGCCATTGCTGGTGCGGGTATACAGATTTGCTTCACCTTCAGCGTGTGGGATCCAAGCAGCAACAAAGTAGTGTTGCATCATGGCAGCCCAGCCGTCGTTGGCGATAGTCAGGTTAAGGTTCTTATCCTGCATGTCGTCAAAGCTGTATTTTTTGTATTTCGTGTCATCTGCTGAGTATGCACCACCACGGTAGGTAGGCATGGTCAAGCTGCCGCCATCATCAAGCAGGTTTTGCTTAAGTTGCGCGTACATTTGTACAGATGCTGGTTTGTCCGTTTTGTTATCAATGGTGTAATCCACGCCAACGGCGTAGTTACCACGTTTCAGAACGAACACTTTGGTGTAGTTGATGCCATCTTTTGACAGCGTCAATGGCACACGAAGCTCATCTTGGCCATCAGCAAGCGTAAATTCAGTTGCTGTGGTTGAGAATTGAGCACGGCCATTTAGCGTATCGATGCCGTTAGGGCCAATCAGGCCACTTTGTGCAACGAATGCATGATCGGGTTGGTTCTTCAGCAGAACAAATTTGTCCTCAGAGCCGAATTCCGCGTCATAGTTTTCCAATTCCGCACGAATGACATCACCGCCAAGAGTATCAACGGTCAGTGTCAATACATCGGTATGGATCGTGATCAGCTTGTTAGAGGCTGAATCCTGGGTCAGAGGCTGAGAAGCGTCTGTGCTGGCAGGTACATCACCACTGTGTTGTGCTTGCTGTGTTACGCCCGGTCCCTGTGGTTGAGGGGTGTTGGCTTCATTCCAGTTGAGGTACAACATGAAAGAAACGAACATTAGGGCAATCAACAGGATATTGCGTTGAGAATCCATTGCTAATTGTCTCGATTATGAGTATGACGCGGGGGCACAGGATCGTACCCACCATGATTAAGAGGATGGCATTTTAATAGACGTTTGCTAGCGAACCAACACCCTTTTACAACACCGTGACGGTTGACCGCTTCTATGGCGTATTGGGAGCATGTCGGCGTGAAACGACATCGTGGCCCTAGAAGGGGGCTGATGAAAAGTTGGTATCCGCGAAACAGTCCAGTGACTATTTTTTTCGCGGCGGTCGAGATAAACGTTGCCATAATTTATCGAGCAGCACACTCAGTTCTTCGTTACTGAGCTCATTGGCACTTTTCTTTGCAATCACAACAAAATCTTTCGCAGGCAACGAATGTTGATGCAGGCGAAAACTTTCGCGAACTAAACGCTTAAAGCGGTTGCGGTCGACAGCAAGTTTGATTTGTTTTTTTGGCACTGCCTGTCCCATGCGTGGATGGTCAAGCGTGTTATTGCGCGCAAGAATGGTTAAGTGTGGTGAGCCAGCGCGATGAGGTTGCTGGAAGACAGAGTTGAAATGTGCGGGAGTTAACAGACGTAACTCCCGACAAAAAGCGAACTTATTCACAAATCACTAGTGATTATTTAGAAAGTTGCTTACGGCCTTTCGCACGGCGAGCGGCAATAACCTTGCGGCCATTCTTAGTTGCCATGCGCGCACGGAAACCGTGAGTGCGCTTACGCTTTAGAACGGAAGGTTGAAAAGTGCGTTTCATGGTTTCTACCTTAATTACTGATCAGTTTTTAGGTTTGTTAACCCGACGTGGGACAAAGTCCGACGCCTCTCAACAAAGAGGGCGGATTGTAATCACTGACCGAGTTATAGTCAATGTTAAAACCAGAAATGGCCACAATCCGAACTCTATGGGCGCGGAATTATACGGATTTGAAAAGTTAGCGCAAGGATCCTTCACCGATCTTATCCACTTTTCGTTGTGTGAAGCCTGTCATTTTTCGTGGGTTAAATAAGGTATAAAAAGTGGAAACGCGATCTTTCCTGCAAATCAGGTCATTTTGATCGCATGTGACTTTTTGTGGAGTAAACGAATAACTAATGTGATCAATTCTACGTTTTTATCCCCGTTAATGGGCCTAATCTGTGAGTAACTGGGGTGAAACCGGTGCAGATCGGCAAGATAATTGTGCGATCTGTGTGTATAACTTCGATCTTATTCACTGCAAAAGGGATCTTCTCTCTAGCGATCCTTGTCGTAGAAGTATAAAATTGCTTCCCTTTTCATTTATCGAGTGTGGAGTCAGACGTGTCATCTTCGCTTTGGTTGCAGTGCCTTCAGCGCCTTCAAGAGGATCTTCCTGCAACAGAATTCAGCATGTGGGTTCGACCGCTTCAGGCGGAGTTAAATGACAACACCTTGACTTTGTTTGCACCAAACCGTTTTGTGCTGGACTGGGTGAGAGATAAGTATCTCAACAGTATCAACCAGTTACTCAACGAGTTTTGTGGTGCAGATATGCCTGTGTTGCGTTTCGAAGTCGGCAGTAAACCTGTCGCCCCTGTTGCACCACCGAGTCAACCTGCAGCACCTGCGCCGTCTGCCCCTGTTGCGAAACCGAGTGTCGGTCGTACATGGGAACCTGCGCCTTCACCGGTTCAGTCAGACGTTAACCACAGATCAAATGTTAACCCTAAACATAAGTTCACCAACTTTGTTGAAGGTAAATCTAACCAATTGGCGTTAGCGGCAGCAAGACAGGTCGCCGATAACCCAGGGGCGGCTTATAACCCTCTTTTCTTATATGGCGGAACAGGTTTAGGTAAAACGCACCTGTTACATGCTGTGGGGAATGCGATCAGCGATCGTAAAGTCGACGCCCGTGTGGTGTACATAGATCGGA
>JBELME010000188.1:0-8305 GCA_042096095.1 Enterovibrio sp.
GTTGCTAAGAGGCGTGAAGGAGCATCAAAAACAACGGTGTCAGACGTTATGCCATCAATGGTTTTGACCCGAAGGATCGCGCAATTGCCTGCATAAAACGCATCAGAACCAACAACGACATCGGGCTCCAATGGTTGCCACCACGGTATGGGTTTCGATACCTCTTTGGGTGTGTCGGCTTCATGCTTTCCACATCCTGAGAGTAGGATCGCCATCAGCACCATAATAAGAATGGGCATAACGTGTGGAACGCGATATGGAAAAGAGGCTCTGTTCATTGAATACCCACTGTTAGGCGCTTTTCATCGTCGATCTCTATCATCCTAACAAACACGGTTGTTGATCCATCCCAATGCTGAGTATTTGGAGATCTAGACGCTTTCACGGCAGTACTCAAGATGATGCTCTCGCGTGACACGCTTTGTATCACCGCTCAATTTTTCTCCATGAAAACTTCCACTTATTTATCAAACCGTAAACCAAGGTAAAGCTACGTAAATCGCCTTCTCATCCCAGTAAAAATGGCGATACTAGCCCCGAAGTTTGAGGATAAATAACAAGGAATAACTCAATGAAAAAACTCGCAATTGGCGCTTTGGTTCTGTTTGGCTTGATGGGGACCGCATACGCGTTTGATGGGCATTTAACACACGGTTGGGATATGCCGAGCTTCTCTCTGTTTGGGTGTGATCATGGCGGTCACTACTAAGCGAATTCACCTTGGCTAGCCTCTGCATTCTGGCTGAAATCGACGCATGACCTATGCCAAGAACAAACAAGGCCGCTGATTTCTCAGCGGCCTTTTGCCATTTATCGGCAGTTCGAATATTCAAGATATTTGCTTATCACGTGGTAATTCCCACGCTCTATCATTCTTTACGAAGCCCAACTTCGGGTAATACTCGCTGGCGGCTGGCGCTGAAATCAGCAGTAGTTTGCAATGATGCCCTAACTGTTCGTTCGTCAATTGGATCAGCTTCTTGCCAATACCTAGCCCTTGATAGGCTTCTTTCACCGCCAAATCAGATAAATAACAGGCATAGTGAAAATCGGTGATAGAACGTGACACACCGACGATTGTTTCACCATCCCACGCAGTCACTGTCAGGTCGGCGTTCTTTACCATGCCTTCCATGGTTGCCAAATCGTCTATCGGACGACGAGCACCAAGGCTCGAGTGTGCCAATACATCAATAAATTCTGCTGCGGTAATGACACAGTTAACTTCATAGGTGATTGTCACTGAGTGTTCCCTCCTCGTTTGCCCAAACCTTATTAGCTATATGGTGCCTCAAATAGGTTTTCCGTTAACAGTAATCGACTCGATCGTGATTGAAGAATTGAACACGCGTAGATTTCTCCTTTGTCTTAGCTTTTTGCAAACAACCCACCAAGCTAGCAATCACATCTGTGATCTTGTACCTAATGGATGCAGGCCAAGCTTTTTTTGAGACATATTTGACCGTTTTGATGGTATTAACCTCGCTACTGACAAAAGCGGGTTAAGCGTAAATAGAAAAAGGGACAAAGGATGAAATCCAATGAAACCAATACGAAATACTTTGCTACCGGCCAAGTAACGCTTGTACCGTTTGTCACCAACTACATTGCACTAACGGTTGAGTAAACCTGCTCAATAAACAGTTTTTTACATCGACACCAAAAACAAGAAAGGGCGGGTAATGCATACCCGCCCTTTTCCGTTGTACTATGCTGTTAGCTTGAGTACTGCGCCCTTAGCTGGCTGATTTGTTCGCCAGCACTTCTTCCAGTTTCAATCCGGTCAAACCATGAATTGTGCGCCATAGGTAGTAGAAAATGGCCATCATCATCACTGTGGAAGGCAACGCAATCATTGGGTAGCTGTACAAGGTCAGTTGACCCAATTGCTCGTTAAACTCCGGTGTACCTGCAGGGCTCGTCACCAGCCATTTCGCAAGGATGTAATTCATGGTGGAAGAGAAGGCAAACGAACCCGCAACAAAGTAAGTCGCTTTAAGTAAACGCGCTTCAAATTCAGCGATGCTGTTGTGCTGCTGCAGGCGCTCGTTGATTTTCTCAACGTCCATCACTGATGGGTTGAACAGCAAGGCTTTGATCAGGGGTGAAGAGGTAAATGTTGAGGCGAGAACCGCAAGGCCGATAACCCCAGGAATGGCTGCTTCTTTGATGGCTAACCATTTGGTATCAAGCTCGAGCAAGCCAATGCCGCCCGTCAGCAGAACGTTCACTAAACCCAGTAAGGCGATGAAGTTAAACTTTCTGTATTTCACTAGCTCAAACAAGCCCCATCCCAATGGGAAGCTCAACGCTAGAATCAAACCGCCACTTGCGCCTAATTCGTTATCGCCACTCAATTTCATGAGAATAAATGCAGGGACAACAATACTGACCAGAAGGTCAACCATAGGACGTGGCTTGTGTGTAGGAACACTCTTCATTGTTTCGTTTTCCAAACTATTTCGAAGACACCGCCAATACTATCGAATAGGAAATTCAATGGGTAGGCATCTGTTTGGCTTTTTTTGTTCGAAATAGTTTCAAAGCGAATATGTAGACGCCTTAACACCACCCGCACCCGATCCGACACGCGATACAAATGCGCACACCAGAAACGAAAATTGGGATGGTGGAGTCGTTGTCTTGTCATGGAGCACCTCTTTCTTTGGTGGTCACTTTACCACCATAAATGGTGTCCGGATTCATTAAACCACTACACTCTGCTATTTCTGCTCTCCCTGCTCTCCCTGCTCTCCCTGCTCTTACGCATTATGCACCCGTTCGCCTGTCACAAATGACAGTACAGCTAATCTACGAAACCCGGTCATTTCCACCAAATCCATTTATCCGATTAAATTCAGGCACTTTTTTTTCATTTTCTTTTTCAACGCCGCCGCCAAACATCCCAACTGTTAAAAGTGTCAGGTTATCAAATCGCCTTCCCACACTTAATTTGAACTCATGGATTTATGGCAACACACAACCTAACCAAAGCACGTAAATGGAGTTAATTATGCAAAGAGATAACGCGTATCAAAATATGGTCAGCATTCTGAAATCAACCATCACGATTCCAGAGGATGTGGTGCTCACGGAAAACACGAGCCTGCGTGATGACCTGGGGATGGATTCGTTAGGCTCGCTGACCTTCCTGATGGAGCTTGAAGAGTCGATTGATGGTTTCTCTATCAACCCTGAAAGCTTGGAGGAGCGCCATTTCAGCTCGATTGGCGCCATGGTTGATTACATTGTCGAAAATGTAGAACTCGCACCGGCGGCTTAATCATGTACATCAATTATTGCCAATATTTCCCACTTGAAAAAAGGAGCCTACGACAGGAACCGCGGGATCGGTACATGACCTACTTTAAGGATTTATACCGAATTTCCGACAAAGACCTGTCGCAAGAAACCTTTTTGACGGGAGACCAATATAGCTACACCAACATCATTGATGAGGTACTGGACGGCGAATTACCTTTCGCCGCCTACCCAGACATTTCCGATGTGGCGTTTAGCTATTGGACACCCGAGTGGAACCCTGAATACTCCGCGTTCGCGACCTATTTCCTTTGGAAGAAAGACTTAGAAGCCGAAATCATTGATGTGTGTGATGTAGGCTCAATCGCGACCACGACGGCTCTGCACATCCTTTTCAATACCGACAGTTTGGAGGATTCCCGCACCAAGATCTTGGTGGGCATGGAGCAAAACTCAGTGCCGCGCTACTTGCCTGACCACAACATCATGCCAGTGAGTTCGAGCTGTTCGGCGTTGTTCGTTAGCCAAGCCAACAGCGAAGGTGCGCTTTTCAAGCTCGAAGACTCGGTGTTCTTGAATGAAAACAAAATCTACTCGTCGAGCTTTGCGCTGGCAGAAGAAATCAAAACCCTGCTGGAAAAACACAAAATCGGCGCAGGTGATTGCACCTTATTCCTTCACCGAAATACCGCGGCGTTTAAGCAATTAGATTACCTCTCAGATAAGCGAGAAATCTCGCCAGAGTTACTTAAACGCGCGCACTTCTTACCTGCTGAGTACTCGGTTAACACCTTGCCAAAACTCTTGGATGAATATCAGAAAAACCCCGATTCATTCCGCAGCAGTATTTGGATTTTCATTGATGAAGATGCCGAATCGCTAAATACCACCATCAGCTTGTTGAGGCCGTTGTAATGTATCGTCTCGATTTCGAAAACAATTGCAGCATCATTGATGACCTGCAAGAAGAGCAACTAAAAGGAACCTTGGTCTCTGTTTTTCACGGTGCAGAAAGCACCTTCGTGATGATAGATCGCCAAGGAAATATCGACGGTCAGCCCGTCAGCATTGATGCGATTGAGGCTGAAAACCTCATCGCCCTTCCCAACACTTACATCGTGAAGGTTTCAACGCGTTCAGGGAGAGCTTTACTTACACTTGCCCTGTCTGCATTGGCATCTTCCAGCAAACAGCCATTCACCTGGGAAGATTTCGTTAAGCAATCCCTCTCTTGTTTCCATACGGAAATGTCTGTGTTTTTCCGCCACCTCGTGACGCCTTTGAAAACCAAGAAGGTTGGCGACAACACCTTGCTCGACATCGAAAACGTCAGCTTGTCTGTCACCGACTATCACCGTTTTCTTTTCCAACTCCAGTTTGCCTCGGAGACCTTGCCTGATTCGCTTGCGCCGCTGTCTGAGAGCGTGCTTTTGGCATCAAACCTCATTTCGAACCTGCAAGGCGGCATTTCCATTCTTGCCGGAAGCGGCGTCGAACATCACCTGCAATATGCCCTTTTACTGAACGATTTGGAGCAATGGCGATGATCAATTTAGACAGATATGCCGCAACCTACGGCGAGAAATACGGCGAACACATTGAGTGGCTTCGCGAAGTGGCCAGCGCGGTGAAGTGGAATACATGCAGACCATTTTCACAAACTGTCGCTTCTTTTCGATGTACGGCTTAACCGAGTGCAAACGCACCACCTGGCTGCACCCAGGCGAGTACGCGAAAAAACCTGACAGCGTTGGTATTGCCATTCCAGGTACACGCATCGAGATCTTGGATGAGAACAATCAGCCCGTTCCTGCCGGTACCGAAGGGCAAATCGTGGTCTCTGGCCCGCATGTGATGACGGAGTATTTGGATAATCCAGACGCGACGCGCAAGGCGATTTTCTTTGACGAAAATGACCGCCAGAAAAAACTCGCGACCGGTGATTTTGGCCGCATGGACAGTGACGGCTACCTCTTCCTCAGCGGGCGCAAAGATGAAGTGTTCAAAATTGATGGCTTGAAATATTCCTGCAAAGAGCACGAGCAGTGGTTGAAATCGCAGCCTGAACTTCGCGATGCCTGCATTTTAGTGAATGCAGACACCATGGCGATCACGGCCTTTATCGTGGAAGAAGTGGGCGAATCAATGTCTGACGAATTGCTGCGCGAACGCCTATTGAAGCGCTCTGCTCTATCGTCGCATTTGCCGAAGCGCGTTGAACGCTTGGTGGACATTCCTATCAACGACAACGGCAAGCACAACAAACAGAAGCTGAAACAAGCCCTGCTCGACGGCGACCTCGTGGAATGGCAACTGCCAGATCCCATCACTCATGTTCAACCAAGACAGTTAGCAGAGACACTATGAACAATAAACTCGCGCTTCTTATCCCTGTTTTCGCTGTTGCACTCGGTGCTTCCTTGTTTTCTGTTGCAGGCGTGAAGAAAAAAGCGCCCAACACAGACATCCCTGCGGGCTTTCAAATGAAAACCGTGGAAAGCCTGTTGGTGCAGACGGAACGTCGCAACAAGATCTATCAATCCGCTTGTATGATCGCACCGCAGAACATTTACCACCTTGCCCCAAAAGTGGAAGGCGAAGTGGTGTATGTGCGCAAAGGCGGTCATCAGGTGAAGAAGGGCGAGTTATTGCTCGAGATTGAAAACGAATCAGTGCGTTATCACTACCAAGTGGCGCAAAACAATTTGCGCCTCAATGAATTGAACCTGAAACGCTACCGTTCACTCCGCGTGAAAAATTCGAAACAAGAAACTGATGAACTGCAATTGAAGGTGGATAACCTTCGCGCAGAAGTGGCCTATCAACGTTCACTGTTTGAATCTTTCAAGTTTTACGCACCGGAAGATGGTGTGTTCGAAACCCCAACGGTGAAGCAGTATGACCGCGTCAGCCCTGGCGTGTCGGTACTGACGTTTTACGGCAACCAAACCTTCGAGTTCACCTCGAAAATCCCGCTGCACATTTTCTCGTCTATCGCATTGCGAGATCAAATCGCCCTGCGCTCTGTCGACAACGGTGATGTGATTGCCACGGCGCAATACAGCCACCATGAACCGGAAGACAACGGTGAGTTTGTCACTCTTTACGGCACATTGACGCCTGATGACGTGATGATGGAAAGCACGGGCACACCCGGGAATTTGGTGAACCATTCACTGTTCGAACGCTGTACGTCTAACTTGCCTCTGCAACGTGCTGATCAGGGCATTTTCCTCGAAAACAAGTATGTGCATTTGGATTACAAAGGCTTCTATGTGTTCAAGCTCGAGACCGCCGCGTAAAGAAAAACTACGTGCAGGTAAGTTGGTATGACGATGGCGTGTTAGAGCTGGAAAGCGGTGTTTCCGAGGGTGACCGCATTGCCACGGCGGGATCGTTCAAGCTGCTGGATAACGAATTGGTGCGCGTGAAAAGACCGCAGCCTGCGCCTAAAACACCGTCAATGTCTGAGGCGGAGCCGACGGAACAACTGGTGGGAATGATCCGATGAAACGTGATGCGATAAAACCTGATCTGAATAAACAGGGAACGATGAAACAAGGCATCGATAACCCAACAACCTCGTGGCTAGGACGCTATTTTGAATCGCGCATGGGTTACATCATTTTGATGTTGCTCATCACGATGTGTGGTCTGGTTGCGCTCAAGTTCGTCACGCTAACGTCGTTCCCCTATTCTCGCAGCAGTACCATTTTTGTTTCTGCCCAATTTTACGATAAGCCTGCGAAGTACATCGCCACTCACGTGGCGAGCGACATTGAAGACATTTTCGCGGAACAAGACGGACTGGAATATACCCGTTTAACCGTGGGCAACAATTCACTGCGTGTCACGGGGAAATTCGATAAAAGCGTGGACATTGATGCCGTCGCCCGTGATATCAGCAACCAACTCACCAACCGCCCTATGGTGCAAAACAACCTTGATGAGCTGACATCCGGCTTGGACAAAGGCGATTTCGCCCCTGATTTGGGGTACGTATTTACCTCTAACGCGCGGTCTGATTCCTTGGTCAGCCGTTTGCTTGAAAGCGAAATAACCCCCATTCTTCGCAGCTTACCCGGCATTCAATCGGTCGCGCTGTATGGCCCAAGTGACGCGATTTACATCGACGTGGATCAAAACCGTTTAAACGCGGCGGGTCTGGCACTGAACCAAGTGTATGACACGGTGCAATCGGCGTTTACCCAGCCTGCGAGCTATTTGGTGGATGGCGAAAACTACGAGATTTACCACCACAAAAATGTCTATAACGGTATTCAAAAAATGGCGACCTTGCGCCTTGAAGATGACGGTACGCAAGGGGTTCACGCGCTGTCGGACATTGCGACGTTTCGTGTTGCCAACGAATACACCCGCGTAAAAGCCAAGTTCAACGACAAAGACGGCGTGGTGATGCTGGCGACCTTCGATGGACGCGTAAACCCGCTGTCCGTTTCAACAGAAGTGAAAACCATGATCACGGATTTCTTGGTCGGTGAGCCTGACATTAAAGCGCAAGAAATCATGGACAGTACCGTGATGCTGTATGGCTCCATCAAGGAAACACTGCTCTCAATTATCTTGTCTATTGCTGTCACCTGCTTGATTGTGTACTTCACCACGCGCTCTGTGGCATCAGCCTTTGCCATTTCTCTGTCGATTCCCCTTTCGTTGCTGTTGGCCTTTGCGTTCTATTCCGTCTCACTCGATTCCATCAACCTGATCACCATTACGGCGCTCATCATTGCCATTGGCCTTGTGGTGGATGATTCCATTGTGGTGACAGATTACTTAAACGGACACAGTTCCACGCCAACCACAGCCAGCACACAATCTGGTAGCCAGTTGATGCGATTACGCGCCATCTTGATGGTATTGGTCGCTATCACGCTGACGTTGGTGGTGGTGTACTTGCCGTATATTTTCTCGAGCGCCGATTACAGTGTGGTCAGCAAAGAGTTCGGCATCGCCATTTCCATCGCCCTACTGTGCTCTTTGTTTGTGTCTGATGAGATGGACGCTCCCAAATACGGCGTCATGC
>JBELME010000189.1:0-8339 GCA_042096095.1 Enterovibrio sp.
TCTAATGTAGAAATTCTACTTATTTTTCTGATTTCATACTTTTTATTTTATCAGCTCTTCTGGAATGCCGGGGCCATTGTCGATCAGCGTAATGTCGAGAGACTTTTCGCTGTCTTGCACATATACGGTCACTTCGTCGCCGTATTTCACGCTGTTATCAATAAGGTTGGTTAAACAGCGCTTGAAGGCGAGAGGTTTACAACTGAACGGCAGATCTTGTGCGCCACGTATGAACACACGTTGGCGTTGTTGATTGTGTACTTCCGCCACCGAATTCAAAATATTGAGCACATCAATGTGGGTCACGTTCTCGTGAATATCCGTGTCTTTCACCGTTTGAAGCGCACCTTTTACCATGATCTCAAGTTCATCGAGATCTTTATTGATCTTGGCGGCTTGCACTTCGTTATCAATCAACTCTGCCCGCAAACGTAAACGCGTGATTGGGGTTTTTAGATCGTGCGAAATCGCTCCAAATAGTTTCTCTCGGTCATGCATGTAACGCTGCATCCGTTTCTGCATCAGGTTAAACGCGCGGGTCACCGTGGTGATTTCACTTGCGCCTTCCTCAACCAATTCGGGCTGTTCGATATCAGTACTTAATCGGTTTGCTGCCATGGCTAAGCGTTTAAGTGGGCGCGTTTGATTACGAATCAAGGTAAAGGTAAAGATGAGCAACAATATGGTGATCGCAACGAGGAACACCAATTGGTCTGCATTGACTAAGTCATTTTCTAACGTGACATAAGGCGCGGGCAATAGGGCAGCAATATACACCCATTGATTGGTATCTAACTCGATTTGCACGACAAGTACTGGCGGGTTTAATGGCTCAAGCGTGAGGGTATGGTGCGCCCAAGATTTAGGTAAATCCGACAAAAGCAGGTTGTTGTTCAGCACGCGCAGTGTTTCGGGACGCGAGAAGTTGATCAGTATGTTTTTGACGTTTGGCAGTTTTTGTTCCATCACGCCTTGAATCGTTTCCACGGCTTCACGTTTAGAAATGGTGTCTGGAATCGGATCGATGCGTATTTCTTCCGTATTGAATGACACGAAAAAGCGCGCGCCGCCCATGTTTCGCAACTGTTCAAGGGCGATATGGCGATATTCAACGGGCAAGGATTGAAAGAATGAGGTGGTAGATGCAAACACCTGCGCCATGCTTTCCGACGCGGCTTTAAGGCCTTCAACTTCGCGCTGTTTAGACTGGGTATACCAAAAGAGACTCGCAACTGCCTGTGCGATAAACACAGACAGTATGGTAAGTACGAGTGTGCGAGAAAGCAGCGAACGCGGCCAAAAATACTGTTTAAGATTCATAGGTGATGTCTGCAACGAACATATAGCCGTTGCCGCGCACGGTCTTAATGATGGTTGATTGACGGCCATTGTCTTTCAAGCGTTGACGAAGACGGCTGACTTGTACATCGATCCCACGTTCTTGTGGGGTTGCATCGCGGCCCCGCGTCGCATGGGAAATGGCGTTTCTGTCCATCAATTGTTGCGGATGCTCAATGAACAACATCAAAAGCGCAAAGTCGGACGATGTCATTTCCACGTCTTGCCCTGTGACTTGATGATTCAAGCGCTGCGTCACGGGGTCTAAGCGCCATTGGGCAAAGCGAATGGCTTTTTGCTTCGACATGGTGGTGTCTTGTAACTGCTGCGTGCGACGAAGCAGGGCACGAATACGCGCAACAAGTTGGCGAGGGCTAAAAGGTTTCGCAATGTAATCGTCGGCTCCCAATTCCAAGCCAATGATTTGATCGGTCTCGTCGGACACCGCAGTCAGCATAATGATAGGCACACTGGAATCTTGGCGAACGTATTTACACAAGGTAAAGCCGTCGTCACCGGGCAACATGATGTCCAGCAGAATGAGGTCTGGGTATTGCACAGCTAATTTTGCTTTCATTTCCTGTCCGTTTTGCGCGGTGGTTACGTCATAACCCGCTTTAGACAAGTATTCTTGAAGCAGTTCGCGGATTTCGAAATCGTCATCCACCACTAGGATCCGCTTCTGATTAACCATGCAAGGGTGTCCTCTTATTCTTGAGATTAAGGTCAATATTATCTTAGAGATATGGGTTCAGTGCTAGCAGTAGGGAGGGATTTTGTCGTTTAGGGCAGAATCAGTGTATGAATTGTTGATTTCGCATACAAAAAAACGCCCCAACATGTGTTGAGGCGTTTTCGCTTTAGGGGGAATGTAAGGGCTTAGTTGCCAGAATGCATCGCTTTGTTAATGCACCATGCTGCGCCGCCCCAAGTGATGCCAAAACCAATGAGCATCATGATGATTGCACCTGTTGTCATGCCGCACCTTCCTGTTCGTTTGATGTTTCACGTGCTGGGCGCGAAACAAGGTTAATGATAATGCCAACAACCATGAGAGCTGCCGTTAGGCCCCAGCCAAGAAGAAGCAATTCGTCTTGCGCATAACCTCCATAGCCGTTCTCGAATGTGTTTAGCAAGTTTGAACCGACAATCCATGCCAACATCAGAGGGCTAACGAATCGGATACACACTTCAAGCCAAACACCCACGTTCAATTCAGACACTTTGTTAACGTGTGCACGAATGTCAGAGATCTTAATGAGCCAACCAAGGATAACCAATTCAATCAGGCAGCTCGCCAGTAGGGCGACGTTGTTAATGAAGTAGTCGACCAAGTCAAGGAGCAGGAGTCCGCCGTTGGTTGCAAACACCATGGAAACTGCAAAACCGATACCACAAACCAAAGATGCTGCTTTCTTACGACTGATGCCGAGCTTGTCGATGATTGAAGAGGTCACCGCTTCAATGATCGAAATGTGTGAGCTCAAACCCGCCACAACAAGCGCTAAGAAGAACACTGGACCCAAGATGTATGGGGCTGGCAGTAAGTTAATCGCGGCTGGAAGGGTAACAAATGCGAGACCAACACCACCACTGACGACCTCTGTGATGGCTTTACCTTGCTCGCCTGCCATGTAACCCAGTATAGAGAAGATAAGTACACCTGCCATGATGGAGAAACCACAGTTGATCAGTACCGTCATGAAGGCGTTATTGCTGACATCGGATTTCTCTGGCAAGTAGCTAGAGTACGCAAGCATGATGGCGAAGCCGACCGACAGTGTGAAGAAGATTTGCCCATACGCTGCAGACCAAACTTTTGTATCGCTGAGCTTGCTGAAGTCAGGAGTGAATAGGTAGTTCAATCCATCTACCGCGCCTGGAAGGAACACCATGCGACCGATAAGTAGTAGCACCATGATGAATAAAAGAGGCATCATGATTTTGCTCGCGCGCTCAATGCCGCCTTTAACACCCGTAAATACCGCGGCAAAGGTGATGGCCCATGCGAGTGCCATAGGGATGGCAATATGTAGTTGCCAGTTCCCTAAATTGGTGGGGGAGTTTTCGCCTAGCTTCAAATACTCGCCAAAGAAGAAGGCATTGGTATCCGTGCCCCAGCTTTGGTCGATAGCGAAGCCAACGTAAGACATTGCCCAGCCAATAACGGCAACATAATAGACTGCAATGGTTGCTGCGATGCCTACTTGGAACCAGCCCAACCATTCAAACTTTGTATTCAGTTTGGAAAATACAACCGGCGCAGAACCACGCAGTTTATGACCAAGACCAAACTCCATGATCATGAATGGAATACCTGCGGTGATCATGGCGAAAAGGTAAGGAATAAAAAATGCGCCGCCGCCGTTTTCATAAGCCATATAAGGGAAACGCCAAATGTTTCCTAGCCCGATTGCAGAACCCACCGCCGCTAAAATAAAGCCGGCGCGAGAGCCCCATTGTTCTCTTTTCATCACTTCTCCTTGTCGAAGTTTTTACGCATTATTCACATCAAAAATGACGTTATAGGTCGCTGATATTCTTGGGTAAGCAGCGTAAACCTCTGCGTTTTAAGGTGTTCCAACCACCTTTGTTCTCGTTCTTTGGTTTTCCCATCGTCAAAAGCAAAATAAAAAACTGCTCGCGAGGTTAAATGCAGACTAAGCATTGGGATTAGGTAAATCAATAGCGCATAAGTCTTCAATCATTGGTTTGATATTCGTAAATGTCCTGTTAAATAACTATGATTCAGAGTGATGTAATGCTTTGTGAGGGCTGATGGAGTAATTAACTAACTCACGATAGATCTGTTAGTGAAAAGTTGTGAATTGGTAAAGCTGTTCGTTTGTTGGAAAAATGAACAAAATTGCGTCTTATCTCTGAAATTAAATGCTTGTGGTAACTAATTGGTGGTTTTGTTGTGCTTGAAATTCATTGATAACTCTTGCTAGAACGAGGGGAGAAGCGATGTTGTATGTATAACATGCTGAAATAATGGCGTTAAATTGAGTGGTTGAGACCGGGTGATAAAGTTATCGTTAACGTGATGTTAAATTTATTGGGTGTTTATAAATACACATTAAATGCCAGTTTATTGAGGTTGTGAGGGGAATTTATCTGTATTTATGGAATAATTATGCGCAAGGCTTATGCGGGGCATTGATGTTATTTCCATGTGTTATTAGACAGCGATATATTCTGTGGAAGCCTGTAATGATAGGTGGTTGCAGTGTGTCACATTTTGAAACATTCGAATCAGTAGATAGACGATCAGGCATTCGAAAGTGAATAATCTAGCTTGCACCGCTCTTTTCGCTGCATTATTTATATGTAACAAGCTTGTTAGTCAGATTGTTTGCAGAAGGAAAGTGAATATGGATACGAATTTACGCATTGCACTGGTTACTATTGGCTTTGCGCTGGCGATGATCTTTACCTACGCGACAGTCGCGATTGTTTTCTCTTAATCAGATAAACGAATTGATTTGCAGTACCTTAGATTTTGCCCTCTCCATCCGTCACGAATTTAATGGCTCTGCTGCCTTTGCAACAGGTAGAATGCTGTCATTGATAACCCACATGTTTTGAGGTTAGCGTGCAGAGTCATAATGACGGTTTCTCTTTGGACATTTTGTCGTCCGACACCGAAAAGAATCATAGATCAATAACACACCCAGCCCGAAAAAAGCGCATCGCTTTGGTGGCTCAAGGCGGTGGTCAGCGCGGGATTTTTACATCTGGTGTGCTTGATAGCTTCCTTGATGCAGGGTTTGATCCCTTCGAGCTCTTTATTGGTACCTCTGCAGGTGCGTTAAACCTATCTGCGTTTATTTGTCGTCAGAAAGGGTTTGGCCACCAATTCATTACTGAATTCACCACAGACGATCGTTTTTTCAATCTCATGAAATACGTTCGTCGTCAGCAGTTTATGGATTTGGATTGGGCGCTCGAACTTGCAGAGCCAACACATCCATATGGGTTATGCTTTGAAACAGCAAGACAGACATTAAAAAATCGCTACGCCTATGCCTGTGCCACGAACTCACACACGCTTGAGCCAGAATTTTTCCATATGTTCAAAGATGATTGGCGCTCTGTGTTGAAAGCAACCTGCGCAATCCCGTTGCTCTATGAATCTACCGTGGAGCTTAAAGGTCAACACTATGTTGATGGTGGGGTGAGCGGGGCGATTCCCGCACGCGAAGCATTCAATCGGGGTGCTGATATCATTGTGGTCATTCGGACAGAACCTGTGGCTCAAGAGCAACAGCACACGAGTTCCCCCTTTGTTGAGAACCTTCGCCACAAAGTAGAGGCCAGGCTGCCAGAGTATGCCGCACGATTTAATATCGAGCATCGACTTGAAAAGCTCTCAGATCTTCATCATCAAGTGTCTACACGCCTCAATGAATTGAAGTTTCGCTATGCAGAGAAAAACTATGAAAACGTGTGGTTGAAGCTGAAAGATATTGTGCCTGAGCGCATGCAAAGAAACGGTGAAAGGTGGTTGTTCGGGGGGGATGTCATCTATCGGCTTCACGAAATGTCTGGACATAAAATTAACGCTGACATGCTTGAAATGCTGACAAAGCATTATCATACCTACCAAGATTCAATTGAATTTTTGTCGAATCCTCCCGCGCGTACCGAGCTTCTTCAGATTGCGCCTGAAACGCCTCTTATCAGTAGCGCATTGCTTAGCAAACCTCATCAACTTGAACATGATTATCAAGATGGGCTAAAGGCAGGTAAGCAATTCTTATTAAAATACGCGGATACGTTAAAAAATGCGTCTACGATTACAGTGTAACTTGCTGTAACCGTTTGGGAGTAAACGCATTATATCAAGGATGAGATGTGACCGAATTTGAGAAGATGCAGCAGGGCAAACCATACAGCCCGGCTGATTCCGAATTGACCCAATTTCGATTTGCCTCACGCAGATTGTGTCAAACCTTTAACGCCCTCGACCCCGCGGCGATAGAACAGCAGGACATGATGGTGACCAAATTGTTTGCACGGCGTGGCAAAGAAGTGGCGATTGAAGCGCCATTTACGTGCACGTATGGCATGAACGTTCACCTCGGCACCAATGTCGCCATTGGCCCAAACTGCACCATCATTGACTGCGGGCATGTTGAGATTGGCAATAACGTACACATCGGCCCAAGTGTGGGCATTTATACCAACTCCCAATGCTTACTTCCTCTTGATATTTTACGCGGAGAACAAGAGATTTCCCTGCCTATTATCATTGGTAATAATGTTGTTAGTGGTGGCAGTAGTGCAATTAAAGCAGGGGTGTGCATTGGTGAGGGGGCAGTGATTGATATTGGTGCTGTCGTTGAGGATGATGTGGAACCGTTTGCAGTAGTTGCTGGAAATCCGGCTGTAGTGGTCAGGCGACTAAGATAACCATATTTAATATGTAACTAGTCGCGCTAAACCCCACAAGATTTGGTACATTGTCTGTAAGTTGCATATTGCGGTATATCACTGTTTATTTGATTGGTTGGCGGTAAGGTTATAGTTCTGCTAGGCTTGACCGAAGATGACCAAAAAACTATATAAATAACATTTTTTGTACGGTTTTTCAGTTGTGTAGGGCAGTTCACTTTGGCGTAAGCTAGGTGATAAAAAGAGAAAGAGACGATGGCAAAAGTAAGAGCAAGAGTTCCTTTGAAAGTAGGAGTTGGCAGCAAGATTTCTGCAGAAATCCTGTCATTTGAAGGTTTGAACTCGGACAAAGAGCACGTCGCGATCATCTTCAAAAGTGTTGATCAACAAAGTGGCTATTCGCCATTGGTTCGTATGCATTCAGAATGCTTAACGGGAGACGTTTTTAACTCGTCACGATGCGACTGTGGTGAGCAGCTTGAGGAAACCATTCAAAAAATGGGGACCGAAGGCGGCATTATTCTATACCTACGCCAAGAGGGTAGAGGTATAGGCCTTTATAATAAGCTAGATGCCTATGAACTTCAGAGCGAAGGGATGGACACTTATCAAGCGAATAACCACCTAGGTTTTCCTGATGATCTTCGTACCTTTGAAGACGCTGCCGATATGTTAAAAGCCTTGGGTGTTCCTAGCATCCGCTTAGTGACTAACAACCCTAAAAAAATTCGCGAAATTCAGGAACTAGGCATCAGCCTTGAAGAAGTGGTGGGTACGAAAGCTCACGTTAAAGATGGCAACGAGAACTACTTAAAAGCAAAAGTCTCTCACGGTAATCATAAACTCACGATTGAGTAGGCGCCTCACATACCTAACACCGCGTTCATCTGAATTCCCGCACGGTGAACGAAATAGCAGCGTTAAAAGCGCTGCTTTTTTTGTGCCTGACAAATTAGCGTTTACTTTACGCGCATCATGGCCTTTGCATTATAAAAACTAATCTGAACTATAATTTCTTATCGTGTGTAAAACACGCTGTTTCTATTGTTTCCCGCCTAAGCTATCACTAATATCTGCAAAAAATTGGCTGATGTTTCGTTTTGAACGAATTTTACTCGTTTTTTACTTCTTCATTTCGCCTTCATTCATAAAAGAAACTTACGCATTATTTGCTTGTTGTATAAGGAATATGGTGATGCCGTCGGCGAAGCCTTTGTCTAACATTCTTCTGATGATCATTATTTTGGCCGCTGTGGGTCAAATGACACAAACCATGTATGTGCCGTCGATGGCGCTAATGGCGGCGGATTTCGACGTGACGCCTGCGCTTCTTCAAGCGGTGATGGCGTGCTACCTCATCCCTTACGGACTCTCACAGTTTATCTATGGGCCACTATCTGATCGCTTTGGCCGCAAACCTATCATTTTGGTGGGCTTGGCGATTTATGTCGCGGGTACTGTTGTGGCGCTGTTCGCGACCACGTTTGACGGCTTTCTTATT
The DNA here is from genome assembly GCA_042096095.1 of Enterovibrio sp. GTDB lineage: Bacteria > Pseudomonadota > Gammaproteobacteria > Enterobacterales > Vibrionaceae > Enterovibrio. The sequence continues at coordinate 8,237 of JBELME010000189.1, forward strand.
GGTAGCGTGATTCAAGGTGCTGGCATTGGCTGTGGTGGAGCAATGGCACGTACGTTGACGCGTGATTGTTTCGAAGGAAGCCGTCTTCACAAAGCGAACAGCC
>JBELME010000190.1:0-8339 GCA_042096095.1 Enterovibrio sp.
GGAGGCGCAAGTTTGTATTTTTCAAGGTGGTAAATACCACCACCATGAATGGCCCACAGGTCACCTGATAAGCCGTCTTTGGGGTTGACTCGGTTTAAGTTGTTTTCTAGCCAAACGAAATAGAACGATGCGCCAATCCAAGCAACACCTGTGATCATGTGTGCCCATCGTATCGCCAGATTTAGCCACTCTGTGATATACGGATCCATAAATAACTCCTGTATCAACGCAGGCACTTTTTGCCGCCTACATTGTTTATCCTGTTTTTGTTTGGTTTCTAGCTAGTATGGTTTCAATCACTGAGTGATGTTCAACCCGTCTAACGCTACAACCATTTTCATTTGATCAGCAAAGAAGTGTTCATCGCAATTGCCACCTTTACCCTCTCGGTCTACGACCAAAAATTGGTCACGATCTGACAAAGCCATAACAGGGTGGTGCCATACACCTGCGTGATAATTAACGCCTTGTGTACCTTTGGCATAAAACGCACGAATACTCTCGAACTCTGGCGTATTACCGCGTGGTGCAACAACAATCAAATAGTTGTTACATTGTAACGGAATAAAGGCTTGTGACCCTTTCGGGTGCCTTTCCAGCATGGCAATGTGAAGAGGATATTGCAGGGGTGTCGCTTCAAAGATATTGATGATGACGCGAGAACCGTCGTCTACCTCGGTCGTCGCCAATTTATGATAACGACGCGTAGACCCCCCGTTGATCATGAAAAACTCGCGATCTTCTGTTTCGATAACATCCCCAAACTCAGCAAACGCTGCTTGAGTTAATGGCTCTATCTCTAACATTACTTCTTTGCGCATTTTCCACTCTCTAGAATGTATTTTTGAAACATCACTGTTCAAACATTGTCGGCATACCGTTTTCAATAACCGATGTATTGACTACACGCCAGTGTCAGAACATCTTCTTAGCGAAATCAGATAGAGGCTCAGACGGTGCTCGCCTTACTGCCAAATAATCGGACCCGACTCACGCCGCCATCGGGAAAAATATTCACACGAACGTGTGTCACCGTGCCAAGTTCATTGAGTTGGTCCGCATATTCGTGAAGGTTATCTGCAGACAGCTTTTGATTGGGTAACAGCTCTCGCCAAAACAAGCTCTGTGTTGCGATCTGATCGTCCGTTCCGCCTTTCACGTTCGCCGCTTGAATGGAAATGCTGTCAGGGAAGTTGCCTTTAAAGTGGGCTGTATCGATAACAATGCGGGCAATATCGCCAGCGTGCCCTAGTGACAGAATCACCCAATCATTTCCCGGTTCACGACGACGCCCGGTTTCCCAGCCATCCCCCATATTGACACCACGACCGGGCATGATGAGGTTTCGCATATGACCAAAGTGCTGATCATTGCATGCTAATGCTCGACCACCATGCTCAACCGCGACCAAATCGAGTTCTTGGTTTGACGAAACACGAGACCAATCCATATTTGGATGGCCAAACACACGAAGCCTTGCAACACCGCCGTCGGGGTAGATATTCAATCGGACGTGCGTGAACGCGCGATCATCGCTGACACTGAGAAAATGGTGACTATTGCCAGAAAGGCTGGTCGACGGCTGAATCTCATGCCACACGCTGTTTTCAGTAGGATCACCGTCAGGTGAGTAACATGCATCCAATGATGCAGAAGGCGGAAAATTGCCCGTGAAATGGGAGGTATCGATATCAATGCCGTGTATGACGCCAGCGAGCCCTAAGCGAACAATGCAGTAGTCGTAACCTTCCCCACGCTTTCGGCGTGATTCCCAGCCATCCATCCACTTGCCATTGTCGTCATAGACATCTTCCTTCCATTGGGCGTCGCCATCATCAACCAAGCGTTGTTTATCAGCGAAAAAATCGTCTGTCGCGTAGATTGCTTGTGAACCTAAACGGCTACTCGCGAGATTAACCAGTTTGGTGAAGTCAGGTAGTGCTAGATCCATGGTGTTTGCTTCCTTTCATGTTGTCGTTATCTCTCACTAGCAGAGGATTAGCTTCAATACGAAGAAGCAAATCCTGCACCTTGATCGATAAAAAGGATGCGTCTTTTCCCCTTTCACTTTGTGCAGTCAAACATGAAAGATCGTTTCACTTCATGCGTGTCTGTCCAGCTTCAATTTGCGAGACGCTCAATGCACCGACATGTTGTCGGCAGTGAGTTGGCTACAAGTCTTGCAGCCGAAACAGAGCAATCTTGTTAATTTCCTTGATTGCGGTGTCAAATTCTGTGTCTAGATCATTCTCAATACGTTCTTCAAAGGCCGCCAGTATCAAATGTCGGTTCGCCCCTTTCACTGCCATGATGAAAGGAAATTCAAACTTCGCCTTGTAGCGTTCGTTCAAACGCGTGAAACGCGCAAACTCTTCATCGTTGCACTGATTGATGCCTGCGCTTGCTTGTTCCGACGTGGATTCAGGCGTCAATTCTCCCGCGACCGCGGCTTTACCCGCTAAATCGGGGTGCGCCAAGATCACCTGTAATTTTTCTTCCGACGACGCGTTATTCAAGACCGCTGCCATGCTGTCATGAAGGACGTGATGGTCGTTGTGATCGTCCGTTAGCCCTTTTTCGAATACGCGCTGCGCAACCCAAGGGCTGTGCTCGTAGATACCACCAAACATATTCAAAAATGCTGATTCATTCATTTGGTTCGGAACACAACGGGTAAAACGTGCCATGTACGAAGTCTCCTTGCTTCTCAATATAACGCTGAGACTCAGCGTTCATTGGTTTTCTTCATAGAAGGGTGCGGATGGTGCGTATGCCAATGCTCCGCAATATCAATGCGCCTTGTCATCCATACATCGTCATGTTGTTTCACGTACTCAACAAAACGTTTGAGTGCTGCAAGCCGACCGGGGCGACCCACCAATCGGCAATGAAGCCCGATGGAGAGCATTTTCGGTGCATCTTGCCCCTCCTCATAAAGCACATCAAAGCTGTCTTTCAAGTATTGGAAAAACTGCTCGCCCGAGTTAAAGCCTTGGGACGTCGAAAAACGCATGTCATTCGTATCCAACGCATAGGGGATCACCAATTGTGGTTTTCCAGGCTGTGTGCCTTCTTCGTGCCAATACGGAAGATCATCGTCATAAGCATCTGAGTCATAGAGAAATCCCCCCTCCTCAGCAACGAGTTTTCTCGTATTGGGTCCCGTTCTTCCTGTGTACCATCCCAACGGACGCTCGCCAGTGACGGATTCAATCGCGGTAATGGCTTTTTGCATATCCGCTCTTTCATCGTCTTCACGCACATATTGATAATCAATCCAACGATATCCATGACTGCATATTTCATGCCCATCCGCCATCATTGCCTTGATCACGTCAGGGTGTCGCTCGACGGCCATGCCCACAGCAAAGATGGTTAATGGTACTTCTTGCTGTCTAAACAAACGCAATACACGCCATACTCCCGCTCGCGATCCATATTCATAAATGGATTCCATGCTCATGTGACGCACACCAGTCAACGGCTGAGCACCTGGGATTTCAGACAAGAATGCTTCAGATTCTTTGTCTCCATGCAGAACGCAACGTTCTCCGCCTTCTTCATAATTCAACACAAAGGACAGAGCGATCTTTGCATTGTTAGGCCATCTGGGATGGGGAGGATGCTCCCCATAGCCCTTCAAATCTCTAGGGTAATCACTACTCATAGCGCCAATTCTCCAACACTCACGTTCTTAAACAGTCGCGATATGTTCTTTTGATCTGTTTATCGCGAAGCATGTTTGCTTTAAAACCGAAGAACAAATCAAGTATCCGCATTTTGTATACAATCTACAAGAACAAGTAAACAGTTTGTTATCGTGATCAAGTTTTTGAAAACTCATCTAACCCGACAAGGTATTGCCAGAGAAATAGCTTAACCCTTGTTTATAAAGCAGTAGAATCATCATTAACTTTACGATAATCGCAAAAATGAGGCACACCACACAGCAATTTTATTGTGTACATTTAATCAAACGCAATGTATTCAATATCCATGATTCAGGTAAATACGCCCTCATATGGATTACGCTATCACTGTAAATGTCCGAGGAATGTACACAATCATACAAGGATGGAAAGTATGGGTAGGCTCACCACACACGTATTAGACACGGCAAATGGCACACCGGGTGGAGGAATTGAAATCACACTCTTTCGCCACACAAATGACGGCCTTATTCCAATCGCGCGTTCACTCACTAACCAAGACGGGCGCACTGATTCTCCCCTTCTTGAAGATGACAACATGGAGCCTGGCAAATACCAACTCCAATTCAACACCGCACAGTATTTTATCAACCGAGGCATTCAATTAGATGACATCCCCTTTTTGGATGATGTCGTGATCCGCTTTGGTATTAGTGATCGTCACGCCCACTACCATGTCCCTCTTTTAGTTTCTCCCTACAGCTTTTCGACATACAGAGGTAGCTAATAAAAATATAGCTTACATGCACACATCATCTATCTGTTCCTCCACGCTATGTGCATGTAAAACAATGTGTAAAAAGGAATTTATTCTGTCCAACTCACTATAAAAAGGACGCATACAAATGGAAAAGCAAGACTCGACTGAGACATCATCAACCCCAAAAGGCCTCCTCGAAAGGTGGTTCAAATTAAGCCAAAACGGGACATCAGTAAAAAACGAAATGATAGGTGGCGTCACCACCTTCGCCACCATGGCGTACATCATCTTTGTAAACCCAAACATTATGTCGGCATCGGGTATGGATCCGGGAGCATTGTTTGTCGCTACGTGTATCGGTGCAGCCATTGGTACATTAATGATGGGACTCTTTGCTAACTGGCCAGTCGGGCTTGCACCAGGTATGGGCCTAAATGCGTTTTTTGCCTTCACCGTCGTCGGTGAAATGGGGTATTCATGGCAAGTCGCGTTAGGCGCAGTCTTTATTTCAGGGGTGATCTTCGTTGGTTTGAGCGTCTCGCGTGTTCGTGAGTGGATCATCGAGAGCATTCCAAGCAGCCTTCGTTACGCCATGACAGCAGGTGTCGGCTTATTTTTGGGTATCATTGGTTTGAAAAGCGCAGGTATTGTTGTTGGCAGCTCGGCGACCTTAGTCACGCTCGGCGACTTCACCAAACCTGAAGCTATCCTTGCAACTGTCTGCTTTTTCATCATCTCCGTGCTTTCCGTCAAACAAGTCTTTGGCTCTGTGCTCATCGGTATATTCAGCGTGACCTTGATTGGACTCGGCCTGGATTTGTTTCAATACAACGGCATCTTCTCTGCCCCCCCGAGCATCGCCCCAACCTTTATGGCGATGGACATCGCTGGTGCACTGAATGTTGGCATGATCAGCATCATTCTCGCCTTCTTGTTCGTCAACATGTTCGACACCGCCGGTACCTTGATGGGTGTGGCGGAGCGCGCCAACTTGATGAACAAAGAAACAGGCAAAATCGAGGGTCTACCTCGTGCACTAAAAGCAGACAGTATGTCGAGCGTTATTGGTGCATGTTTCGGTTGCCCACCAGTAACCAGCTATGTGGAAAGTGCTGCAGGTGTCTCTGCGGGCGCCCGTACAGGCTTGTCTGCAGTGGTCGTTGGCCTCCTGTTCTTGGCTGCGATCTTCCTCTCACCTCTGGCTGGCATGATCCCTGCTTATGCGACTGCAGGGGCGTTGATTTATGTGGCTTTTCTTATGATGGGCAGCATTAAAAACGTGAACTGGGAAGATTTTACTGACTCAGTTCCTGCCGCCGTCACCGCCCTCATGATGCCGCTGACCTTCTCTATTTCAAACGGTATCGCGCTGGGCTTTATTACCTACACCGTGCTCAAAGCCGGTACGGGTAAGTTCTCTGACATATCCATTGCCATGTATGTACTGAGCATCTTGTTCGCATTCAAGTTGGTACTACTGGGATAGATGATTTAAGGGGCAATACGCCCCTTTTCTTAGCTTATTAATAAAGAAAAAGCGCGTCTTCAGGCACTTAACCGTATTTTCTGGACCGCGTTCACCGTAGCTCGACATCTGGCGACGCCATATGTCGGTGTCTTTAACCATTCGAGATCGTTTTACGAAGGAAAGCACGATGAAGCTCTTATATCAATTGAATGACAAGCCGCCCACGGGCGTCACCTTCATGCTCGCAGTGCAACACATGCTTGCATCCGTTGGAGGGATAATCGCAGTACCGCTGATCGTGGGTTCTGCCATTGGTCTTCCGGGCGCAGAAATCGTCACATTGATCAATGCAGCCCTGTTTATCTCAGGTGCTATCACCATAGTTCAATGTCTTGGGCTTGGGCCAGTAGGCATTCGGTTGCCCGTCGTCATGGGTTCCAGTTTTGCCTTTCTTGGGATTGCCATAGGCATTGGTAAAGTCGATGGCATGTCAGGTATTCTCGGTGCCTCCCTTGTTGGCGCATTTCTGGTGATCATTGCCAGTTTCTTCATGGAACAAATACGAAAACTGTTTCCTCCGGTTGTTAGTGGCGTTGTCGTCACTCTGATTGGTTTAACCATTTTGCCTGTTGCCATGAATTGGGTGGGTGATGCGCCTGCTGGCAGCGAGAATTTTGCAACCTTGCCCAAGCTCTTCTTAGCAGCTGTTTCACTGGGTGTTGTGCTATTGGTATCAACCTATGCGAAAGGTGCCGTTGCTGCATCAGCGATTGTGATTGGCTTAGCGGGTGGGTATTTGGTTGCTTTGAGCATGGGCATGGTGGATTTAACGCAAATTAGCAATGCGGGCTGGTTTGCCACGCCTGAGCCTTTCAAGTACGGCTTTACGTTTTCACTCACTGCCATCGTGAGTATGTCGCTGGCCTATATCGTGGTCATTGCAGAAGCGACGGGCGATTTCCTCGCGCTTGCCAGCAACTGTCACAAGAATATTTCAGGGAAGGATCTAAAACGAGGCCTGCTTGGAGATGGTATTGGTAGTGCCATCGGCGCCATGTTCAACGCGTTGCCACTGGCATCATTCAGCCAAAATGTCGGGATTGTGGGCATCACAGGCGTAGCAAGCCGATTTGTGGTGGGCGCAACAGGTGCATTGCTCATTCTCGCGGGTCTGTTCCCTAAATTTGGCGCACTGGCGGTTACCGTGCCAAAACCCGTACTGGGCGGTGTCGGCTTTATTATGTTCGGTATGATTGCTTACGCCGGTATTCGCATGTTGATCAAAGCTGCAGATACACGCCGTAATGCCCTCGTGATATGTGTGTCGCTCGCCTCTGGCCTTGCGGTAACCGTTCAACCCAACATTCTTCAACACTTGCATCATGACGTTGCTCAGTTACTTCACTCTGGCATCACCACAGGCACGATCGTGGCAGTCATGCTTAACCTTCTATTGCCAAAAACCAAGGAAGACGTGGTGGCAGAGAAAGAGGCGGAGGAAGAGGAACTCGCGCAACAGAGCAGTGATTTCTCGTCGCTGGATGACGACACCCCTGAGGCAAATTCTCAAACTCCGTCATCAACAACAACCAGCGCAGGCACAACTGACGGCGATCCTCCAACAAAACCTATTCAATAACGCAACCCGCTGACACACCCTCCGCAGTATCGGAGGGTGTGTTTTACGCACTGGTGTCGACTAACGACAGTCGCGTGAACTCATAAAGGATATTGGCTATGGCAACAACCTGGATAAAGCACCCGCTCGCCATTTGGACAGGCACAGAAAACGACGCAGCAGGCGGCATTGTTGTCGACGGTGCAATCATCGTTGAGGTGATATCGAGAGATGGCCAACCTTCTGTCGCCATTGATCATGTAGTGGACGCTTCCCAACATGTGGTTCTTCCAGGGCTGGTTAACGCCCACCACCATTTCTACCAAACACTCACACGTGCTTACCCAGACGCATTGGACAAAGAGTTGTTCAATTGGCTTAAAGCCCTATATCCGGTTTGGGCCTGTCTTGATGAAGAAATGATGCAATTGAGTACGGAGCTTGCCTCTGCAGAATTGCTACTGTCTGGCTGTACAACGGCCTCTGACCACCATTATTTGATTCCAACTGGCCTGGAACATGCCATTGATGTACAGATTGAAGCGACGCAGAAAATGGGTATTCGGACTGTACTCACACGCGGTTCAATGAGTCTCGGTGAAGATCAAGGTGGTTTACCACCCAGACATACCATTCAAACGGAACAAGCCATCATTGATGACAGCATTCGTTTGATAAATCGCTACCACCAGCCAGAACACGGTGGCATGACACAAATCGCCCTCGCGCCCTGCTCGCCCTTTTCCGTCACCACCGACTTGATGAAAGAAACGGCGCATGTTGCCAAACAGCATAATGTGATGCTTCATACCCACTTGTGTGAAACCAATGATGAAGAGGCGT
>JBELME010000191.1:0-8332 GCA_042096095.1 Enterovibrio sp.
GGTTACAGCAACATCATTTCAGCCATTGGTATGCTTGCAGAACGTTACGCCTCGGAAGGCTCCAATATCTATGACCTTGGTTGCTCTTTAGGTGCGGCAACGCTCTCAATGCGTCGTCATATTAAAGCACCGAATTGCAAAATCATCGCCGTTGATAATTCTCCTGCGATGGTTGAGCGCTGCCAATTGCACGTGAATGCTTACCGCTCAGAGACAGACGTGCTTGTTATCGAGAATGATATTCGCCATGTTGATATCGAAAATGCGTCTGTGGTCGTATTAAACTTTACGCTTCAGTTCCTAAACCCTGATGATCGCCAAGCCCTGCTAGAACGCATTTATGCGGGACTGAAGCCTGGCGGCATTTTGATCCTGTCAGAAAAATACAGTTTTGCTGACGAAACAGCGCATGAGCTGCTGATTGACCTTCACCACGACTTCAAACGTGCCAACGGCTACAGCGAACTCGAAATCAGCCAAAAACGCAGCGCGCTTGAGAACGTGATGAAGCCTGACACCATTGATTGCCATAAACAACGCTTAAGCAATATTGGCTTCAGCAGCGTTGCCGTTTGGTTCCAATGCTTTAACTTCGGCTCAATGTTTGCCATTAAGTAAACAAAGACACACGCGCACTCATATTCAGTACTCGATAAATACATTAACAGACAGACTTATACGCCATGTTCGACTTTTCTGACCTCTATCAACTCATCGCTAAAAATCGCCTTCAAAACTGGCTGAATGTTCTGCCAGCACAACTGGCAGAATGGCAAGATCTTCCGCACGGTGACATGCCAAAGTGGATGCGTGTGCTGAAAAAAATCCCAACCGATGCACCGTCTACGATTGACCTGAAAGACAGCGTAACCGTAGGCAGCGATGACGAATTGCCAGAAGGTCAGCGCGCAAAGTTAGAAAACTTGCTACGTTCTTTCCACCCATGGCGCAAAGGCCCATACCGAGTTCACGGGATCGACATTGACACTGAGTGGCGTTCAGATTGGAAATGGGATCGTGTACTTCCGCATATCTCACCACTGAAAGGTCGCTATGTTTTAGACGTGGGTTGCGGCAACGGCTACCACATGTGGCGTATGCTGGGTGAAGGCGCAGAACTTACCGTGGGCATTGACCCGTCTGAACTCTTCCTTGTTCAGTTTGAAGCGATTCGTCGTTTGATGGGTAACGACCAACGCGCACATCTACTGCCTTTAGGTATTGAGCGCCTGCCAGAGCTAAAAGCGTTCGACACCGTCTTTAGTATGGGCGTGCTCTATCATCGTCGCTCACCGTTGGATCACTTGATTCAATTAAAGAACCAATTGGTGAAAAATGGCGAGTTGGTGCTGGAAACCTTGGTCATCGATGGTGACGAAAATGCGGTATTGGTTCCGTTTGACAGATATGCTCAAATGCGAAATGTGTACTTTTTCCCATCCGCTAAAGCACTGAAAGTCTGGTTAGAAAAGGTCGGATTTGTTGATGTGCGCATTGTTGATGAATGTGTAACAACCACCGACGAGCAGCGTACCACGGGGTGGATGACCCATAACTCTCTGCCAGACTACTTGGATCCTAACGACCCAACCAAGACAATTGAGGGCTACCCAGCACCGAAGCGTGCTATCCTTGTAGCCAAGAATCCTGACTGAACTATGACATAGGGCGCTTCTCGCGCCCTTTTTTTCAGGCTAGACTAACGCCCTAAAATCAACTCCTTAATCACCCAGCACGGAGCTTCTCATGCCAACTCGCATCGGATTGCTGATTCTTTTTTCTGCTGCACTTTCTGGTTGTACGATCACGTCACAACAGCAGCATCAGCAAACCTTGGACGCAATAAATAACGTAGAAACGTCAATTCAAGACGACCTGTCAACGCTAAGTGGTGGACTCACAGAACAGCAAACTCATATCACCACGCTAGAGTCGCAAGTGAATGAGCTGACAGAAACGCTCAATATCATGCGTAAAAACCAAGCACGTGAAGCGGCAAACCGCCCTGAGCCTGAAATTGTCTACGTAGAAAAGAAAGTGCCTGTGCCGTTGGCAGACAATAAGGCCATTTTGGGTGAGCAAGAGTGGGTATGGATGGATGCGGCAAACGCCAATTTCAAAGCGCGCATCGATACAGGTGCAACCACCTCGTCATTGAACGCCACCAACATTCAAGAATTTGAACGCGACGGGAAAACGTGGGTCAGCTTCACCCTCGCGCACACCAAAAATGAAAAAGGCGATATTGAGCCGGAAGAATCACTCGAAGCCCCAGTGAAGCGTTGGGTGAAAATCCGCCAAGCCTCCACAGAACAACTTGAGCGTCGTCCTGTCGTCGAACTTCGCGTTCGCCTTGGTAACTTGCACGAAAAAGCACAGTTCACCCTAGCAGACCGCTCACACATGGAATTTCCCATCTTGTTGGGTCGCGAATTTTTCAAAGATATCGCGGTTGTTGATGTCAGCAAATCGTATATCCACCCGAAATACGTCGCCGACGCTAAATAAGCCACTGAGTCAGTATCAGTGCAATTAATGAGGACAAAATGACTTCTCGCGTTCCTTTCTACTTACTCATCACCATGCTGATCATTGTTGGTCTTGGCATGAGTCTATATCGTCATGATGTTTACGGCGTGCCGTGGACAGCAGGACAAGAACATCAAGTGTGGGAAGTGGAAGCCCGCGTCGAGTTTCAGGCAAAAGGCGATCCGGTGAAAATTTCACTCGCCACGCCAGATACACAACAAGGCTTTACCCTGATTAATGAGAATACCAGTTCGCCCGGTTACGGGTTCGCGCTGGTCAACACCGAAAACGGGCGTCGCGCAGAATGGACAAAACGCGAGGCCTACGGTAACCAAATTCTCTATTTCAAAAACCAGATGTTGGTGGATAAGAACGCAAGGTTCACCACTGAGCCGCCTATCGGAGACGCTAAGCCCGCCGTTCTTGATAGCCCATTGATGACCGCGGCAGAAGCCATGCTTTCTCAGGCGCGTCAACGGTCTGCGGATAACAGCACACTCACGCGCGAGTTGATTAAGCAGTTCAACGATAATGAAAGCCAAAATGCTGGCTTGCTAACAAAAGAAATGAGCAAAGCCGACGCCATCTCCGCGATTCTATCTTTAGAAGGCATTCATGCTCGAGTCGTCGGTGTGTTGCAACTGGAAGATGGGCGTCGTCGCCAAAGCATTCTTCCGATGGTCGAAATTTGGAATAACGACAAATGGGAGCTGTTTAACCTTGATACAGGCGCAGTAGACACCACCAAGAACTTGATGATTTGGAATCAAAAAGGCACCCCATTGCTTGAAGTCATGGGCGGCACGAATAGCCAAGTCAGCTTCTCCATCATTGCGCAAGATATCAGCCCGCAACAAGCCACCGATGAAAAGATCCAAGCAGAAAGCCTGCTGAACTTCTCAATTCACAGTCTGCCGATCGAAGAGCAAGCGATGTTCAAAACCATCATGCTCATCCCTATTGGTGCGCTGATTGTGGTCATGCTGCGCGTGCTTATTGGTCTTAAAACGTCGGGCACTTTCATGCCTGTCCTTATTGCCGTCGCATTTGTCCAAACGCAGTTGGTGCCGGGTATTGTCGGCTTCTTGCTGATTGTCGGTACGGGTTTGATCATCCGAAGCTACTTGTCGCGGTTGAATTTGCTGCTCGTTGCCCGAATCTCGGCTGTGATCATCACGGTGATTCTGATTATCTCCGTGTTTACCATCGTCGCCTTTAAGATTGGTTTGGTGGAAGGCCTGACGATTACCTTCTTCCCGATGATCATTCTTTCCTGGACCATCGAACGTATGTCGATTCTTTGGGAAGAGGAAGGCGCGAAAGAAGTGATTGTTCAAGGTGGTGGTTCTTTGCTTACTGCCGTGCTGGTTTACATGGCAATGACCAATGATTTCGTTCGCCACATTACGTTTAACTTCATCGGTATTCAGTTGGTGATTCTGGCCGTTATTTTGATGCTGGGTAACTACACGGGTTATCGCTTGAGCGAGCTAAAACGCTTCAAGCCGCTGGTGAAGGATTAACGCCATGTTTTCTTTGCTGACGAAGAAATTCACGTCCCCTTTTAAGCTGAATCGCGCGGGTATCATGGGCATGAACCGTCGTAACATCAGCTACATCGGACGTTATAACAACCGTAAGTTGTTCCCTTTGGTGGACGACAAGCTCAAGACGAAAACCATCGCACAACATGCGGGGGCGACAGTACCTGAGCTTATCGGCGTTATCAGCGAACAACACAGCGTGCCATCCATTCATAACATGGTGAAAGACTGGCCGGGTTTTGTTATCAAACCTGCCCAAGGCTCAGGCGGTAAAGGCATTTTGGTCGTCACTTCTAACAAAGACGGTGTATATAAAAAGCCGTCGGGTGCAGAAGTGAGCAAGACCGAAGTGGAACGCCATATCACCAACACGCTTGCCGGTCTTTTCTCCCTAGGTGGAAAGAACGACGTCGCGGTGGTCGAGAATCTCATCCAGTTTGACGATGTCTTTGATGGTTTCAGCTACGAAGGTGTGCCTGATATTCGTGTCATCGTGTTTAAAGGTTACCCTGTCATGGCGATGATGCGTCTTTCAACGTCCTCCTCCGATGGTAAAGCAAACCTTCACCAAGGCGCGGTAGGTGTCGGCATCGATATCGCGACAGGAAAAGCCCTGAGAGCCGTGCAATTTAACCGCCCTATCGAGCATCACCCAGATACAGGCCGTGCGCTCTCCGAGCTGCATGTTCCCCACTGGGAACAATTGTTAACCCTCGCCGCTAGTGCGTGGGAAATGACAAGCCTCGGCTACCTAGGTACAGACATGGTGTTAGACAAAGAAAAAGGTCCAATGGTGTTAGAGCTTAACGCCCGTCCGGGCTTGGCCATCCAAATCGCCAATGATTGTGGCTTGCTGCCGCGCCTGCGTCACATTGAACGCATGGGCGTACTTGCGGCACCTCCGACGCCTGAAGAACGTGTGGCTTACTGCGCGAAGCACTTTGTCGGTACTTACACACCGGCGAATTGACCCTCCCTTTTACCTAAGATAAAAACAGAAAAAGTCGGGCTAGCCCGACTTTTTTATTCATATCCGTTACGTCACTGACTGTTCGGCTGAGAAAGAATTTAGCCGTCGGTGTTGATCCTCACGATCAGATCATCTTGGATCTGAGCAGCCATCTCATTTGGCACTTGGCAAGTTCCAGCGTTTTCATGCCCACCACCACCAAAATTCAGCATCAACTCACCAATGTTGGTGGCCGAAGATTTATCGAAGATGGATTTGCCACACGCAAACACGGTGTTTTGCTTTTTGAAGCCCCAAAGCACGTGAATGGAAATATTACACTGGGGAAACAGCGCGTATATCTCGAAGCGATTTCCCGCCCAAATCTTATCTTCATGGCGAAGGTCAAGAATGACCAAGTTGCCACACACAGAACCACAACGACGCAGCTGCTCTTGAAACTTCTCACGATGAGTAAAGTACAGATCAACGCGCTCTTTCACGTCGTCCAGCAACATGATTTCATCAATGCTCTTATCACGACAGTGGTCAATCAAATCCATCATCAATTGATAATTTGAGATGCGGAAGTCTTGGAATCGACCAAGCCCCGTGCGGGAGTCCATAATGAAATTCAACAAGCCCCACCCTGCGGGGTATAAAACTTCATCTTTGGTGTACTGCGCCGAATCCCCCTTGTCCACTTCTTCCATCATTTCGTCCCATTCAGCCGGGAACGTGCTGTCGCCGCCAAAATGCTTCCATACAACGCGCGCCGCAGAAGGCGCATCAGGGTCGATAATATGGTTAGGACTGAGTTCTCCGTTCCGGATTAACTCAGACGCGTGGTGGTCAATACAAAGGTGAGCTTTCGGGTTGTAAGGAAGGTTAGTGGTTATGTCGTACTCGTTGATGTCGATCACACCGTCTTGCATATCCTTTGGATGAACGAACTTGATGTCGTTTATCAAGTCGATGTGCTTGAGCAGTACCGCACACACTAACCCATCGAAATCACTTCGAGTGATAAGGCGGTATCGTCTTTCCGGCATAGCAACTCTCCCTTATCGAGGTGGAGACATTCCCCTCTTATTGCTAACTAACTTATTCTTATAGACTCTCTTAAGAATAAGACGGATACCCAATTGTGCAACTAATTGGCTTTAACGGCGCTTTAGGAGACGGCGCCACAAATGTGTGGCGTTTAGAAAACAAAAAGCCCCATCGAGAGACGGGGGCTATTCAGAAACAGCGCGCTTGCAAAGGAATGACGCTGCTACCGAGGAAGAAAGTTCTCCGCCAGCATACAACGTACGCTCCCACCACCGATGGTCTCAATGGTCGACACATCAATGGGAATAAGGTGACCATGACGACGCAGCACATCTTTCTGCTCTTTCGTGAACGCATTGTATGCGGACATTGACATGACGATGAGTTTTTCATTTCTGTCGTCACGCAGTTGCAGAATGTTACCGCAGAAGTGGTTCATCTGCTCTTCGGTGATTGAAATAACCTCTTTGGTTTTCTGCAGCGATGAAAGCACACGGCGACGCTCGAATTCTTCAATGATCTCGTCGCAGATCACCGCAAACTCTTCGCCCACAGCCATCATGACATTGGAGTGGTAAACCGCCTGCCCTGACGCCATTTTGGTGTCAAAAAAGACCACCTCTTTAAACCCTGCTTGTTCCGCAAATTGCTGGAGCAATTCTCGGTCACAGCGAACAGACAACGCGGCATAAATGGTGGCGTTAATATGATCCATGATCATGACACCGGTGCTTTCCAAATAGGACTGGGGCGTTTTTATGTCACCAATTTCCTGCACATCTAACACGTTGAAGCCTTGCGCAGCGAGCGAGGCAACTAATTGAGGCGTTCTCACTTCCCGACGACGGTTTTCACATGCCATCGGAAACAAATACACATCCCCCGTCGGAGAGGTCGAAAACCAATTATTAGGAAAGACAGCATCTGGCGTTTCGTCTTTGCCTTGCGGATAATTCATCACCGTCACATTCACGCCATGACGACGAAGCAAATCAACCATACCGTTAAATTCAGACAAGGCTTTTTGACGAACTTCTGCGTCCGTGAGCGCCAGCTTCTTCTGAAACTCGTTGTCAGCACTGGTTTCAGCATTGAATTTAAAATCGACAGGCGGCACCATCACAACCGCATTGGTCGAGTGCACGAATTCTTTTGGAGCAGGGATCATATCTCTAAGCGCTGGTGCGACCATCTTACACCTCAACATTTTATTAACATTGTTATTATAAGGTTTATTTTAGTAACACTCTGGAGAGAGATTTACCTAAATTGTAGAAACCATTTGCTTTTTCAAAGGTAACTTACCTTTCATTGGTGGTTTTTTAAGGCAACTTACCTTTCTAGCACTGAATCATCCCGTCACTTTCTCTTAACCTAGGCGCTCGATGATTAAGAAGGGGATATTAACTCGGGGTTGATTCCTGCACTTCGTTTGTATTCTGCAATCACGATTTCACTGCGGGTTTGGATAACACCAGGTAGTTGAATGATTCGAGAAGACATAAATTGTTGGTAGGCTTTTATGTTTTTGACACGGATTTTAATCATTGCATCAAAGTCTCCTGACAAGGAGTAACACTCTTCAATTTCAGGGATCAGTAATGCAGATTTAGCGAATTTATCGAAAATCGACAAGTTCGTTTGGTCTAATCGGATATGAATGAATACAACAACTTCAAGCCCAAGCTTCTCTGCTGAAATATCCGCGTGATAACCCGAGATATACCCTTCCCTCTCTAATCGCTTAACGCGCTCCGAACAAGGTGTAGTTGTGAGGTTCACCCGTTTTGCTAATTCAACGACAGGTAATCGCCCATTAGATTGAAGAATGCGGAGGATCTCGATATCTATGCGGTCGAGGTTCGACGTATCAGAAACGGCCATGTAAGTTCTCTCACCTGTCCTAGATAACCAGCCTCATAACCTAACACAGAGAAATTAACTATAGAAGTGGCCAAATTAAGGGAATAGGTATTGAGAAGGGACATAGCAGAAACGATAAAACAACCTGACTTTGCAGTCCGATATTTAGAGCGTGATGTAGGTGACGGATTTGTACGGGCAAACCCTTTGCAGTACGATATTTCGAGCGTGATGCGGGTGATGGATTTGTACGGGCAAACCCTTTGCAACGGCCTGAGGGTTATTACAATGCATGACCAAAACGAAAAAAGCCTGACTTTGCAGTCAGGCTTTTCGAAAGTGGTTGCGGGAGCCGGATTTGAACCAACGACCTTCGGGTTATGAGCCCGACGAG
>JBELME010000192.1:0-8231 GCA_042096095.1 Enterovibrio sp.
TTGAATGCAGTTGACGGAAGTTTTTCAGATCGTCAATCGACAGATCGTAACCGGTTAGGTGAAGCAGAGAGTAGATCAGCATGGAGCCGTGGCCGTTCGACAGAACGAAACGGTCGCGGTCAGCCCACTCAGGGTTTTGTGGATTGTGGTTCATGTGGTCACGCCACACAACTTCGGCGATGTCAGCCATACCCATTGGGGCACCTGGGTGACCAGAGTTGGCTTGTTGTACGCCGTCCATGCTTAGCGCACGGATCGCATTGGCAAGGGTTTTACGTTCCATCTTGGGCTTACCTTAACTATGAATTTCAGACCTGATATCAATCAACAGAATGATATAAGAAATAAGAGAGCGGCAATAGCCGCTCTCTAAAATGTCTTTTGTTAGATTTAGAGTTTCTCGCGAATGGTCACTTCTAGCTTGCCTTGGTCGACAGCAAAGTTGCGAATACCTTCTGCTAATTTCTCAACCGCCATTGGGTCTTGGTTGTGCTCCCACAAGAACTCCGCATGGGTCATCGCGGCTGGGCGTTGTTGAACTTCTACGTCATCAGACAGTTTCTGAACCACTTCACCTTCTGCATCAGAGAGCTCTTGAAGCAGTTGCGGGCTGATAGTTAGGCGGTCACAACCTGCTAGTTCCAAAATTTCGCCTGTGTTACGGAAACTTGCACCCATGACGACGGTGTCGTAACCGTGGGTTTTGTAGTAATCGTAAATTTTAGTAACAGACAATACGCCTGGGTCTTCGGCTGGAGCAAAATCACGACCTTCGGCAGCTTTGTACCAGTCCATGATGCGACCAACGAAAGGAGAGATAAGGAAAACCCCTGCTTCCGCACATGCACGTGCTTGAGCAAATGAGAACAACAGTGTCAGGTTACAGTTGATGCCTTCTTTCTCTAGCACTTCTGCAGCACGGATACCTTCCCACGTTGATGCCAGCTTGATCAGGATGCGATCGTTGCTGATACCCGCTTCGTTGTACATGCTGATAAGTTTGCGTGCTTTCGCCACGCTGCCTTCGAAATCGTAAGACAAACGCGCGTCAACTTCTGTTGAGATACGACCTGGAATCACGTTGAGGATTTCTTTACCGATGTTCACTGCAAGGCGATCGCCTGCGTCAGCAACTTGCTGCTCAATGTCTTGACTCATTGCTTTCGCGTAAGCAATCGCGTCGTCAATCAAAGGTGCATATTCTGGGATGTCGGCTGCTTTGAGAATAAGTGAAGGGTTCGTGGTGGCATCTTGTGGCTGATATTTCGCAATCGCATCAATATCACCCGTGTCAGCGACGACTGTTGTGAGCTTGCGTAGTTGTTCCAATTTCGTGCTCATCTTTTAAACCTTTTTTGTCTTGAGTTTCACTATGGCAGCGACGCTACCAGTAGGTGCTCAGTGCTCCTGTAACCCGCAGTCTACAAGGCTGTAGACGTCTGGATGAACAAATGTATCAAGCATGAGCAAATGATAGGGTCATATTTGTGTTTTTACGCGATAAAGTCAACGATCTGATTGGATAAATCTCACTTCGATCTCACACGCTTTTCACATAGTAACGGATTGTGTTGAATGTGTGACGGAATCTCATTTCTACTTATGGAAGCACGCTAACGTTCTGTGGTTGCTGCAATACACGGCAATGATTTCTCTTTTTGGTAACGGGCTTTCATTTCTGTCTTGGCTGCTTTGGCGCCACATCCAATGAAATGGGCGTAAAGGGTGCTCAGGGTTATTCATTATCGACCATATTTAGCAGTGCCAT
Source organism: Enterovibrio sp. (assembly GCA_042096095.1). Taxonomy (GTDB): domain Bacteria; phylum Pseudomonadota; class Gammaproteobacteria; order Enterobacterales; family Vibrionaceae; genus Enterovibrio. Next base: position 1,769 of record JBELME010000192.1, read on the forward strand.
GGCACAACTTGCACTGGTTGCAAGTACATCAATGGTGCCTGTTTTCAATGCGCCTAATATGGACAGCGCCTTGCGGCTTTCACTTGCCATTGCAATGACATTTGGGATGCGTGTTAAGTCGCTCATTTCTACGCCAACAACACGGTCTCGCATCAATGTATTGGCGCGGCTACCGTCCAATTTGAAGAAATCAAAGCCGCCGATATCGCCGACAATGCCATCATTCACGCGTGCTTCGACAAACTCTTTTGCAGAAAAACAGCCCAACTTCACCATGTGGCTGTTTTCATCCATGTCACCAATACCCACCAAGGCGAACTCGGCTTTTCGTGCCTGATTCAAGGTTTCATCGATGTTGGGATGATTCAGAAAAACATCACGAATTTCAGGGGTATCAACGTATGCCGGGGCATAGAGGGTTTCACTGCTTCCCCCAAACTTCTTCGCAAGGCGACGGCAAATGTGGTCAGCGTTAATGATGTCACCGCTGCGATGGGTGCCGCCAATGGCACAAACGAACCGCGCATTACGGTGGGAAACAATGCCGGGATGATCCGCCACTGCAGCCACGTTTTGACCCTGGCCAACTGCCACCACCATGCCCTCTTGCAAGTTACCATCAATGAAAGAGGAAACGAGCGTCGCAACTTGTGTGCGTTGTTCTTGGACGCTCGGTTGATCAAGTGCAATCAAGGCACGTTTGAGAGAGAAACACGCCATTAAACGTTGTTCGAGTTGGGCACTGTGAACGGGGTGGAATTTCACACTGATTTCAACAATGCCTTCCTCACGTGCTCGGCGGAGGAGACGACTCACTTTCGCACGGCTAATACCGAACTTTTTCGATATCTCTTCCTGCGTGGTATTTTGCTGATAGTACAGAATGGCAATTTCAGTGAGCAGGTTGGTGTCATCAAGCAAGCTTTCGAAGTTGCTACTCAATGTGCGGCTCGTATTCATGGGTATATCCTGAAAAGATTTAACGCGGACAGTGTACGTTGAACCCTTTCTATGAACAAATGTTCATGTGTCGGGCATGTGTTCAGTCACGTTTTTAACCTTTTTCTGTGAACTTTTTAAGTCAAGTCCGTGCCATGTTTGTAAAAATGGTCATTCGTATCTAGATTAAAACATAGCGAATAAATGCGCGGATACACGATAGGACAATAGATTTCGCTGAAACTCATTCAAACAAGCTTTTTAAAAAAGCCTGAATAAAAAAGAGTAGGGCGGATAGGTACAGAGCTAGGTTGGTTTTCTCAGAAAAGTTGTGTCGATAATGTGGCTCGTGGGCCGCACGGGACAGCTATGTTTGCTGGGAAGCCCGATATTTATCTGTCAGGGTGGCTAGATGAAATTTCAATCGCTTGTTACAAACAAAATATTATGGATAGCATCGACGTTGTTTGTTGTAGTGCTTTTTGTTGCGGCAGGCGTTCGATACATCAATTTCTTTCCAACATTAACATCCCAAGGCAAAGATCTCAGCGTTGCATATAGTTACTTTATAGACAGCTCGAACAGCCATGTGTTGAGTTATGTCCGAAAAGCCGCCATTTTTAGAAACATTGACGATCCCAAAGAAATTCCTTGGCAACTGGGCAAGAAATCGTACTGGATAAAGCTAGAAGTCGATAACCTACTTTCTAAACATCGTCATTTGTCGTTGTATTTTGATACGCCGATGATTGATCGTCTTAACATTTACCAATTCAATATACAGGGTGACGAAACCCAGCAATGGTCGTTAGGTGACAGCAGCCAGCGTGATTACAGAATGGGTGACATGCCCCCCGCTATTCACTTCACCCTTGATGGTTTTGAACACACCACCCTATACATGCAGGTATATTCTACCGGTATTCCTGTGATGCCGATCTGGATCCTAGAGCAAAACGAATTTCATTTATTGACCCAGCTTCTTCACACCCTTTGGGGCGGCTTTATAGCCATCATGTTGTTGGTGGCAATATACACGGCGGCGGTGTATGTTTCCCTCAAAGAGCGGGTTTACGCTGTATACGTGGGCTATGTTCTCACGGCGTTGCTTCAATTAGGGGCGATTCACGGGTTTGGTATTTATCTTTTCCCTTCAAGCGTTCAACTCTTCCTAAGTAATAATATTGTTGCACTGACCTTCGGGCTGTTTTGGTTTTCTTTGCTGTTCGCGCACCTTTATCTGCGCGTACACAAATCCAACTCGCTGTTGCGTCAAGTTGTTCACTACGGACTGTGTGTGCTGGCGGGCTTAATGTGCTTGTCTTTGTTCTTGCCAGAACACATTGCCGGCACGTTCTTGATTGCCATGCAGCCGATGTTTTATGGGCTCATTGGTACGCTAGTGTGGGCTCGTTGGCAAAAAGGCCATAACTGGGGACGCATGTTTATCATGTCTTGGTTGCCGCTGGTGATTGGTGGCGTGTTCCCGCCGCTATTGGCGACAGGCGTGATCGAATACACCTTGTTCAGCTGTTATGCTTTCATGATGGGCACGGTACTCGCCGTGCTGTTTATGGCACTTGCTCTGGGTGAACGTTTTCGACAGCAACGTCGTGAATCGGTATATCAACTGACGCATGACGAAACGTCGTTGCTGCCAAACCTCAACGTGATGTCATTTGCGGTGTCGAACCTGATTTCAAGAAACCGCGAGTTTACCCTCTGTTGTTTCCAGATTGAGCGCTTCTCAAGCTTATCGCTCTGCATGTCGGAAGATGAAAAGCGATACTTCGTCGGCGAGATTTGCTCGCGCTTATGCAGTGCCCTTGACAGTGACAACGTGAGTGTGTTGGAAACGACCTTTGACAAACATCTCCGTCTGGCGAGTTTAAAAGAAGGTAAGTTCGGATTTATCATCCTTTCCACGGACGCGGAAAAAGTAAAACTGCTTGTCTCTACCATGCTTGATGAAGTGGACAGCTACATTGAATTGAACGCCTTTGGTATTCGTATTCAAGGTTCAGTGGGCACGAGTTGCTTCCCAAAAGACGGCAAAAATGCAGACTTGCTGCTCAATAAATCCTTCCAAGCGGTCGAAGACAGCAACCCTTGCGACAAGAAAATGAACGCGTATGACTCGCTGAAAAACTTCAACCGCACCATGAACATGTCTTTGGTGGCGGATTTGAAAAAAGCGATTGATAACGACACCTTAGATCTTTATCACCAACCTCAGGTGGACTTGCGGACGGGGTCGATTCACGGTTCAGAAGTGCTACTTCGCTGGGATCATCCCAAGTTTGGGCAAATCTCCCCAGAAGTGTTCGTCAAGCTGGCGGAAGAAGTCGGCATGATCAACGACCTCACTATGTGGGTGATTCGCCGTGCCTTCTTCCAACAAAGCAAGCTCATGGATCAAGGCTTCAATCGTCGTCTGTCGATCAATGTGAGCGCCACTGATATTGCGATACCTAACTTGGTCGACCGCATTGCCGATATTGCAGACTCTTACAGCGTACCAACAGGGTTGCTTTCCTTGGAGCTGACCGAATCAACCATGGTATCTGATTATGAGCGCTTGCATGAGGTGATAGATAAGTTGTCACAGCGTGATATTGAAGTCTCGATTGATGACTATGGTACGGGGTACTCGTCCCTGACGTACCTTTCACAATTGCCGTTTACGGAATTGAAGATCGACAGAAGCTTTATTCATTCCTTAACAAGCAGCCCCCGCAAGCAAAACATTGTTCGTGCCACCACTGAAATGGCCAAATCACTGGGCTTGATGGTGGTTGCGGAAGGGGTAGAAGACCTCGAGACAGCGTCTTTACTGAAACGTTATGGTGTCGATATTGCGCAGGGGTTTCACTACTCTCGTGCGTTGAGCTTTAACCAGTACATGAACTACATGAAGCGAACCAGTCACCAAGTCCCGATTGCGCCTAATCGCTCACGCAGGCTTGGTTCCTAGTCATAAAATGTGTTTTCATCGCTTTAAACAAGGAGAAGGGCGTGAATAGGATTCACGCCCTTCTCCTTGTTTGGGTATCTAAAGTTCATGGATTTGCGCTAGTCAGGGAAATAAATCGCCCCTAATCGACAATGTCGAGACGCGCCCGTTACCTCAGGCAAATTTCCCGGTTTACCTTCCATCGCCTGTTTTGCAAGCCATGCAAACGCCAGCGCTTCGAGGGAGTCACCATCAATGCCCTTGGCATCGGTTGGCATTACCTGCCAACGTGGTAACAAATCTTGCAGTGAAGCCATCAATGCCGCGTTTTGCGCGCCACCGCCACACACGAGTAACTCACCTTCATTGATGGATTTTACGTCGTTCGCGATGGTGGTCGCCGTGAACGCTAACAGCGTGGCTTGCACGTCTTGCGGCGAAAAGGTTTCATTCAGTTGCGCTAATTGCGCGTCTAGCCAACCCTGGTGGAACAATTCACGGCCTGTGCTTTTGGGTGCAGGCAGAGAGAAATACGGGTCGCAGAGCATTTGTTCAAGCAATGAACGATTGATCGTTCCCGATGCTGCCCATGCGCCATCATGATCATAGGCCTTGCCTTGGTGTTTGTTAATCCATCTGTCCATCAGCATATTGCCGGGGCCAGTATCAAAACCCACAACGGGCTTGTTGGGTTCAATGACTGAAATATTTGCGATGCCGCCAATGTTCAAAACGACGCGGCTGATTGTGGCATCTTCAAAGAGTGATTGGTGAAAAGCTGGCACAAGCGGCGCACCTTGACCACCAAGCGCCATGTCTTTGCGCCTAAAATCCGCCACGGTTGTAATGCCTGTGAGCGCAGCAATCAGATTGGCATCGCCCAATTGCATGGTGAAGGGCATGGGGCCCGTGGGTTTGTGGAATACGGTTTGCCCGTGACAGCCAATGGCAGCGATGTCATTCGCCTCTAACCCCGTTTCAGTCAGGAAGCGATTCACAGTTTCAGCATACGTTTTTCCGAGAAAGTGATCGATGGTGCCAATTTCTTCGAGCGTAATGGGCTCACCTTGGCTTAAACCGATGAGTTTGCTTTTGAGCGCTTCAGGAAACGGATACATCGCTTTGTGAAGAAGCGTGGGTGCTGATGCCGAAAAGTCTGCAGCGACAATGTCGATGCCATCTAAACTGGTGCCGGACATGATGCCAATATAAGTGCCCATCGTATGCCTCTTGATGTAGTTTGGGTATAAGTCTCTCATAGCAAAAAGAATTCAGATATCAAATTCGTGCTTCGGGTTTTCTACCGTGTGCGTATCAGCGTAATATAGTCGCTATCGGGCAGAGAAACTGCCGAACACAGTGAAAACAGGAGAGCACCATGGGCCCATTGTGGGTTGATGTTGAAGGGTACGAGCTAGATGCGGAAGATCGCGAGCTTTTGGAACATCCTACCGTTGGCGGCGTGATTTTATTTGCGCGTAACTATCATGACAGTGAACAACTGGCGGCACTAACCGCGTCTATGCGTAAAGCCGCAAAGCGACCGTTATTGATTGGTGTTGATCAGGAAGGCGGCCGTGTTCAGCGTTTTAAAGAGCACTTCACCTTGATCCCGCCTGCGCAGTCGTATGCGAACATGCCGAATGGCGAAAACATGGCGCGCGAATCAGGCTGGTTGATGGCCGCAGAATTGATGGCGCATGACATTGATATCAGTTTTGCCCCTGTGCTTGACCGTGGTTTCGATTGCAAAGCGATCGGCAGTCGTGCGTTTGGTGAAGACAATAACACTGTGATTCGTTTTTCCACCGCCTTCATGCAAGGCATGAAAGACGTGGGTATGGCGACAACAGGCAAACACTTCCCAGGTCATGGCGCGGTATTGGCAGATTCGCATGTTGAAAGCCCAGTCGATGAGCGAACCGACCTGTTCGAACAAGACATGGCGATTTTCAAAGCCCAAATCGATGCGGGTGTGTTAGATGCCATGATGCCTGCACACGTTATTTACCCAAATTATGACGCGCTGCCAGCAAGCGGCTCGTCATACTGGCTAAAAACCATATTGCGCAAACAGCTTGGTTTTAACGGTATCGTGTTCTCAGACGATTTAAGCATGGAAGGTGCCTCCGTGATGGGTGGCCCAGCAGAACGCAGCCAGCAAGCGCTAGACGCAGGCTGTGACATGCTTTTGTTGTGCAATAACCGTCAATCATCGATTGAGGTATTGGACAACATCGCCATCAGCGACGTTCCACAAGCCGCGACCTTGCTCAAGAAAACTCAGTTCACGGTGAAAGAGCTGAAAGCATCGTCGAAATGGCGCGAGGTTCAGCAACGCGTCGCAGCGTTCGGGGCGGAATGGCAAGAGAAGAATAGCTAAGATCTAGGCGCGAAAAGCTAGATTGCGAGAATCGAGGAAGAGCAGAAAAAGCAGGACGAGCAAAAGCGTAAGAGAAACCCAGGATTCAAATAAGCAGTAGTGACGTGTGAATAACATGTTTAGTACTTGCTTTCGGCGTTGTTTCCTAAATCATTGAACTAATCCCAATAGTAGCGATCAGATCATCA
>JBELME010000193.1:0-8151 GCA_042096095.1 Enterovibrio sp.
GCTTGAACAAACGTTAGAAGAATGCCAGTTCGTTGCAATATGTTCGTTGGATGATGACGCGTTGGTCGGGTTCTTCTTGCTGTATGTGGAGGTTGATGCACTTAGCGAAAGCCAACCTCGCTATGCACTGCGCTTAGGTTATGTGGTGGCGGAAACCTTCCAAGGCAAAGGTATGGCGAGCGAAATGATCGCAGGTTTGATCTCGTGGTGTAGTGCTTCAGGCGTTGTGTCTTCTCTGTCTGGTGGGGCGGAAGTCGATAACCTACCGTCTATTAAGGTGTTGGAGAAAAACGGCTTCGTCCGTGAGAGAAATGATGAATTTCATCAAGGAAATACCGTGTTTTTGACGCTTATACTTTAGGCAACTTTGCTACACTGACCCATCGAATTCTTCCAGCATGCGAATTATGTTCTCAGCACTCAAACAAAAAGCGCTGCACGTGCGCGTTTTCTCTTTAGCACTGCCTATGGTGCTGTCCAATATCACTGTGCCTTTATTGGGGCTGGTGGATGCGGCTGTGATTGGGCACCTCGATCATGCTTGGTATCTTGGCGGTGTTGCTGTGGGAAGCACCATGATCGCGGTGACCTTCTGGTTGCTTGGCTTTCTGCGTATGGCAACCACAGGGCTAACGGCGCAGGCATGGGGTAGCAAAGACAATGCTGGCCTTGCCAATGTGTTTCTACAAGGGGTGACCCTTGCTTGGTTGTTAGCGGCAGTCATTGTGGCGATTCACCCTTGGGTGGCCGACATGGTGTTCCATTTCAGTGATGCCAGCGAGCAGGTTAAACGCTATGCAGATGAGTACTTTTCTATTCGTATTTGGAGTGCGCCTGCGGCATTGACCAACTTGGTGATCATGGGGTGGCTACTTGGTGCGCAAAACGCCAAAAAGCCAATGATGCTGGTTATCATCATCAATCTGGTCAATATCTTGCTCGATCTGCTCTTCGTGGTGGTGCTTGACTGGAAAGTACAAGGCGCTGCCGCTGCGAGTGTGATAGCAGATTACACAGGCATGGCGCTGGGTTTGTTCTTTGTCGCGAAAGTCTGGGTGTCTGCGTCTTTGCCGTCACCCTGGGCTCAATGGGAAAAATCGTCCGCAGGTATGGGGCGCTTGCTTAAGCTAAATCGCGATATCTTTCTCCGCAGCTTATGTTTGCAGCTCGCGTTCACCTTCATGACGTTTCAGGGCGCAACGCTGGGTGACGATGTGGTGGCCGCCAATGCGGTGCTGATGAATTTCTTGATGCTGGTGTCATTTGCCATGGATGGGTTTGCTTACGCCATGGAAGCCATGGTTGGGAAGGCCATTGGGGCGAAAGACAGGGAGGAATTACTCGCTACGCTCTCCGCGACGACCCTGTGGAGTTTTGTGATTTCTTTGTTTATCACACTTGCGTTTTTGACGGGCGGGCAGGGCATTGTCGGGGTGATCTCAGACATTCCTGCGGTGCGCAAGCAGGCCTATGTTTACTTGCCATGGCTTATCGCTATGCCGCTTGTCTCTATGTGGTGTTTCTTGCTCGATGGTGTGTTCATTGGCGCGACGCGAGGCCGAGAAATGCGCAACACCATGTTTGTTTCTATGGCGGGCTTTTTTGTGATTTGGTGGCTGCTTAGTTGTTTTGGTAACCATGCGCTTTGGGCGGCCATGTTGGGCTTCATGGCGCTGCGCGGGATCACCTTAGGGGCGGTGTTCATTTATCAATGGCGACGCGATGTGTTTCTTTCCCCGGCGCACTAGGCGTAATGCCATCGCTCTCGCCCTATCGTCATAAGCAGAAACGGCAGACATGAAAAAAGCTCCCTCGGGAGCTTTTTTTGACGGTGATATTGCTTACTAAATCAGTAGTAAGAGTGATCGCCCGCAGAGTGTTCGGTGACATCGCGAACCGCGGTCAATTCACCGCTGAACTCTTCTAGAAGCTGCTTTTCGATGCCGTCTTTTAGCGTAACATCAACCATTGAACAGCCGTTACAACCCCCACCGAATTGAATAACAGCCGCGCCGTCTTCAGTGATTTCGATAAGGTTGATGTGACCACCGTGGCCGGCAAGCTGCGGGTTCACTTGGGTTTGAATAACGTATTCAACACGCTCAAGAAGCGACGCATCGTCAGACACTTTACGCATTTTCGCGTTAGGTGCTTTCAGGGTTAGCTGAGAGCCCATTTTGTCGGTAACGAAATCGATCTCTGCATCTTCCAAGAAAGGCAGGCTCAGTTCGTCAACGTACGCAAGGAAACCGTTAAAGGTTAACTCGGTATCGCTTGCTTCAATAGCGTCTTGTGGGCAGTAAGACACGCCGCACTCTGCGTTTTGTGTGCCTGGATTAACCACGAATACGCGGATATTGGTGCCTTCCGGTTGCTGTTCTAGCAACTTACCGAAATGACTTTGTGCATTTTCTGAAATTAAAATATTAGACACGACTTCTTACCTGAATAGCCCAGTTTGTTTTAGACAGTTTACTCTTTCTTTTCATGACTATCACCCCTCTACGGACGCGGGTAATTATTTCTTCTGTTTTCCATCAGTTGGCGTGCGGCATAGCGCGTAGATATCTATTTTTATCACGCCGTGTGCTTTCAACAATCGGCACAATTCCGTCAACGTTGCTCCCGTTGTCACCACATCATCGACCAATGCCACGTGAGACGGCAGGTCACCATGGATGTTGAATGCATCTTTCAGGTTGGAAAGCCTCGCTTTACGGCTGAGACCTTGCTGTTGCTGCGTGACGCGTGTGCGTATTAACGCATTATCCAAGCATGGGCGCTCTAGCTGTGATGCCAGCGCATTGGCGAGCACGGTGCTGTGATTAAATCCGCGCACCCAGCGTCGTCGCCAATGCATAGGCACAGGTATCAAACACGGTGCGGGCTCATCGATGCTTTCTGCGAGCAGGCGTGCCAAGGGGGCTGCCAGCCAATAGTGGCCCTGGTATTTGAATTTGTGCAGGAGCGTGTCGTAAGGAAAGGTGTAGTCGCCGAGGCACACCAAGTTGTCCCACGCCGGCGGCGTGTTGAGGCAACGACCGCAGGTTTCCATGGTGTAGGGCGTTGAAAGGCCACATTGCATGCAACGTGGCGAGGTTGGGAAACTCTGCGAACAGGTTTCACACCACGGATATTGGCGCTGCTCCAACCTGTGATGACAAAGCTGACACCTCAATGGCAGAGCGCGTAAGATAGAGCGCAACATAAAGGATGTTTTGGTCCAGCAACACGTTTAGGCAGTGTAAATGACAACTTCGCTTTACTGGCACACGGAAGGCCAGGGTTCCGACCTGATTCTCATTCATGGATGGGGAATGAACAGTGCTGTTTGGCAGCAGCTTCTCCCTCGTTTAACTGATCGCTACCGCGTTCATTGTGTCGATCTTCCCGGTTACGGACATAGCCAACCCACCGATGCGTTTTCTTTAAAGGAAATGGCACAGTGCTTGCTTAATAATTCACCGCAGCACGCGATTTGGGTTGGTTGGTCTTTAGGGGGTATGGTTGCCACACAAGCCGCGCTTCTCGCACCAGAGCGAGTGCAAGGTTTGGTGACGGTTGCTAGCTCACCTCGATTTGCTGCAGAACATGGATGGAGAGGGATTAAACCTCAGGTACTGTCAGCGTTTTCAGCGCAACTGGAAGATGATTTTTCATCCACGGTTGAACGATTTATGGCGTTGCAGGCAATGGGGAGCCCCACTGCTAGACAAGATATCAAGTGGCTAAAAAAGGCGGTGCTTTCGCATCCGTCGCCTCAACCTGAGGCACTAAAAGCTGGGCTCGATATTCTTGCTGAGGCAGACTTGAGGCCACAATTGCATGATATTTCAGTGCCTTGGTTGCGGATGTACGGTCGGTTAGATGGCTTGGTGCCAGTAAGAGTGGCACAAGAGCTGGATGTTTTAGCCCCGCAGTCGCAGCGGCAAATTTTTGCCAACGCGTCACATGCGCCGTTTATCTCTGATCCTGAACACTTTTCTGAAGAATTACTCTCTTTCTGCGGACAGTGTTTGCCATCCAGATAAGAAAAAGTGATCAAAATAAAGTGAATTGCGGCTAAATTTTAAACTGAATCTGCCGATACTTTATTCGTGTCACTTGCTATGGCATCAGGAGAGACCATAATGAATGTAGGTAACGTTGGCTATTCTCAACAGATGTATGCACGCCCAACGCCAGTTAACCAAGAGGTTAAGGCGGGTGAGCAGAATCAAGCTGAGGGTGCTAAACAGTCTTATGCGCAAGTCGCCAATCAGGTATCGGACGTGAAGACTGTCAACAAAACAACGGAAGCCGAAGGCAAAACACCAACATCGACAGATGTTGAGGCTTTCACTTATGGGGCATTGGGTATGGACCACCCTGACGAAGTGAAAAGTAACGACGATGACGCATACACCGCTGGGCAGGTTTTATCTGCCATCGGTACGATAGGCGGCATCTTAGCGATATTGGTGTAATTTCGCTATAGAGATATAGCTCGAGCATTCGCGGGTCATTTCCCGCGGTATGCCTTAAGGCGACTGCCTTCGGTCGATGTTGGGAGATAACATTGGCATGAATATTTCGCCCGCTAACGTCAGCATCCCCGCTGTCGTACCGTCAGTAAACCCGCCAACGGAGCAAGTTGCGCGGGATAATCGTGTGCGTGAAAAAATTGCCCCAGCCAAGCAGCCTAACGCGACTGAACACGAAAAATCCGTCACCCAAGAAGAAAAACAACTCCGCAAGCCATCTTGGGATCCATCTGAGCATCCGGATTATGCCGATTTAAAGCAAAACATCAGTCAGTTTAATGGTGGTCATTTCGGTGCGCATGATTCGTTAAGCCAACTGTCCTCCCTGCTGTCGCCCGACTCTTACACGCCGAAGAACGAAAACGGCTATTCCATGCAGATAAAACTGCCGAAAGAAATTCTCGATAAAATCGATGAGCTAAAGGCCTCACAACGGACTGGCGCAGTCGTTGCCATGCGTTACTCGCAAGCCACGGTGGCGAACATTCCTTCTGAAGTGCTTATTGTGATTTAGCCACCTTGTTTCCCGCGAGAACGACACTCAACATAGGAACAAAAGAAAACAGCGCCCAGAGGCGCTGTTTTAGTGTGTGGTGAATTTGTATGTTCGCCTACTTGCGTTTTGCTTTCGCAAAGGCATCTGCAAACGCACCACCAAAGGCTGATGATTGACCACCTTGGTTGTTGTTTGATGACGAGCGATTCGGCTGGCTGCGCGCTTGAGGACGTGCTGAGCGTGTGTCGCGGCTTGCATTGCCGCGGCTAGCCGGTTTGTTGTCGGCGCCTGGTTCGTCGTTTAAACGCATGGACAGCGCAATGCGCTTGCGCGCGATATCCACTTCCATGACCTTTACTTTCACCACGTCGCCCGCTTTTACGACTTCACGCGGGTCGGAGATGAATTTGTCTGATAACGCTGAAATATGAACAAGGCCGTCTTGGTGAACACCGATATCGACAAACGCGCCAAAGGCGGTCACGTTGGTGATCGAGCCTTCCAGCACCATGCCAGGGATAAGGTCTTTGACTTCGTTGACGCCTTCGGCAAACGTGGCGGTTTTAAACTCAGGGCGCGGGTCGCGTCCGGGTTTCGCCAGTTCTGCGAGGATGTCCGTTACGGTAGGAATACCGAAAGTCTCATCAGCGTAATCGGAGGCTTTCACGCTGCGCAAGAAATCGTGGTTACCGATCATGGCATCGACAGCTTTGCCTGTGTTGTCCGCAATGCGTTTTACCACAGGGTAGGCTTCAGGGTGCACCGATGAGCTATCCAGCGGGTTTTTCCCGTTCATGACGCGCAAGAAGCCTGCGCACTGTTCGTAGGCTTTAGGCCCCAAACGTGGCACTTTCAGGAGGGTTTTACGCTCACCAAAGCGACCATTCTCATCACGGAATGCCACGATGTTGGCTGCCATTGTGGTCGAAAGGCCTGCAACGCGGGTGAGCAGGGCGGCAGAAGCGCTGTTTACGTCGACACCGACGGCGTTTACACAGTCTTCGACCACAGCATCCAAGCGTTTTGCCAATTGGCTTTGGCTGACGTCGTGTTGGTATTGGCCCACACCGATGGATTTCGGATCGATTTTGACGAGCTCGGCCAGAGGATCTTGCAAACGACGTGCAATCGACACCGCGCCGCGCAGTGAAACGTCTAGCCCTGGGAATTCTGCTGCCGCAAGCTCAGATGCCGAATACACCGATGCGCCAGCTTCACTCACCATCACGGTTTGAATTTTCTCGCCCGCGTCTTTCAACATGCCTGCCACAAACGCATCGGTTTCACGTGAAGCTGTGCCGTTGCCGATCGCAATCAAATCCACGTTGTGCTTTTTCACCAGCGCCATGACGACACGGGCAGATTCAGCAATCTTATTCTGTGGTGGAGTGGGGTAAATGGTGGCAGTGTCGAGTAACTTGCCTGTGTTATCAACCACGGCCACTTTACAGCCGGTACGTAAGCCCGGGTCAATACCCAAGGTGCAGCGAGGACCGGCAGGCGCTGCCATGAGCAAGTCTTTTAGGTTGTCGGCGAATACCTTTATGGCGTCATTCTCTGCCAGCTCGCGCAGATTGCCCATCAGTTCAGTTTCCATGTGCATCAAAATCTTTATGCGCCATGCAAAGCTCACCACTTGTTTACGCCAACGATCAGCTGGTGCAGAACCTAAGGTCACGCCGAAGTGGTCACTGATGATGTTTTCGCAGTAAGAGCCCGTCGATTTCTCATCTTGCTGTGGGTCAGCATTTAATGACAGTTGAAGAATGCCTTCATTACGACCACGGAACATGGCCAGCGCACGGTGAGACGGCACTTTGGTCAGTAACTCATCGTGTTCAAAGTAATCTTTAAACTTCGCGCCTTCGTTTTCTTTGCCTGCGATGACGCGTGCTTGAATTTTAGCATGTTGGTTTAAATGGCGGCGAATCTTATCCAGCAGGGCGGCATCTTCAGCGAATTGCTCCATCAAGATGGCGCGTGCGCCGTCCAATACGGCTTTGGTATCCGCAAACCCAGCGTCTGCATTCAAGTAGCGGGTTGCTTCTGATTCTGGGTCTTGCTCAGGATGTTGCCAGAGCGAAAGTGCTAACGGCTCAATGCCTGCTTCAATGGCAATTTGTCCTTTGGTGCGACGCTTTTGCTTGTACGGTAAGTACAGGTCTTCAAGGCGGTTTTTGGTGTCAGCGTCGAGGATGTCTTTTTTCAGACCTTCGGTCAGCTTTCCTTGCTCATCAATGGATTTCAAGATGACTTGGCGACGATCTTCCAATTCGCGCAAATACCCAAGGCGAGATTCCAGATTACGTAATTGGGTGTCATCAAGGCCATTGGTGACTTCTTTACGGTAACGTGCGATGAAAGGCACGGTGTTGCCATCATCAAGCAGGGTGACGGCTGCGATAACTTGCGCATCACGTACGTTAAGCTCACTGGCAATCTGTTGATAAATTGAAGTGGTCATTGTGTTCCTTTGAGAGTCACCGCCGCGAACGGCAGTATTAGAGTTCGTCTTGCTGATAGTTGATGGCGTTGACGTACCAGACCTTCGGTCCTTCAGGGGTCGTCACAATGGCTTCGTCATCGACTTCTTTTTTAATCAATGCGCGTGCCATGGGGCTATCAATGGAGATGTAGTCTTTGCGGCCATAGATTTCATCTGGGCCGACAATACGGAAGGTGAGGGTGCCACCGTCGTCATTTTCAATGTCGACCCACGCGCCAAAGAAGACTTTTCCGTCTTGTTGCGGGTTGTAATCGACGACGCGGAGGATTTCCAAGCGTTTGCGTAAGTAGCGAACGCGACGGTCAATTTCACGCAGAATGCGTTTATTGTAATCTGCGTTCTCTGAACGGTCCCCAAGGCTTGCTGCCCACGAGACGATTTTGGTGATCTCTGGACGGCGTTCCTTCCAAAGATAATCCAGCTCTTGTTTGAGTTTGTTATAACCTTCTCGGGTGACCAGGTCGGTTTTTTTCATTACGTTGTCCGAGCGCGTTGTTTGCCTTTCCGATGAGAGCCTTTTATATACCCAAACCCCAAGAAGTTGAAGGCTTGGAGGCATTTACTGGGTTCGTGCTCCCCCTAATGACATTCGGTTTTGATTTTCCTGAATATCTCGGCTATTTGAG
>JBELME010000194.1:0-8148 GCA_042096095.1 Enterovibrio sp.
ATCCAGCGCATGCTCCGCATCACTGCTTCTCGAACGAACATCTGATGCCGTTGCATTCAGTGTGGTGATCGACACTTTCACACCAGCGATCAACGTCTGGCAATGCTGAAGTACGATATTGAAATCTTTCGCCACCAAGCCAATTTCATCTTTGCTTGATTCATCAGCGCGAAGGGTGAGATCTCGCTCAGACGCCACTTTTTCCATGGTGCCCGTCAACGTTTTCAAGCGTCCTTGAATGTCTCTGTTTAACCACATACAGCTCGCGATCAACAGAAGTGAAATCACCACTAGCACAAAGCCCGAAGACACAATCAGGCTTTTCTCTGATGAAGCCAATTCTTGGTTCAACTGTGTGCGCATCAAATCAAAGTCAGCTTCCACCTGATGGGTTAGACCACGAATGCTACCAAGTAGACCTGATTTATGATCTAACCCAACCTCACGTTTTAATTGCACGTAACGCGTCACCAATGCGCGCTGTTCATCAAACAAAGGAACATCAGTCAGCGATGCCATGCCTTCCCACGACGAAAGGTACTCATCAAAACGCGTTTCAGTGGTATCTGCTACTAACAAACGAGCAAGCGTTACCGCGTGCTCAACGTCTGCGTTATTAGGTTGTTCAGAAAGCAGCGCGGTATTCACTTTGGTGAGTTCGCCCCACGTACCCGACTCACGATCCAAACCTAAGGTTTTGTAGCTGCTCGCCAACGTTTTGAAGCCATTGCTGTAACTTTCCATGGCGCGAGAAACGGCGTTTAATTTCGGCAAATCAAGGGATAACACTTGCGCTTGTTGATTGAGCGTCTCTAAGACTTGATCAAATGCCGATACGTTATTGGCGAATCTGCCCACGTATTTTTCATCCAATCGCGCCAAGAAGTCTTTCTCATTACGCCTTAAATTTAATAAACGCACTTCAAGATCGGAGATAAGCGTTTGCTTGATTTTGAGTTCAACCAGCCTATCAGAAGCCTGCCAACCTATGGTGGCAAACAGAATCAAGGACACAGCTGAGAATGCGGTAAGTGCGTAGAGTTTGGTTCTTATTTTCATCGTGTGTCTTCCCTATAAACGTCTTTGGGCGCATGAGTGTTCATAAATGCATCTTCATTTATCGACAGGGTGAATAATTTTTTTAGGGACGTTATACGATATACAACAAATTTATGAGAGTGACATCACACATTTATCGCCAGGCAAACGCGGCTCAGATGACGATAGGTGGTTTCAGAGAAGGCATCTTTAAAGAAAGGGAGTCGGCATCGTTGCTGACCATCGTGAAGATCAACCACCATTAACCACCCACTCAGGAAATGTACACGACGGACATGCCACACGTGGCTATTCAGCAAGCATCGCCCTTGCGTATCAAGTTGGAGGACGTCTCGCGCCGACAAGCAGGGTTCAGATGTAAAAAGTTCTGATACAGATAATCGCCAAGAAAGACGGCGAAATTCATTCGAGAGGAAGAGAAGACAAAGCGCTTTCACTTCAAGAGGTAAAGCGCTGACGGAAAACAGAAGTAATCCCGTCAGCACATATCCCACCACCACACTACGTGCAAACAAGCGGGAGTGACCAATGTACGTATTAACGCAACTTGCTTCGGTTATGGGCAATGATCTTGTCAGTCATCGCTGACAACACGGGTGATTCACTGCGCGTGTGCCCCATCAACCATGTGAATAAGTCAGGGTCATCACACTCAAGTAAAGCAACGAAATCTTGTTTCTCGGCTTCGGTAAGATCATCAAAACACTCTTCGAAGAAAGGCATAATGATAACGTCCAATTCCAACATGCCGCGACGGCATGCCCATTTGATCCGCGCTTTATCTTCTGCGGTCAGCATGATTACCTCGTTAAACATCAATAAAAATTCTGACACAAATAGTATCAGTGCCTTGCGTGCGGCGCTATTTCCATTATCAGACACCGTTAGACCTTGTGATCCAGGTAACTCACCCTCACTTAAAGAGTGAGAAGATGTAAGGTGCTGACTTTACGCCAAGGCAGCATTAACATAACAGCATTGAAAATGAAGCGAGAAATACCATGACAAACTGGTACCAACAGCACGACTTCCCACGCCTGCCACTTTCTCCGGACAGTGAGTTACCAGCACTGTCAGTGATCGCGCTTGATACGCTCTCGCTGATCACCGCAAAAGGTGACGACACCATCAGCTACCTTCAAGGCCAGCTAACATGTGATTTGGTGTCTCTCGATAAAACCGCCTCAACCCTTGCAGCGCACTGCGATGCAAAAGGGAAAGTGTGGTCCGCACTGCGAATGTTCCACCATCTTGATGGTATTGCTTATACCCAGCCTTCTTCTATCGCAGAAAAACAGCTTACCGAAATTAAAAAATACGGCATATTTTCGAAGGTGACGTTTGAAATCAGCGAACTGGTGCTGCTCGGCGTCGCCGGTGAGAAAGCCGATAATGCCATGCTGTCTCGTTACATTGGTGACGGTGATGTGCGCGCAACGCAAACTGGTACCGCCGTTCGTCTTGAACCCAATCGTTGGATGCTCGCCATTGAGGCGTCTGAAGCAGACCAATTGCTGTCAGAGTTGGGTGAGCGCGCAACGCTAAGCGATGCCGCTCTTTGGGATCTCTTAGAGCTTCGTGCTGCAATCCCTGCCCTTTCTGAACCAACAACGAATGAGTTCATTCCTCAGTCGTTGAACCTGCAGGCCTTGGATGCTATCAGCTTTAAGAAAGGGTGTTACACAGGCCAAGAAACCGTGGCGCGCGCGAAATACCGTGGCATCAATAAACGTGCGACCTACCTTCTGCAAGGTGAAGCAAGCGCGGCACCGAAAGCGGGGGATGCAATGGAGCGAAGCGTGGGTGAAAACTGGCGTTCAGGTGGCACCATTTTGTCTGGCTACCAGTTCGATAACGGTCAAGCGCTGGCACTGGTTGTTATGCCAAATAACCTCGACGATGACACCCGATTCCGTCTTGCTGATGCGTCTGACATTTGGCAGAAACTGCCACTGCCTTACAGCTTAGAAGACGCCTAATCGACCTTCCGACTTAAAGATTTCACGGTTTTAGAATGACAGATTTTGATACGCCAATTTTGTCGATGCTTCGCTATCACGAGATTGCACACCGCATTTTGCCTCATGAAACAGAAGCAACCACCATTGCCGATGCCGCGCAACAGCGCGGTGTTGACCCTCGCCAAATGGTGAAATCCATGTTGATGAAAGACATGGGTGGCAACATCGTGTTGGCGTGTGTGCCAGGAACATCATCGGTTGATCCAAACAAAGTCCGTGACGTCATGGGGCTTAGGCGCATGACCTGCGTTGAGAGCAAGCACGTGATTTCCATGACAGGTTACGCGCCCGGCATGGTCACCCCTGTGGCAGTCAATCAGATGTACCCCATCATCTTTGATGCGACACTCAGTGATTTAAACTGATCAATATCAGCAGCGGTTCGCCTATGGCAGGCTTGGAAATGGCGTATCAAGATCTTGTCGAATTGTGCAACCCAATCGTTGCAGACATTCGCCGAGAAGACGCGAGCTAACCCTGCATGAAACAGGTAAATTGGCGCAGTGTCGACCTTAACTTGTTGGTCGCATTCTCTGCATTGATGGAGTCACGCAGCGTGACCCGCGCTGCTGAAAAGCTGTCGATTGGCCAGTCGGCCATGAGCCATAACCTGTCTCGCTTGCGCACTTTGCTTGATGATCCCTTGTTTCATCGACAAGGGAATGAAATGCTCCCGACAACCCGCGCGTTAGAGCTTGTGCCTGTCGTTGAGCAACTCCTCGAAACCATTGCCAGCGACATACTCACACCGGTTCGTTTTGAGCCGGAGCAGTATGATGGGCCAGTTCGTATTGGGCTGACCGATTACGCCGAACTGGTTTTTGCGCCTATGCTTTTTGATGAATTCCGCCGCCAAGCGCCACATTGCCAATTAAGTTGCCGCCCTATTGATCGCGTTAACTATCGCGAAGCGCTTAAATCGGATCAAGTTGATGTGGTGTTAGGGGCCGTAGAGCCGCAAGATACGGCGCTTATCATGGAAGACTTGTACACGGAGCGACATGTCTGCCTGTTTGATCCGCGCTCTACAGGCCTCTCGAGCCCTCTAAGCTTAGATAACTATACATCAACACCGCATGCCCTCGTGAACGTGGATGGTCAACTCAGCAGCCCTGTGGACGACACATTGCGCGCCTTAGGGTGTGACAGACAAGTCGTCATGGGCTCACAACGCTTCCTCACGGTCAGGCATTTGCTCTCTGGGCGTAACCTACTCTGCACCGTTGCCGAATTGATGGCGAAGCTCGAAATGTTCAACGATACCTTAGCGATCAGCCCTGCCCCCGTTAACGTCAGCGATTTCGTTATCCGTCAGATTTGGCACAAAAAGCACGACAACAACGCGAAGAATACGTGGATCCGCAACACTATTCAGCACACTGTTATTCAGCAAGTGGAAGATTTACGTGCTAGATAGCACAGCGCCTGCCTAACTTTCTGGAATGTGACCAATCGCTTATTCGTACAAGTCTTTCTATTTTTCTTGGGCAAGTGCCTTGTATGTCACATTGTGGTCATCACTGCATCGTTATAATGCCGCCCGCCAAAAATGCAGAATCTTACTCTGCACTTTAAGCGGTTGGCTAGCAGCGCCGTGAGGCAAGGACATAAAAACGAAAAAGGAATTACGTCATGCGGATGTTTAATCGTTATGTCCCTACCATGATAGCTAAACACGTCTACCGTTTGTTTCAAGGACGTATTTATATCGATGGTCGAGGAGATTTCGAATTTCATCAAGGAATGGTGCAAGCACAGTCTAATGCAGACATTGAACACTACCGAACGGTCAGTGAAATCAATGCAGAAATTAAACGTTTGAAACAGCAGCACTAGGGGCGTGGAACGCCAAATTTTGAGTGTCTATTTAGGCATATCGCTTGAGCAAAAACACCGCGACATTCGCGGTGTTTTTTTATCTCGAAAACGCAACCTTATTCGTCTTCTTCAATCGCATCGGTATACGCTTCGGCATCCATCAATTCATCAATTTCTGAGCTATCTGAGATGCGGATCTGGAACAGCCATCCATCACCGTATGGATCTGAGTTAACCAATTCTGGCGAACCTTCCAAATCTTCATTCACCGCAACGATTTCGCCCGTCAGCGGCGTGTAAATATCCGACGCAGCCTTAACGGATTCAGCAACGGCGCAATCATCGCCCGCATCAACCGTGTCACCAACGTCTGGCAAGTCAACAAACACCATGTCGCCAAGCAGGGCTTGTGCATGGTCTGAAATCCCCACGGAATAGACGCCGTCACCTTCAGGTCGTACCCACTCGTGAGAAGCCGTAAATTTCAGCTCGGATGGGATATTGCTCATAAATCAAATTCCTTCTATTTAAACGCGCTGCTATCTCTTAACGGTATGCCGTCGAAGACTCCCATCACCACATCAAAGTCATGCTTGATGAACAAGCTCAACGCTTCAAATGGAAGCTCACACCTCAAAGAAGCTAGGGACATCACCTCAGATACGCAAATTAGGAAAGCCTTTGCGTCTACGCAAGAAAATTCCTTAGTGCACCCTCAATTATTTTAACTCGCTCAAGGGTTAATCCCTCAACGCACTACCGACATACTAAGACAACAGGGTTTGCACAAACTAAAACCACATAAACAAAAGACAAAAAAACGCCAGTAACCCGATAGGGTTGCTGGCGTTTATTCTAGGAAAAACAGACTACATTATGCGTCGTTTTTCTGAACGTGAACGTCCATTTGTGGGAATGGAATTTCGATGCCTTCGTTATCAAGCTCTTCTTTAATAGCTTGAAGAAGGTCAAAGTACACACCCCAGTAATCTGCTGTTTTCACCCAAGGGCGAACAACAAGGTTTACAGAAGAATCCGCAAGCTCTACCACACCAATGGTTGGCTCTGGCGTTGGAAGAATACGAGATTCTGCAGCAATAACACGTGCCAACACTTCTTTGGTTTTCTTCAGGTCAGCACTGTAAGACACGCCAATCACGTAGTCGATACGACGTGTGTTGTGGCGTGAGTAGTTAGTGATTGGGCTTGAGATAACGCCACCGTTAGGCACAACGATCATTTTGTTGTCAGGCGTTGTCAGTACCGTAGAGAAAATTTGGATAGATTCAACAGAACCTGCCACGCCAGCAACCTCAACGTAGTCGCCAGACTTAAACGGACGGAATGCAACAATCAGTACACCCGCTGCGAAGTTAGATAGCGAACCTTGAAGTGCAAGACCAACAGCCAAACCCGCGGCACCGATAACAGCAACCACTGACGCTGTTTGAACGCCAAGTTTACCCAACGCAGCAATGATGACGATGACGAAAAGTAGGTAACGAACAAAAGAGTGAACGAATTCAACAACGCTGTCATCGAGTTGTTTTTTGCGCATCATTTTCGCGATGGCATTAGCGATTTTCTTAACGACCCAGTTACCGACGATAAGAATAAGAATGGCGGAAATAGCATTTACCGCATATTGAAGCAGGAGGTCTTGGTTTTCAGTGAACCAGGTGACCGCACCTTGAGTTGCATCTTCCATTGCAATGTCCTTGATGTTTGTAATTTACGTAAACTGTCCTGAGATACGCTCGAGAGCAACCGCACCCCAACTACCTGGTAATGTGTCGCAGGTAAAAATCAGGAGAGAGTTTACAGTTTAAGCAGCAATAAAAACCGTCTCAAATTTAAAACATGCGAACTGATCTTTTTGTGACTTATCTGTGTCATGGATATAAAAAAGCCCCGCATATTTTCAGGGCTTTGTCTCAGAATGCGAGGGATTAAACCGCTTCAGCAACAGGTTGTTTCTCAGCGTTGGCTTTCGCCTTCGCTTCTACAGCTGCAGCGTGGTAATGCACATCCATTTGTGGGAATGGAATGTCGATACCCGCTTCGTCTAGGCCTTCTTTAATGGCTTGCATCAAGTCGAAGTACGTTGCCCAGTAATCAGCCGTGTTTACCCAAGGGCGAACAACGAAGTTCACTGAAGAGTCCATCAATGCATGCACACCAATCGTTGGCTCAGGATCTTGCAGAACACGCGGGTCAGCTTTCACAATACGCGTAAGCACTTCTTTGGTCTTCTTAAGATCAGCCTTGTAAGACACACCGATAACGAAATCAATACGACGTGTATCATGGCGCGAGTAGTTAGTGATAGGGCTAGAGATCACGGTGCCATTGGGCACGACAACCATTTTATTGTCTGGTGTGGTCAAGATGGTCGAGAAGATCTGAATAGAAGCAACTGAACCTGATACACCGCCCACTTCTACGTGGTCGCCAGACTTGAATGGACGGAACGTCACAATCAGTACACCCGCCGCAAAGTTAGACAGCGAACCTTGCAGCGCAAGACCAATAGCAAGACCTGCTGCACCGATTACCGCAACGATTGACGCAGTTTCAACGCCCACGCGACCTAGAGCAGCAATAAGTACAATGGTAAACATCACGTAACGAACCAAGTTCTCGATAAAATCGACGACGGATTGGTCCAACTCACGTTTTTTCAGCACGGCGGCTACAGAGCCAGCGACTTTCTTAACAACCCAATTACCCACAAGCATGACCATGATTGCGGTAATAATATTCACGCCATACTGAATCATCAGTTCATGGTTTGACGCTAACCAATTCATTGCTTCATTTGCTGTGTCTTCAACAGCCTGAATTGCATTTTGCTCAGTCATCTCTTTCTCTCAACTTAAGATCACACAAGCCAACTCCTACCGCAGTCTCCTGCAATCAGAATTGGCTTGGTCACATGACTAAATTTCAGCCACAAAAAAACCCGCTAAATTTAGCGGGTTTTGAGAGATTTGTAATCCGTTTTTTTAAAAAACGAACTTACAGAACGTCGATTGCGTTCAGGTCAGCAAATGCTTTCTCTAGACGAGTAACCATTGAAGCTTGACCAGCGCGTAGCCATACGCGTGGATCGTAGTACTTCTTGTTTGGCGCAGATTCGCCAGTTGGGTTACCGATTTGACCTTGCAGGTAATCAAAGTTTTCTGCAGAGTAAGTACGGATACCGTCCCAAGTTGCCCACTGTGTATCAGTATCGATGTTCATTTTGATA
>JBELME010000195.1:0-8175 GCA_042096095.1 Enterovibrio sp.
TGCCTTCTGTGACGAACTGACGTGCTTCACCGAGGTAGTCATGTTGGTAGCCGCGTGGCAGTTTCTCGGCAGCAATGCCTTCAAACCAGTTGATTGCATCACCCATTGCAACACCAGGCGCAGCAACTGCACCGATGGTCGCAGAGTTTAGCTGGTTGAAGTGTGGCAATGCACGAGGCTCTGCAACAACGTCAATGGTTACCAGTGATCCGAGTGGCACGGCTTCACCACTGGCTGAACGTACGTAGTAACCCTTGATAGATTCAGGGTTCAAACGGTACTTACGCTCAACTTGTGGGATCACCTCGTAGGAGCGGCCATCTAAGTCGATACGGTTAACATAACCGTCCGCCATCATGGTGCCTAGCGTAATACCGATGTCTTGCATTGTGATGCCATAAGCGCCTGCTTTGTCTTTGTCGATGTTGATTTTCATCGTCGCAGAATCAAAGTTCAGGTCCATGTCTGAGTAAACAAACATAGAGTTACTTTTCACGTCAGCAAGCACATCTGCCGCAACTTGGAACAAGCTTTCGAAGTTACTTGGCGTGGTGATAACGAATTGAATCGGAAGACCTGAAGATGCCCCTGGTAGTTCTGGCATCTGGAATGCCGTTACTGCCATACCTGGTACATCCTTCACTTCGTCAGTCATGCGTTTAACCACGTCAGCTTGGCTGGCTTCACGCTCACTCCACGGTACCAAAGAGGCAATACCGAAGGCTTGGTTTGACTTAGGCACACCTGAGAACACCTGTGCAAACGCAACTTCTGGCTGTGCTGCCAATTTTGCATTCACTTCAGCCATGGTGTTTTCGATGTAATCCAAGTTCGCCGTTGATGGTGCTGTACCCATCATTACCATCACCCCTTTATCTTCCGGTGGCGCAAGCTCACTAGGGATAAAGGAGAACATGATTGGCAGACTGACAAACACGATCATCGCGAAAGAGATGATGACAGGACGAATATTCATGATGCCGCCCAACATGCGCGCATAGCCTTCTGTCATGCGATCAAGGAAGCTATGTACCTTGGCTTCGAATTTGCTCGGCTTTTCGTTGGCCTTAAGCATTTTCGAACACATCATTGGCGACAAGGTCAGTGCAATGATGCCCGAAACAAATACTGCACCTGCTAGGGTAAGGGCAAACTCTTTGAACAACGAGCCAGTAATACCGCCCATCAATGCGATAGGTGCGTATACCGCTGCGAGTGTCAGTGTCATCGAAATAACAGGTACGGCGATTTCACGCGTACCAATGATGGCTGCACGAAATGGCGATTCACCGAGCTTGATATGGCGATCGACGTTTTCGAGAACAACGATGGCGTCATCCACCACCAGACCGATGGCCAATACCATGGCGAGCAGTGTCATCAAGTTTAGCGAGAAACCAAACAGTTCCATCATCATCGCCACACCAATCAAAGACAGTGGGATAGTGATGATAGGGATAAGCACCGCGCGGAATGAACCCAAGAACAGCGTGATGACCACCAATACGATCAGTGCCGCTTCAATGATGGTTTTGACAACCTCATGAATCGATTCGTTGATCGCAACGGTGGAGTCATACAAGACATTCATCTTGATGGTGCTAGGCATGTTACGCTCAAGCTCTGGCAGCTTGGCGGTGACATCCGCAGCAATGTTAATTGGGTTCGCCGTTGGTGCGGCGTTAATCGCGGCGACAACGGCTTCTGAGCCATTCGCAGTGGCACGGTAGATATCGTGACTCTTCTCTAGCGAGACCTTCGCGATATCGCCAAGACGAATGACCTGACCTTCCTGCGTGGCGACAACCAAACGGCTAAGTTCGTCGGTGTTGGATACTTGGGTATCGGCAGAGCCGTTATACACCATGTAAGTACCGATCGACTGGCCGGTAGCAGACTGGTAGTTGTTGGCGTTAAGTACGCCCATCACTTCCGTCGCGGTCAGGTTGAACGCCGCCATTTTCGCCGGATCTAGCCATACGCGTAGTGCGTATTTCAAACCGCCGTAAAGGTCGATTTTCGCAACACCGTTTACTGTGAACAGCTGAGGTTTAGTTACACGCTCAAGGTAGTCGGTGATTTGGCTTGAATCGAGAGTGTCAGACGTAAAGCCGATGTACATTACCGCGGTTGTTGAGCCCGTCGACATGGTGACAGAAGGGTCTTCAGATTCACCGGGTAACTGTGCGCGAACAGAGTTCACCTTCGCCAAAATGTCTGCCAATGCAGCATTTGGGTCGGTGTTCAGCTTCATGTAAACCGTCACGGTGGAGGTACCCAGCACCGATTCAGACGTCATAAAGTCAATGTTGTCAGCCTGTGCAACGGCTTGTTCCAGTGGCGTCGTAATGAAGCCTTGGATCAAGTCAGCACTTGCACCGTAATAACTGGTGGCGATGGTAACAACGGTATTGGTCATGTCCGGGTATTCCCGAACCTGCATCTTGAACATCGATTGCAGGCCAAGCAGCGCGATCAAAAAGCTGATCGAGATGGCCAGAACCGGACGCCTTATGAAAATATCCGTAAATTTCATCAGGACCTCATTACAGTTGTGGTAGCTGTTGAGGTGGTGTCAGCGCATCGTTTTCAACAACACGTACTTTCGCACCATTACTCAAGCGAACTTGACCCGATGTCACCACCTTGTCGCCCGCGTTAAGACCATCAAGCACGTGTGCGATGTGGCCTTCACGCTCACCGACTTTTACCACTTGTTGGTACGCACGTGTCACGCCGTCTTCTTCACGAACGACATACACGTTTTCGCCATACAGCGTGAAGTTGATAGCGGTTTGGTCGACAACAATTTGATCTTCAATCGTTGGCAGAATGATATTTGCGCGCGCAAACATACCTGAACGCAGTTGACCGTGGTTGTTAGGGATATCAGCCTGCACTTGAATCAAACCACTTTGGAAGTTAACAGCAGGTTCGATGGCGCTGATTTTGCCGGTGAAAGGCGTATCAGGGTATGCATCGACAGCAATGTTAATCTTTTGGCCTAGCTTGATTTTCGCAATGTCTGTTTGTGGCACAGTGAAGCGAAGACGCATGATAGAGGTGTCTTCTAAGCGCACAATTTCTGTGCCTGGCTGCAGGTATTCACCCAAGAACACATTACGAAGACCCACCACGCCATCAAACGGCGCATCATGGTGCGGCGCTCAATCGAGGCATTCAGGCTTTCTACGTCAGCTTGTAAAGAGCGGTAGTTTGCTTCAGCTTCATCCAACGCCTCTTTCGAAATAGAACCCTTACGGAACAGGCCTTGGTAGCGCTTGTACTTGGCTTTCGCGGCAGGCAAACGCGCTTCATTACTCTTTAGGTTTGCCGCTTCAACTTTTGAATCCAACGCCAACAGCACGTCACCTTGCTTCACGGCTTGACCAGAAACGAAGTTAATGTGGTCGATCACGCCGTTAACTTGGGTGGTTAGCGTGACACCTTGGTTGGGTTCGATAAAGCCGATGGCTTCAATGGTAGGGATCCACTCAATCGATGACATTTCTGTCACTGTCACAGGGAATTCGGGCTCGGGCATGTTTGCCATGTATTCGGCAATTTTTTGTTGTTTAAACATGTTAAAGCCGATAACTGTACCGAAAAGTACAAGTGCCACGACCAACATGACAACAAACGATTTCTTCATTTAGATTTCTCCGATTCTTTATGAAGGCATATAGCATCCCAGCACGCGTTGATAGCATCATCGAGCGCTGAAGCGTCAAGGTTTATAACACCCCTTTCCTGTTTGCGAGCTAAACAGATGGCCGGTTCAAGGCCTATACCAGAAAGCACGTCAGTTGAGAGTGGTTTGAATATTCCATCGGCGATACCGGTTTCGAAAAACTGATGTATGGGAGCAAAAACCTCCCTTTCCGCCATTTTTTGTTCTGTCCCGTTTTGATAGGGCAAGCTATCAAACTGCTCACGGTTGATTGCATTGTCGTCACGATCAATGGTGATTTGCCAGGCATTACGCCAAAGGGTGACAAACTGCTGTTTCATAGACATGTCGTTGGTAAAACCGTGCAATATATTTTCAGCACATTTTCCAATGACATGATTGCGAAGTTGACTCAACAAATCGTTCTTATCCGAGAAGTACCGATAAATCGTGCCTGCCGCAACGCCAGCTTCTTTGGCGACCATCTGCATAGAGAGGCGGTCAAAGCCGTGTTTTGCCAGTAAACGCTCGGTGGCTTCTAGGATCTGCGTTTTTTTGTCGGACATGATGTACGCTCGCAATGAATGAACGTTCATTCATTGTATTAGATTTAAAACACTCTGCAAGGTTAAGTGAGCAATGAATGCCCATGAATATGAATGAAACCTGACAGAATGATGAAGTGAGCCAGCATTCCTTTTACAATGTGAGTGCGACTCATCGCTGACGATAAACAGAGGAACCACATGAAACTGAACCCAGCCCAAAATGACGCCGTCCACCACGTGTCTGGACCGTGCCTAGTCTTGGCGGGCGCTGGCTCGGGTAAAACCCGCGTTATTACCAATAAAATCGCCTACTTGGTTCAGGAGTGTGGTTACAAAGCGCGTCATGTCGCTGCGGTGACCTTCACCAATAAAGCAGCACGTGAGATGAAAGAACGTGTCGGTCAAACCCTTGGTAAACAAGAATCCCGTGGCTTAACCGTTTCTACGTTCCATACCCTTGGTCTCAACATCATCCGTCGTGAATATAAAACGCTGGGTCTTAAAGCGGGCTTTTCGCTGTTTGATGATCAAGACCAAATGGCGCTGCTCAAAGAGCTTACCGAAGATGAGCTAGAAGGCGATAAAGACCTGCTCAAGCAGCTTCTGCACAAAATCTCCAATTGGAAGAATGACATGCTAACGCCGACTCAGGCGGAAGCATCAGCGATGGGTGAGCAAGATAAGCTTTTCGCCCATTGCTACACCTTGTACCAAAAGCAAATGAAGGCCTACAACGCACTGGATTTTGACGACCTGATCTTGATGCCCGTGATCTTGCTGAAAACCAATCAGGATGTGCGCGAGCGCTGGCAAAGCAAAATTCGCTACTTACTGGTGGATGAGTATCAAGATACCAACACCAGCCAATATCAGCTGGTGAAAATACTGGTGGGTGAGCGCGCACGCTTTACCGTGGTAGGGGATGATGACCAGTCTATTTATAGCTGGCGTGGCGCACAGCCGAAAAACCTCTTGATGCTGAATCAGGACTTCCCGAGCCTCAAAGTCATCAAGCTTGAGCAAAACTATCGCTCAACCAGCCGTATTTTGCGATCGGCCAATATCCTGATTGCCAACAACCCACACGTGTTTGAGAAAACCCTGTTCTCAGCGCTGCCTGACGGCGAAATGTTGAAGGTACTCAAAGCCAACAACGAAGATCACGAAGCCGAGCGTGTGGTGGGGGAAATCATTGCACACCGCTATATGCATCGTTCTGATTACAAAGACTATGCGATTTTGTATCGCGGAAATCATCAGTCTCGCTTGTTTGAAAAAGCCCTGATGCAAAACCGCATTCCTTACAAAATCTCAGGGGGAACGTCGTTCTTTGCGCGCGCTGAAATCAAAGACATCATGGCGTACCTGCGTTTGTTAACGAACCAAGATGACGACAATGCTTTCTTGCGTATCGTAAACACGCCACGTCGTGAAATCGGCCCTGTTACGCTTGAAAAGCTGGGAACGTACGCGAACATGCGTGGAAAGAGCCTGTTTGCTGCCAGTTTTGAAATGGGGCTTCAACAGCACCTTACTGGGCGTGGATTGGAGTCGCTTCAACGCTTCACACGCTGGATTGTCGAAATGTCTGACGAGTTTGAGCGTGGTAACGCCGTTGAAGCGGTTCGCTCGCTGGTGCGTGATTCACATTACGAAGATTGGCTGTATGAGACCGCATCCAGCCCGAAAGCCGCTGAAATGCAGATGAAAAACGTCTCAGACCTCTACAGCTGGATTGTTGCCGACCTGGAAGGGGACAATTACGACAACGAGCCGAAAACGCTACGTGAAGTGGTACAGCGACTCACCTTGCGTGACATGATGGAACGCGGTGAAGACAACGATGATGCCGATCAGGTGCAGTTGATGACTTTACACGCTTCGAAAGGTCTGGAGTTTCCCTATGTGTTCTTGATTGGCATGGAAGAAGGCCTGTTGCCGCATCAATCGAGCATTGATGAAGATAATGTGGAAGAAGAGCGTCGCCTTGCGTATGTGGGCATCACGCGCGCACAAAAAGAAATGACCTTCACCTTGTGCAAAGAACGTCGTCAATATGGCGAGTTGATTAAACCGATGCCGAGTCGTTTCCTTGAGGAACTTCCTTACGACGATGTTGAATGGGAAGAAAAGAAAAAGCCTCAAACACAAGAAGAGCGAATGGCGAAGGGGTCAGCAGCCATTGCAAACCTCAGGGCCATGCTTAAAAAGGATTAACGAAAAGCCAGCGAATGCTGGCTTTTTCTTTAATGGGGACATGTCTGACACTGTGAGTCTCAATCCAAGGTGGGCTAGGCTGTCTCCAGTGCGTCTGTATCGCCATTCTCATGGATTTTCCGAATCACCTTCGCGGGAGTGCCACCCACTAAGCTATCGGGCGGTACATCCTGTGTGACGACGGAATTCGCGGCAATCACCGAGCGAGCGCCAATGGTGACACCTTGGCAGACCACGACATTCCCACCAATCCACACATCGTTTTCAACCACGATAGGCTTGCAGAAGGTTTCCCATCGACGTCGCCGACGGTAATCGAGTGGATGCCCTGCTGTATAAAACTGGCAGTTTGGCCCTACTAAGACGTTATTGCCAAGGGTAACAGGCGCACCATCCAGCATCACTACCCCCATATTGAGAAACGTTTGGCGGCCGATGTGGATATTTTTGCCAAACTCGCACTGAAAGGGCGTCATGACCATGGATTCCGAATCAAAGTGGCCAAAGAGTTTTTGGGCGATATCGATAATGTTATCACTGCGCTGGGCATTGAGGGCTTGGAGGTGAACAAAGGCATTGGCACGAATGGCACTGATCCCGTCGTCACCGCCATTAAAAGCGAGTCCTTGGGACATTTTTTCAAATTCAGTCATGTTGAGGTTTTCACAATAGAACACGCCAACATTGTGTTTGATTAACGGTGTACTGTCAGTGCGGTTGCTTCCAGAGTCGATAGTTTGAAAACAAAAAAGCGACCTTGAAGGCCGCTTTTTTCTTGGCGTTGCCTGATTTACAGAGACAGCATGTGGTCAATCGCCGCGACGATTTCATCGTCAGAACAATCCATACATGTTCCTTTTGCTGGCATGCCGTTAAAGCCATTAATTGCGTGACTCACTAACGTTTCTCTGCCCTGAGCAATACGCGGTTCCCAAGCGGCTGCATCACCTGCTTTTGGTGCGCCAGCCGCACCGGTAGAGTGACATGCCATACAATAGGTGTTGTAAACTGCGTCACCAGCACGTGGACCAGAAGGTACAGCGGCTGTTTCTACAGGGGCTTCGCCTTCGAGATAGACAGAACCAACAGGTGCGATACGTTCTGCAATGGCTTCTTCAGACATGTCAGCAGCGTGAACTGCACTAACAAGAGACAATGCGGTGACAGCAGACACTGCTAAACGACGTAAAAAAATTCCCTTTGCGCTCACTGTTTCACTCCCAATTTCATTGTGGCTCCGATAAATCCGAGCGTTTTTTATGCTGTTGGTTCGTTATATCACACCGAAAGGGTAATAATCGGATACCAAGGTCGACATTTTGAGTATATGTGACTTTGTCTATCTACGAAGTGATACCGTGATTAGGTTAACTCCGTGTAAACATTAAGTGATTATAGCGCTTTAGATTGTTGCGTTAAACCGTTATGATTATGCCCACTCGCACGGTTTTTATTCTGTTTGAACAAAAAGAGAGCATTCAGAAAAAAAATTAAAAAAAGTGCTAGACGGCAAGTAGCGATATCCGTAATATGCGACTCCGCCGACAGGGACAAGCGCCCGTAGCTCAGCTGGATAGAGCGTTGGCCTCCGGAGCCAAAGGTCGCAGGTTCGAATCCTGTCGGGTGCGCCAATCCGGATACAGCAAGAAATTGGCAAAAAATAATGTGGTGGCTATAGCTCAGTTGGTAGAGTCCTGGATTGTGATTCCAGTTGTCGCGGGTTCAAGTCCCGTTAGCCAC
>JBELME010000196.1:0-8143 GCA_042096095.1 Enterovibrio sp.
ATAACAGGCCGGCTTTGTCGATATCGCCAACCACAATTAAACGCGCGTTGTTAGGCGTGTAGTTTTCCGCGTAAAACGCCTTCACATCTTCGAGCGTTAAGCTGTTCAATGTTTCAAAGGTGCCTTCTGATGGAAGTGCATGCCATTCGTCTTTGAACAACACCTCGCGTCTCGCCTGACTGGCCTGCCATTGCGGCGTTTGATGACTAAATCGAATGCCTTCCAACGTTTGTTTTTTCAAACGATCGAAATCGTCCTGCTCTAATGCGGGGTTGAAAAGAACGTCACCCGCGATCAATAAGGTTTCGCGCAGGTGTTTGGTCAGTGATGACACACTCACCGTCGTGCCATTCAGTGATGCATCAAGGCTGACGCTTGAACCCAATCGATCCAATTTGGCGGCAATGTCTTCACTGGTTTGGGTTTTACTGCCTTCCGCAATCAAATCCGCGGTTAATGATGCCAGACCGTTCTTCCCTTTTGGCGCCATCAAACTGCCAGCAGGGAGAATAAGATGAAGCGCAACCGTCGGCGTTTCACTCGACTCGGCACCACTGATCTCAATGCCATTACCCAACTTACTGTGGTACATCGTGGGGACATTCACGCTAACGGCACCGTTGGGTGAAGGGGCGACACTGCGATCGAAGGTTTCAGGGGTTTGTCGTTGAACCGTTTCCCCCTGCGCTTTGTCGTTCGCAGACGCTTTGTCATCAAGGTCACTGGACAAGGCTCGCGTAGCCGTGAAGTTTTGTGGTTCAGCCTCTAACGCAAGCTGCCCATCAGGCACTACGGATACATTCACCGACGGCTTTTTCCATACGAAGGTATCGAAGACATTTTCGACATCTTTGGTTGTCACCGCATCCAAAGACTCAAGCCAAGAGGCCAAACGATCAGGCTCACCATAGAAGGTTTCATTGGACGCTAGCTGTGCCACTTTGCCGTGCACGCTTTGCAAACCGAACACCGCGCCGGCTTCAGCGCTACCTTTCACTTGGTCGAGGTCATCTTCTTTGATGCCTCGCGCTTTCAAGGAGTCCAACACCTTCAGTACGTCTTGGCGGACTTGCGTGAGGTCTTGCCCACGGTTTGCCAACACATAAAGTTGGAAGTTACATGCAAGCTCCGCACAA
This sequence comes from Enterovibrio sp., assembly GCA_042096095.1. Taxonomy (GTDB): domain Bacteria; phylum Pseudomonadota; class Gammaproteobacteria; order Enterobacterales; family Vibrionaceae; genus Enterovibrio. The sequence goes on from JBELME010000196.1 coordinate 1,137, forward strand.
TCTTGGTACGCGCTCGCACTTAGCACTTTGCCCGGCTTCACGAGCTCTTGATAAAGCAGGCTGTTTCTCCCCTGCCCAAATACAGACGCAAGCATATCGAGCGCTTGTCGTGATTCAGCCGTGGGATCCAATGTTGGCCAACTCATCACCAACATCGGTTGTTGAATGCGATCTTCCAGCGTCACAAAACGATCGCTGTCGATCGTCACTGGCCATTTGTCTGCCTTCGCCACTTCTGGCCCGCGAGGAATATCGCCGAAGTACTTTTCAACCCATTCAAGGGTTTGTTTCGCATCGATATCGCCGCCAATCGTTAACGTGGCATTGTTTGGGCCATACCAGCGCAAGAAGAACGCTTTTAAGTCATTCACGTCAACGCGATTAAGGTCTTCGATGTAACCAATGGTTGGCCAACTGTAAGGATGTTCAGGTGGATAGAGCGCCGCTGCTAGCGTTTCTTGCACACGACCATAAGGACGGTTATCCACATTTTGTGCGCGCTCATTTTTCACGGTATCACGCTGAATTTCAAACTTACGTTGCGAGACAGCTTCAAGCAAAAAACCCATGCGATCAGATTCGAGCCACAGCATTTTTTCTAACTCATTGGCGGGCACGGTTTCGTAGTAATTCGTTCTGTCTCGGTTGGTGGTGCCATTCACACTGCCCCCCGATTCGGTCACGTACTTGAAGTGCTGCTGATCGCCCACATGCTTCGAACCTTGAAACATCATGTGCTCAAAGAAATGCGCAAAGCCTGATTTGCCGGGAACTTCTCGTGCCGAACCAACGTGATAGGTCACATCAACATGCACCAGAGGATCAGAGGCATCCGGGTGCAAAACAACAGTTAACCCGTTTTGTAGTTGGTATTTCTGGTAAGGAATAGAAGGCGCATCATCCTGCGCGTTCTTTTGTTCAATGAAGGTGACGCCTTCCGGCAATGCAACATTCGGCACGGCTTGGTTCAAGCCACACCCAGACAAGCCCAATAGGGCTGCCGTTAGGATAAAATAACGCACACGCTATCCTTTCAAAATATCATTTAGAGAAACAGTAAACCGCGGGTCACGAGGGCAAGTACGATGTATCTGAGGGCTTTGCCTAGTGCGATCAATATCCAGCACCAGTGTTGCTTTAACCTCAGCCATCCAGCTGCCAAACATAAGGGATCACCGATAACAGGCAGCCAGCTTAGCAATAAGGTCCAATACCCGTAACGCTGAAGCCAGCTAATGGCTCTTTGACCGTGTTTTTGCTCTTGGGTTCGCGCAGGAAGAAAACGACCAATCCAATAGTTGGTCATGCCGCCAAGCGTATTGCCCAACGTGGCGACCAAAACGAGCACGGCAATGCTATAACTGCTCTCTTTGAGCAAAAGGATCAGGTTCGCCTCTGATCCTCCAGGAAGTAAGGTAGCACTGAGAAAACCGGTAGAAAACAATACCCATAGCGCCGAGTCACCGCTAAGCCAATCCAACATCTGTCACCCGAACATCAATGACATCCATGCCAGCTGCTTTTGCTGCATCAAAACCAAATACCGCATCTTCAAACACTAAACATTTTTCTGGCGCGACACCCAATAGCGCGGCACAGCGCAAAAAGGTATCAGGGGCGGGTTTGTGTGCGCCAACTAGATCAGCACCCACAACGTGATCGAACAAATCAAGTATGCCAGCCTTTTCCATCATACGAGAAGCAAGCTCTGTCAGCGTACCTGTCCCCACCGCCATGGGTTTCTTTCCTGCAAAGTGACGCGCAACCTCTGTAAATGGCAAAATCGTCAGATGATTCTCTAATAGGGAAGAAAAACACTGGGTCTTGTGGTCAGCCAATACCTGCGCATCAATGTCGAGGTTGAGTTGCTCAATCAAAGAACGCGCCGTCAGAATCGTCGGGCTACCACCTCGCGTGTGATACCAGGTCTCTGACACCGTAAAACCAAAATCAGCGGCGGTCTGTTGCCAAGCGGCATAATGACCCGGCATGGAATCCAGCAAGGTACCATCCAGGTCGAAAATCAATCCATCATAGTCGTCATACCGACTCATTCAGGCATCTCCAATAATAATTTACCGCGCGTTCGGCCAGTTTGAATATCAACATGGGCCTGCACACCTTCTTCTAGCGGATACGTTTTCGCGATTTCGACGCGCACTTTCCCTTCTTTCACCAAGGCCAGCAACGCATCCATTTGTTCGGGGTTGGGCACAACCAACATGCCTTTCACATCAATGCCCAATGGTTGTGCCGCCGCAATAATGCGATCGGCAGTGATAGTAGGCACAGTCACGACTCGCCCATTTCTCGCTACGCACGCCAGCGCCGCTTCACCAACATCACCACCAACAAGGTCAATCAACACATCAACGTCACTCACTTGCGTTTCAAGCGAAGAGGCCGCGTAATCTAAGGCCGTGGCGCCCAAGCCATTAACAAAGGCAAGGTTGGCCGCAGAAGAGCTCGCATACACGTTTACCCCCTGTGCTTTGGCAAGCTGAATGGCGATATGCCCGACACCACCCGCGCCAGCCAATATCAGTGCTTTTTCACCCGCCTTTAGCCCAGCCAGTTCCAAGGCCTGCCATGCCGTCAATCCTGCAACGGGCAGCGAGGCGGCAGCTTCAAACGACACATCATCAGGAATGCGCGACAACGCATCAGCACTTGCACACAAATACTGACCGTAACCACCGCCTTCCACAATTCGTCCCGCAACGCGGTCGCCCGCTTTAAACGCACCGGCATCTTTAACGACAACACCTGCAGCATCAAACCCCGGTACCCAAGGCAAGATGTCTTTGATTTTCTCCGCGCCCCAACCTAAGCCTGCACGTGTTTTTGCATCCACGGGATTAACGCCAGCAAAGGCCACTTTGATGAGCACTTGCCCCTCTTGCGGCTCAGGCATTGTAGTGTGTTGGAGTTTCAACGTATCAGGCCCGCCGAACGCGGTGATGGCGAGTTGGAGATTCTGAGGCATATGTCGTCCTTAATGCGTGTGATGTCCTTTGCTCAGTTTCAATAAAAAAGGCGGAAGACACAATGCCTTCCGCCTTTATTTCATCAGTTTGTTGTATTGCTTGCTCTAGCTGCGAATCCCGCTTTACCCCACAAGGGCTAACAGTACACCTGCCGCAACCGCTGAGCCCAATACGCCTGCGACGTTTGGACCCATTGCATGCATGAGTAGGAAGTTTTGAGGGTTAGAATCTAAACCTACCTTGTTCACCACACGAGCAGCCATTGGCACCGCAGACACACCCGCCGCACCAATCAATGGGTTGATGTTGTCTTTGCTGTATTTGTTCAACAGTTTCGCCATCAATACGCCTGCAGCCGTACCAATACTGAACGCAACCGCGCCAAGCACGAGAATACCCAAGGTTTCAACGTGCAAGAACTGCTCGGCTTGAAGCTTAGAACCCACCGACAGACCCAAGAAAATGGTCACGATGTTGATGAGTTCGTTCTGTGCCGTGTTCGACAGACGATCGACCACGCCGCTTTCGCGCATCAAGTTACCCAGGCAGAACATACCGACTAACGGCGTTGCCGATGGTAAGAAAATAATCGCCATGACCAAAACAGCCAGAGGGAAAATGATCTTTTCGGTTTTCGAGACGTGGCGTAGCTGCTTCATCTCGATCTTACGTTCATCTTCAGAGGTAAACAGCTTCATGATTGGCGGCTGAATGATTGGCACCAATGCCATGTAGCTGTATGCAGCAACGGCAATCGCACCCAGCAAATCAGGCGATAGCTTACTCGCGAGGAAGATAGCTGTCGGGCCATCCGCCCCCCCGATGATGGCAATCGATGCCGCATCCGCGAGCGAGAACTCCATGCCGGGAATCAGGTTTAGTAGAATCGCACCAAACAAGGTGGCGAAGATACCGAACTGCGCCGCTGCCCCTAACCACAAGGTTCGAGGGTTAGCGATAAGCGCACCAAAGTCCGTCATTGCCCCAACGCCCATAAAGATGAGGAGCGGTGCAATACCTGACGCAATCGCCACGTTGTAGAAAGAGTAAAGCGTACCGTCAGAGAATTTGGCAGCATGAGCCGCTTCATCAAGCTCCTTCAGTTGATGAAGGCTCGCACCGTCCATCGCCACTTTAATCGCTTCAGGGTTCGCATTACCAAGACCAAGGATACGGGCAAACTCCCCCATCACATCCGGACTTGCTGCGTACAACGCATTTTGAATCGCATTGTTTGCCAGACCCACTTCAGGGATATTGGCAAGAATGGCACCAAAACCAATCGGCAATAGCAACAGTGGCTCAAAACCTTTGCGGATCGCTAAATACAGCAGCACGCATCCAACAAAGATCATGACCAACTGGCCAATCTGGAAATTGGCAAGGCCTGTGCCTTGCCAGAGGATTAACAAACCTTCCATGTCGTTCCTCTATCCTCTTACGCCAAATTCATCAATGGAGAGCCAACAGTCACGGCATCGCCTTCTTTCACCATGACGTCTTGAACCACACCAGCACGTGCAGCACGTACTTCGGTTTCCATCTTCATCGCTTCAAGAATCAGCAACACATCGCCTTCCTGTACTTGATTACCGGTTTTGGCAACCACTTTGAAGATGTTACCCGCTAATGGTGCAGCAACCGCTTCTGATGCTCCCGCTGATGACGCTGCAGATGGCGCTGGCGCAGATTGTGGCGCGGCGCTTGGCGCAACAGAAGTCAACTCACCCTGAGGGCCAACTTCCACGTCATAAACCTGACCGTTCACTTTCACGCTGTAGGCTTCAGTGCCGCCAGCGGTGGTTGCAACAGGTGCAGGTGTACTTGGTGCCGCCGCTGGCTCAAGGCCTGGTGCAGGCTCAAACGCGTCTGGGTTGCCGCGGTTTTTCAGGAATTTCAAACCAACCTGTGGGAACAAGGCGTAGGTCAGTACATCATCAACTTGCGCTTCAGCAAGCAAAATGCCTTCTTCTTTTGATTTCGCAATCAGCTCATCAGTCAGCGTATGAAGCTCTGATTCAAGCAAATCGGCTGGGCGGCAAGTAATCGGCTCTTTACCATCAAGGACGCGAGCCTGCAGCTCAGCATTCACTGTGGTTGGTGCTGTGCCGTACTCACCTTTAAGAACACCCGCCGTTTCCTTCGTGATGCTCTTGTAACGCTCACCCGTCAGTACGTTAATTACCGCTTGCGTACCCACAATTTGCGATGTTGGCGTGACCAAAGGAATGTAGCCAAGGTCTTCACGTACACGAGGAATTTCTTGCAGCACTTCATCAAGGCGATCTTGTGCACCTTGCTCCTTAAGTTGACCTTCCATGTTCGTCAGCATGCCACCTGGCACCTGTGCGATCAGGATACGTGAATCAACACCTTTTAGCTGACCTTCGAACTTGGCATATTTCTTACGCACTTCACGGAAGTAAGCCGCAATCGGTTCGATTTTTTCTAACTCAAGACCCGTATCGAATTCGGTGTTTTGCAACATAGCAACCACGGTTTCCGTTGGGGTATGACCGTAAGTTTGGCTCATCGACGAAATCGCGGTGTCGAGAATATCTAAGCCCGCTTCAACCGCTTTAACGGCCGTTGCCGTTGAAAGACCCGTTGTCGCATGGCAGTGAAGCGCAAGAGGAATGTCACAAGAGGCTTTAATGCGCGTAATCAGCTCTTCAGCTTCGTAAGGACGAAGCAGGCCTGACATGTCTTTGATACACAGAGAGTGACAACCAAGGTCTTCAAGGCGCTTCGCCAGGTCTGTCCACGTATCAATCGTATGGAATGGGCTGGTGGTGTAAGAAAGCGTACCTTGCGCATGTGCGCCAACAGAAACCGCCGTTTTAACTGCTTTTTCAAAGTTGCGAACATCGTTCATCGCATCAAAGATACGGAATACATCCATACCGTTTGCATGTGCGCGCTCAACGAATTTTTCAACGACGTCATCCGCGTAGTGACGGTAACCTAAAAGGTTTTGACCACGAAGCAGCATTTGCATCGGGGTTTTAGGCATGGCTTTTTTCAGCTCACGCAAACGAACCCATGGGTCTTCACCGAGGAAACGGATGCACGAGTCAAACGTCGCGCCGCCCCATGTTTCCAAAGACCAATAACCCACATCATCCAACGCAGCCGCGATGGGTAACATATCGTCAAGACGCATACGTGTCGCAAACAGCGACTGATGCGCATCGCGCAAGACAACATCTGTTATAGCGAGTGGCTTAGACATACTACATAACTCCTTGTAATTGTATGTTTCGCATCAGCTAGCGCTGGCGACTACGGTATTTATTCACTGCTGCTGAAATGGCTGCAATGGTTTCTCCTGGGATTTGCCCATTATTTTGAGTAGGCGCCGAGGTGGACGCGATTTGTGGGGGCAATTCTTCAGGAACAATGCGGGACATCAATTTGACCAGAACGATCAAAATGGTGAGAAAAACGAAGACTACCGCCATGCCAGTAAGCATGAGCGTAGCAGCTTGCTGGAGTGTACTTCCCAGATCCATATACGAGCTTCCTTTGCTTCTATAACTGGCAAACCTGCAGTGTTTGCTCAGCACACCAATGCTCACAAAATGTGTTTTACATTTTGTTGAGAATTTACTTATTCAGTTAAGTAGGCGGTCAAAATACTAACAATCTACAATAATGACAATCCTGTAATACTGATCATTTCTGCCATTTTCGGCCTCAGACGCAATAAATACGTGCAAATGTTACAATCTTGTTAACACGGAAAGCGATAAATCATCGTAGAACTGTTAAGAAATAATCAACAGATAAAGTAATGGTATGTCAGGGTATTAAGTCGTATTTTTGGGGTGTGAAACAGGCAAGAATCAGGAAGTCTTTAAAAGACAAAGAACAGTGTAATCGAAGTGGAAAGTTTGCTTTTTGAGATAACACGCAAATAAGCAATTAAAATGCATGGACATGCAAAAAAGAAGAAATGGCGCGCTCGGGAGGATTCGAACCTCCGACCGCCTGGTTCGTAGCCAGGTACTCTATCCAGCT
>JBELME010000197.1:0-8116 GCA_042096095.1 Enterovibrio sp.
AAGCTGGATATACTTCAACAGGCGGAGGCACCCAATTTTAGGGGGCACCTCCGGTTGCTTGGGTATAACGATAATAACAATCACAATTACATTTGTAGTAGAGAGTACATATGGCAAGTGGTCATCGAGCCCAGTTTTCTTCGCGTTTAGGTTTCATTCTTGCCGCAGCAGGTTCTGCGGTTGGTTTGGGTAATATTTGGGGGTTTCCAACACAAGCAGCAAGCAATGGCGGTGCTGTCTTTCTTATCACTTATCTCATCATGGTGTTTGTTCTTGCTTACCCATTGCTGGTTGCAGAACTGACTATTGGCCGATTTGGTGCATCTAACCCTATTCGTTCTCTTGTTTTGATTGCACCTAAGCAAAAGTTACTCGCCTCTTCTGTGGGGATCGCGGGCATGTTGGGTGTCAGCGGTATTCTGAGCTTCTATGCCATCGTGGCGGGTTGGTTTTTTGGCTTTTTGATTGGCCCTGTGCTCAGTGTTTTGGGTTTTGAAAGTGCGGCAGCATGGTTGGAAGGCTTTGGTACAGCCCGTAACATCGTGCTGATGCTGGTCTTCATGTTACTGACCATCTTCGTTGTGCGCAGCGGTGTGACCGACGGTATCGAGAAATGGTCTAGCCGTTTGATGCCTGTGCTGTTGATTCTGTTCATATCAATGGTGGCCTACACCTTGTTCCAAGATGGCGCAATGGAAGGCTTGAAGATGTACCTTGTTCCAGATATGTCACATTTCTCGCCGGATCTGATGGTGAGCGCAATGGGTCAAGCCTTCTTCTCACTCTCTATTGGCGTATGCACCATGATGGTTTACGGCTCTTACTTGCGTAAAGATGCTGACATTCCAAAGACCGCCGCTCAAGTTGCAGTTCTCGATACGGGGGTGGCGTTTGTCGCGGGTTTGTTGATTTTGCCAGCCATGTTCGTTGCGCAAAATAATGGCGTCGAGATCTACAGTGAAGCGGGGGCGCTGCTTGATGGTGATACGCTGGTGTTCAGTGTGCTGCCTGCTATGTTCGATACTATGGGTGGCGCAGGTCTAATCATTGGTATTGCCTTCTTCGCTCTCATGGTGATTGCTGCACTCACATCGTCTATTTCCATGCTCGAAGTGCCAGTCTCTTGTGCTTCAGAAGAACTGAATAAAGACCGTAAAACCGTTGTATGGTGGATTGGCGGTGCGATTGCACTGTTCTCAACCCTTATCATCCTTAACTTCGGTGCCATGTTCGGTTTGGTTATTAGCATTACCACTGAATACATGCAGCCGATTCTGGGTCTGATCACAGCATTGATTGCCGGGTGGGTCTGGAAGCGCAATCAAGTGTTGGAAGAGCTGAGTCAAGGTAACCCAGAATTGAAAGGCAGCCTGTTCTGGAAAATCTGGCCAACCTACGTGCGCGTTGTGTGTCCGATCCTAATGGCGCTCGTGTTTCTATGGCCTGTGCTGAAATAAGCATTCGGGATATGCGATAAAAAATCCTCAGCCTGCGAGCTGGGGATTTTTTCGTTTTTCTCGCCTAACCTTCATCCGTGCTTTATTCACACCAGTTTCGCCATTACACTCTCCGCAGTTTCGATTATTCAAGGTTCAGCTATGTTCGATCTGGTCTTTCAAAACGAAGACTTTCTGGTGATTGATAAACACCCTAGTATCAGCGTACATAAAGACGATAACGCTCAACCATTGCTAGCCAGTGTTGGGCAACTCACGGGTGATAAACAGCTGTATCTGATTCACCGTTTAGACAAGATGACCTCGGGGCTTTTACTGCTTGGACGTCATCAAGCTGCCGCTTCAGCGCTTTCATCGCTTTTTGCTGCACGTGAAGTGGATAAGTTTTATCTGGCGATTACCGCGAAAAAGCCGACGAAAAAACAGGGCACAATCATTGGTGATATGGCGAAAAGCCGTCGTTCAATGTGGAAGTTGCTGCCAAGTCGAGAAAACCCAGCGGTAACACAATTCTTTTCTACCTCAGTGGGTGAAGGACGTCGTGCTTTTCTTTGTAAGCCTTTTACGGGTAAAACCCACCAAATTCGCGTTGCCCTAAAAAGCGTTGGTTCGGCAATTTTAGGTGATGACACTTACGGTGGCTTAAAGGCCGACCGTGGCTATCTCCACGCCTATGCCTTGTCATTTTCACATGCGGGTAAGCACTACCACTTTATTCAACCTCCTCGCATTGGCGAGCTGTGGGCAGAGATTCCAGAAGAATGGCAATCTCCTTCTTCATTGGCTTGGCCGATATTGCCCCATAAAAAAGCCAAAGCGCAGTGACGCATATTTCAATTTACGCTTTAGTACCTCATGGATGGAACGAGACTGTTGGAGCATTCCATGCCACTCATTCGTAAAAAAACACAAACCAATGCGCATCGTTTCTGGAGCCTTGCCAATCTTCGTCGTCAACGTTTGAAGAAATCGGCGAGAGGGCGCATTAAAAGAAACAGTGATTTCACCAACCTTCAATTAGGCGGCGCGCCGGTTGAGGGAGTGGTTATTGCAAACCCTGACAATGTCATCGTTGAAAACAATGAAGGATTTGAAAAATGATGAATCCAGACGCCTTGTCGACATTCTTTGCTGTTATTGCTGAGCGCTTACCTGCGTGTGGCAATGAAGTGCGCCGTGTTTTTCATGGCCGTGGCCGCTGTTACGAGGGGCTTGAACAAATCACCGCGGATTGGCTAGGCAGCGGGGTGCTACAGATTGCGATCTTTAAAGAAGATGAAGCTGCATTTTATGATGCGTTAAAACAAGGCATCGCAGATTTTCAACACGGAGATGTTTGGAAAGCTATTGGCGGAAACACCATTGTTGTTCAGCATCGTGACCGCGAAGGGGCGGAAACAGAAACATTTGTGGGCGAGCAACCTCAACAAATCAATGTGATTGAGAACGGGCTGACATACACATTGGATCTGGGTAAGCGTCAGAACAACGGTTTGTTTCTCGACATGCGTTTAGGTCGAGAGTGGGTGCAGAACAGCGCCAAACACAAGCGCGTATTGAACCTGTTTGCCTACACCTGCGGCTTTTCTGTGGCTGCCATTGAGGGCAAGGCCGACCAAGTGGTTAACTTGGACATGGCAAGGTCATCACTTTCTCGTGGTCGTGAAAACCATCAATTGAATCAGCATAACCTCAACCAAGTGGCATTTTTGGGGCATGAGCTATTCAAGTCATGGGGCAAGGTGAAAAAGTATGGCCCTTATGATTTAGTGATCATCGATCCACCGTCATTCCAGAAGGGCAGTTTCGTTCTAACGAAAGACTACGCGAAGATCTTGCGCCGCTTGCCTGAGCTCGTGGTGGAAGGCGGCGATGTATTGGCGTGTGTTAACTCACCAGATATCCAGCCGAGTTTCCTGACTGAACAAATGGCAGAATGCGCACCAGCATTCGAATTTGTCTCTCGATTGGACAATCCGCCAGAGTTTGAAGATATTGATTCAGACAGCGCGTTGAAAGTGATGCATTTTCGTCATCGTATAAGCTAAGTTATCATTATGTTTGCCCGATACTTAAAGGAGGTAAGTCATGGATGCCTTTCTCCGCATCAGTCAATTCGACGCGGGCCATTACGACGTTTTGTATCAAGGTGAACGTTGGGGAATGTCGATAAGACGTTATAGCTCAGGGAAGTCTGTCAAGGTGTATGCGGAATCACTGTCTAGCACCGATTTCATCAGTGCCAATATGTATGAGGTCGATGGAAGGTGGATGCTCAAACCCTGTGAAATGCTGGAAGAGAAGGTCTTAGCATTTATTCATGGGTTTAGTGTGTAGATAGCGGTGGATTGTTGCTGCTTGTATGACACGAACAAAATAGGCCCAAAAGGGCCTTTTTGTGTTTTACGCTGACGTGTTATTTCACACAGTCTTCGTAGGTGACGAACCGCTGTAAAATCTCTCGTCCGCGGCTGTCGCGGAAAAGCAGCTTATAGCTCACGCCTTTCTCCATCAGTGAAGCGATTTCATTGTCTGAACAGTAGGTGTTCTTCAAGTTATCCGCCAGCACAGTCGGTGCAATATCGCCGCTTCCAGAGTAAAGCAATGTCAGTTCGATCATACTGCCGTCTGCTTTCGCGCGAACGATGTTATAGCCAGGACCTTCAACAGGCATAATTTTGCCAAGCATGTCTGCGCGTTGCGCAGCGAAGGTTTCAGCAATTTCTTGATCAGACGTACTGGAACACGCCGAAAGAACCATTGCTAGCAAGCCAGCAAGTGCAATTCGTCCAGTTGATGATACTAGTCGCATTAAAAAATCCTTTGCATGTCCGTTGCCAAATTAGGCGGGCAACACTTTCTTAAACGGTTTGATGATGACATCTTTATACACACCCGCATCGATGTACGGATCGGCATCGGCCCAAGCCTTTGCATCAGCGAGACTGTCAAATTTTGCAATAACCGTGGAGCCAGTAAATCCTGCTTCACCAGGATCTTCAGAATCAATCGCCGGATTAGGGCCTGCAACCAGTAGACGGCCTTCGGCGTCAAGTTCGCGAAGTCTAGCCAAGTGTTGCTCACGTACTTGCATACGCAAAGGCAAACTATTCTCTACATCTTGTGAAAAAATGACGTACCACATCCGTGTTTTCTCTCTCGGTTATCTTTTGGTTCACAGTATCTCGCAAAGTGTATGCGAGCGTAACCAAAATAGCTTATTGAAATGTATGATTTATGACTTATTTATCGGTCTTGGTCGGCCGTTGGCATCAATCGCCACATAGTTAAACGTTGCTTCGCAAACTTTGTGTCGTTGGCCGACGCCATCTGCGGCGACAGGTTTCACCCAAACTTCCAGTGCAACGCTCATTGACGTGCGTCCAATACGAATGCACTCGCCATAGCAACACACCACATCACCGACTTTTACCGGTGTTTTAAAGACAATTTCTTCGACGGAGACAGTCACAACACGTCCGTGAGAAATCTCCTTTGCTAAAATGGCACCCGCTAAGTCAAGTTGAGACATGATCCAGCCGCCAAAAATATCACCGTTTGCATTTGTGTCTGCCGGCATGGCGAGGGTGCGCAATAAAAGTTGGCCGCGAGGGCAGTTGTTCGTTTCCGACATGGTACTACTTCCGGGAAATGAAAAACCAATGTGAGATAAAATTTCTACCATTGGGCTAAGTAATTATTCTGAATCGGTTTCTTTCTTTGATTCTTCTGGCGCGTCTTCTTTCGGCATGTGTTTGTAGATATAAACACCGGTGGCCAAGGTGTAAGCCAGCGTTAGACCGAGTAAGCCGAACACTTTGAAATTCACCCATACATCAAGGGGTAGCTGATACGCCACATAGATATTGACGACCGCGAGCACAGCAAAGAACAAAACCCACGCAGTGTTGACGTTTCGCCACACGGCATCAGGCAAGACAATTTCTTTGCCCAGCATGCCTTTAATAAGCGGCTTGCCCATGAGTTGTGAAATGATCAGGCCGCCCGCAAACAGCGCGTAAACAATGGTCACTTTCCATTTAATGAAGTTGTCATCTTGGAAAAAAAGCGTCATCCCGCCAAACACGGCAACCAGCACGGCAGTGACTATCTGCATTTTTTCGACTTTCTTGTAAAACACCCACGTCACGATCACTTGGATGATGGTGGCCACGATAAGTGCTCCCGTGGCGACATATATGTCCTGCATTTTGTAAAGGGCAAAGAAAATGACTAATGGAATAAAGTCGAGGAGCTGTTTCATTCAGATACTTATCCTTGTTTACCCTGATGGGTAGGTGCTATTCAGCGTTCGAGTTTACCGAATTATGATCAGAGTTAAAACGTGATTAACCGGATGAATTGCTGTGGTATATGCTGAATGAAAATCGTTGAGTGCGCTTTGAGCAATTAAAGGGAAGAAGCGAAAGATATTGACCACAAAAAAGGCCGGCAATTGCCGACCTGTCTTTGTATTTGAATGGTGATTATTTCTTGGTGGCAGCTTTTAGGCTTACCACAAACTCACCAAGCTCTTTGAGCATCGTAGCTTCATCGTCCACATTACGTTCAATGATTTTAACCACGGCTGAGCCTGAAATGGCACCCGCTGCACCCGCAGCGATGGCTTCCTTCACCTGTGAGGGCTCAGAAATACCGAAACCGAGAAGTGGGCGTGGCGCGTCGTAATCGCTAAGTTTTTCCAGCAAATGTTCAATCGGCTGACCCGCTTTGGTTTCTGCGCCTGTCACACCAGCACGTGAAAGCAGGTAAGTGTAACCACCACCGAGTTCAGAAATGGTTTTCAGCGTGTCTTCATTGGCGTTTGGCGGTGCAATGAAAATCGCGTGAACACCATGCTTCGCCGCTGCATCACGGAACTCTTTGGATTCTCCCGCTGGAACATCGGCAATCAACACCGAATCCACACCCGCATCTGCGCATTTCGCGTAGAAATTGTCGATGCCGTTGGCAAACACTAAGTTGGCGTACATCAACAGACCCATAGGGATCTCAGGGTGTTTTTCACGCACTTGGCGAAGGATGTCAAAGCAGTTGTCAGGGGTGGTGCCAGAATCCAATGCACGGATGGCCGCACCTTGAATGGTTGGGCCATCTGCCAGTGGGTCAGAAAAAGGAATCCCCAGCTCCAGTGCATCAGCACCGTTTGCCACCAAGGTTTCGATAACCTTCAATGATTGCACTGGGTTTGGATCGCCAATGGTCACGAAAGGAACGAAGGCACCTTCGCCTTTGGCATCGAGTTTTTCAAACATCGCTTCATAGCGGTGAGACAAGGTCGCAGCCATTACATCACTCCTTTTTCTTTCAAAATGTCGTGCACGGTGAAGATGTCCTTGTCTCCACGACCTGACAAGTTAACCACTAACAGTTGTTCTTTCTCTGGGTTCTCGCGTGCCATTTTCAGGGCGTATGCCAAGGCATGCGCTGATTCCAGTGCAGGAATAATACCTTCGTGGCTAGCAAGTTCTTGGAAGGCGTCCAGCGCTTCGTCATCAGTAATGGCGACGTATTCTGCACGGCCAATAGAGTTCAAATGCGCGTGCTGTGGGCCAACCGATGGGAAGTCGAGACCTGCTGAGACAGAGTAAGACTCTTCAACTTGCCCATTCGGGTCTTGCATCAGTGGTGATTTCATACCAAAGAAAATACCCAGTTTACCGTGTTTGAGCGGCGCACCGTGTTGGTCTGTGTCCAAGCCCAAACCTGCAGGTTCAACGCCAATCAGGCCCACGTCTGATTCTTCGATGAAATCAACAAACATACCAATCGCATTCGAACCACCGCCAACACAGGCAATCACGCTGTCTGGTAAGCGACCTTCGCGTTCCAAAATCTGCTGCTTGGTTTCTTCACCAATCATCTTTTGGAATTCACGCACGATGGTCGGGAATGGGTGAGGACCCGCTGCAGTACCAAGTAGGTAGTGCGCCTCATCATAACTTGCAGACCAGTCACGTAGTGCTTCGTTACACGCATCTTTCAGCGTTGATGAACCTGAATGAACGGGAATGACTTCAGCGCCCATCAGTTTCATTCGGAATACGTTCGGGCTTTGGCGTTCTACGTCTTTTGCGCCCATGTATACGCGGCATTTTAAATCAAGCAGTGCACAAGCAAGCGCGGTTGCGACACCGTGCTGACCAGCGCCAGTCTCTGCAATGATTTCTTTCTTGCCCATGCGTTTCGCGAGTAGGGCTTGACCCAGCACCTGATTGGTTTTGTGCGCACCACCGTGAAGAAGATCTTCGCGTTTGAGGTACAGCTTGGTTTTAGTGCCTTTGGTCAGGTTACGCGTTAGCGTCAATGCGGTTGGGCGACCAGCATACTCTTCCAAAAGGCCAATAAATTCCTTCTGAAACTCAGGGTCACTTTGCGCATCAATAAACGCTTGTTCTAACTGGTCCAGTGCTGGGACCAAGATTTGTGGTACGTATTGACCACCAAATTCGCCGAAGTAGGCATTCAACTTAGTCATAACCGTCCTTTAGTAATCTCTAAGCGCTGAGAATGCAGCGTCCAATTTTTGTTTATCTTTGATACCCGGCGCGCTTTCGACGCCAGAGTTAAAATCGAGTCCTGCGCAACCCAGTTGTGCTGCGTCTCTCGCGTTTTCTTTCGAAAGGCCACCTGCCACC
>JBELME010000198.1:0-8117 GCA_042096095.1 Enterovibrio sp.
GCGCAACGAAGGCGGTTTCCACATAGATTGAGAGTGTTCACACGAAAGGTCAAAAAAGTTGGCGGATTATATATGCGGCCTATATCACTAGCAATCAAAATAGACAGTGATAATGAGGTTGCTTTTACAGCAGCTTTTCGAGCGATAACTTACTATTTTGCAAGTAAACACTCATGCTCAAACAAGGAGTCTGTGCATCACGAAGCAATCGACATAACCAAGTGCTGGATGACGGTATGCTTTAGGGATGGTACCAATGATAGAAAACCCCAGCTTTTCCCACAGTAAAACTGCAATGGCATTGGTAGAAACAACCGAATTAAACTGCATGGCTTCAAAACCTAGCGCCACAGCGACCCTCAACGAATGCTCGCACAATTCACGCGCTACGCCCCGCCCCCTCGCATTTTCGCTGACCATATAACCACAATTACAAATGTGATCACTTGGCCCCATGGCGTTAGGTTTGATGTAGTACGTCCCTAATATTTCCCCATCATTTTCGTAAATAAACGATTTCGATGTCGACGTTACCCAAAGTGCATAGGCCTCTTCTTGAGTCATGTCTGGGCGAAACGCATAGGTTTCTTGGGATTGAATGATGCTTTCAAAGGTGGGCCAAAATGCGTCAAAGTCGCCTCTGTTCATTTCTCTGATCATTTGAGTCTCCTAGCATTCGGCATTTATAAGGGCTTCTTATTGCTCATGGCTTGCTTGGCAAGACACACAGAAGCGCACTTCCGGCTTAACCGCCAGTCGCGCCGACGCAATATCTTCACCGCATTCTTCGCAATAGCCGTATTCGTCTTCATCAATACGGCTTAGGGCTGCAATCACTTCCTTGAGTTGCAATGCTGCGGCTCGGTAATTCGATTTTGCGAGTTCTTGTTGCTGGATGGCATCAATCCGCGATACGCGCCCAATAGACTGCTGATCCAGTTCTAAAGGGTCGGTTTGTGATTGAAGCAATACCAATTCATCCATCAAGGTCTGTCTCAGAATCAAAAGCGCTTCTTTATGGTTTGGCATTGTCACTCCTTTGCAATAGACCATCTATCCAAACTAAGCCAAACAGTGGCACATGCAAATCGCCAACACAAAAGCGTGATCAACTTTAGCTTTGGAGCAATTAATCGAGAGCTTTATCAACGCAGCCGTTATAAACCCTAGGCTAGCTGCGAATTCAGTTGATGCACCATTGGATGGTATTCGCCACAAAAAAGGACAAGAGGGATGGAAAACAACGCAGAACAGTTGCTGGGTTTAATTAAAGCGTGCCTTTCCGCCTTCGATGAAGAGAAGGTCGTGCATTTTCGCGAGGGATTGCCCGAGACACAGCACGTTGCGCACCTTCCCATCAAACCAAATTGGCTACCTGTTGCTGAACAGGTCCAACGGGTAGATACAACTCATCCTCAAACCCACGCCATCGTTTCCTTTATTCAAACTCACGCAGACACCTTTGCATGGCGTCAGCCATACAAAACAGGGCAATTACCCGAGGTATTTTTGAGCGGTTCAGCGTGGTTCCCCATCGCCGATCGCCAAGGTCCCATAGTGTTCGATCAAGGTTTGGTAGAGATCATGCTGCTTGATCGGCATGTCACATACCCACGTCATCATCATGCACCCGAAGAAATGTACCTTGTACTTGGCGGCGAGGTGTATTGGGAGGCGGAAGGCATGGCAGGCTCACCCTCTTGGAAACGCGCAGGAGATTGTATGTATCACCCCTCGCATCAACCGCATCAATTGCAAGCAGGCGCAGATCCCGTTTTGATACTGAACCTTTGGCGAGGTGGCGGATTTGAAATGCCAAACATTCATTGACCACTCAAAGATCAGTTCGGCTATTGGGCATTTATCGTTTCACTCATTGTCGCGCTGCCCAGACGAACAGACGCTTGCTCTGATACTCAGCATCTCCTATGAGCACATCATTTCCCCCAGACTTATGCAGAGCTGTTGAGTGTTTGCACATAACTTGTCAGGTCTGAGCTTGCTTGCTGAGGCTCCATATGAACCCGATAGTGGTGGGTTTTAATCCCAGCTGCCTGAAAACGAATGGCAATTTCAGTTCGGATATCACTGGCGAGATTCCAAGCTCTCGACGGTGAATTCGTCCAACCAGCCACCCAACATTGGTAAGCATCTTTTTCAAGATCCATGACCCAAAAACCCGGAGGTTCTTGCGAGATAAAGTGCTTGCTACTTTGCACAGATTCGATCGCCAATTGCCGAACACGCTCCAAATCATTGTCGTAAGAGGTATAGAACTCAACATGCACCCAAATGTAGGGATCGTTGTAGGTAAAGCTTTCTAGCTCTAAAGACAGCATTTTGCTACTCGGAATGATCAAACGCTTCCAATTCCAGAGCTTAATAATCGTATGGTTCAGGCTAATGTCTTCCACCGTCCCATATTGGTTTTCAACCACGACGGTATCGCCAACTCTAATGGCCTTAGAGAGCGAAAGCACCACACCCGCAATGATATTTTCAATCACAGGTTTTGCCGCAAAGCCAAGCACAGTGGTGGACACTGCCACCACTAGTGACACCATCGCAGCTGGCATTGAATTGAGAAATGGAAGTGACAGTGCCAGACCAAGCACGACAAAAATGAAGAAAAACGTGATCTTTCGGATAATAGAAAAGCGATCTTCAATTTTCTCTACCGCTGCATCGATCTCACCAACCTGATTTTCTGATTTAGGGGCGGACGTTTGAACACTGTTGAAGTTCTTTAGACGTCGAAGCCGTTTTTCTCTGTTCGATTTTGACTTTAATAGCGATGATGCCGCCCACCAGACCACAGCAATACCAAGCACACTGACCGTTCCGAGGTAGATAGTTAAGTTATCTATCGCCATATCATTTCAATCCCTAAACATTGTTCACTTTGAATGACCAAACCCGTATCGGGTTCTCATAGAGCCACTTTCAGTGGCTTGAATCGGTGTCTTTGATCGCATTTGAGAGTGCGATCTAAATTACCGAAAGCCCTATTTTTGAAACCTCGCATTCCATTTGCCATTGCTTTCGTTTTTACAGCTATCTTTCGAGTTATAAGTTACATGTTTAGACACATCATTCAACCTGATATCAGCCGCGCCAGCGCTTCTTTGATGAGGCCGCTATCCCACCCTGATTCAACGAGAGTGATTCATCTGCTTACCAAAAACACACTCCCGAGAATATTTATCGATTCAGCTTTGCCTCCGGACATACACTGAAAATTACATTAAAACCCTATACCACTCTTCATTCTCAATCGCGCGGACAAACACAAAGAGGGCGACGTTATTGATGTGACTTACCATACTCTCGTCGTGGCGGATTTGAGATTTCGGTAATGAGTTAGCACCTTGAATGTCTCACAATAGAAACTTTACGTGTAAATAACCCGACTGATATTTTCGGGCGGATTGACCATCTTAGCGCCTATCTTCGGCGTTCTTACCCAATACTTCCCTCCATAATGCCCACATCGTGCTTAATTATTTATTGTACAAATATCAACCACTGGTGTAAGTCTAAAACAAGCACGTAAAAAACGTTCTTATCAGTAGCGAGCTCAATTCAGCATCGCATTGATTCAAAAAGATGAAAATTTGGAGATTTTCTTACGACAAAAACTCGCTTCCTTTTCCCCCTTAACTGGCGTCGAAGTGAAGCAAAGCTGAGAGGCAAAACAGTCATCTTGCTCATTTGGGTGGAATATCGACCCCGAATTTCACCACAAGCTGATGACTGGCGATGACTCTGTACACGTCAACGTTCGTCCGACAGGGCGGTATTTTGAGGAGAAAGGGGCATGAGTGACGTTGTGCTTAATTTTACGCTTGATGAGTTCGGCGTCCGGCTGGCGAAAGTTCGTGCGGCCATGGAAAAACATGAAATCGATACCCTTATCGTCCACGACCCCTCCAATATGGCGTGGCTAACAGGGTATGACGGTTGGTCTTTTTACGTACCTCAATGTGTGATTGTAGGCTCAACAGGTGAACCTATTTGGTTTGGCCGGGCAATGGATGCCAAAGGCGCGCAGCGTACGGTCTACATGCATCGTGACAATGTCACGTGTTATCCTGACGTTTACGTCATGAACCCCCAATGTCACCCTATGGAATATCTCGCCAATTACATTTTGAGTGAGCATCTTTGGGATCGCGGTAAAATCGGCATTGAGAAAGACAATTACTACTTTAGCGCTACCGCGTTTGAATCACTCAAAGACAACCTCCCCTTCGCATCATTTGTTGATGCGACATCCTTGGTCAATTGGTGTCGCGCAGAGAAATCAGATCAAGAACTCACCTACATGCGCATTGCCGCTCGCATCGTCGAGAACATGCATCGCGTGGCTTACGACTTGATTGAACCCGGATTACCCAAGCACATTTTGGTGGCAGAAATAAATAAGCAAGCCGTGTTGGGGCATGAACATCATTTCGGCGACTATGCCGCCATCGTGCCGCTTCTCCCCTCAGGGATTGATGCGGCTGCCCCCCATTTAACGTGGGATGACAAACCTTTTGTCAAAGGTGAAGGCACGTTTATTGAAATTGCGGGTGCACATCGCCGTTACCATTGCCCGCTTTCACGCACCATTTATTTAGGTGAACCGGGGGATGTTTTTAAACGTGCGAATGACGCGCTCAATGAAGGCTTGGAAGCCGGATTAGCGATCGCACGCCCGGGGAACACCTGTGGCGACATCGCGGCGGCACTTGATGCAACCATGCAGAAATATGGCTTTGACCGCGAAGGAACACGTTGCGGCTACCCTATTGGCTTGAGCTACCCGCCAGATTGGGGCGAACGCACCATGAGTCTTCGCGATTCGGACCAAACCGTATTGAAAGAAGGCATGACATTCCATTTCATGCCGGGTTTATGGATGGATGATTGGGGAATGGAAACCACAGAAAGCATTGTGATTACCAAATACGGTGCTGAAACCTTATGCGATTTCCCAAGGCAACTGTTCATAAAACACTGACTTCATGCAGTAAAAAAGATATCGCAGCCCTGCGATATCTTTATTCCTTTGCCACACTCAAGACATAAAGCTTTTAATCGATATTTGAGGAATTCCACTCAATGAGTCAATCACTCCCTGCCAGTTCGGTCAGCGCAACCGTCGATTTTGACCAAGAAGGTATCCAGCACGGGTTCCTAAAACTCCCCTACTCCCATGATGGCTCCGCATGGGGCGCAATCATGACGCCAATTTGTGTCTTCAAAAACGGTGAGGGACCTACGGCTCTGCTGACGGGAGGAAATCACGGGGATGAATATGAAGGCATCACAGGCTTGTTAAAACTCAGCCACCAGCTAAACATCAAAGATATTCAGGGTCGCGTTATTATCGTCCCGATGATGAACCAACCTGCCGTTGAAACCGGCAGTCGTGTATCCCCTATTGATAATGGCAACATGAACCGCGCTTTCCCTGGACACCCCTATGGTTCAATGACAGAGCGTATGGCGGATTACTTCACTCGCTATTTAATTCCGCTCTGCGATACGGCATTGGATATTCATTCTGGCGGTAAGACACTCGATATTCTTCCTTTTGCCGCCGCGCATCGTCTACCAGACAAAGCGCTTGAATCTCGATGTTCCGAAGGCGCGCAATTGTTTGGTGCGCCCTACATGTTCTTCATGGAAGAAATCGATGCGACCCAACTCTACGACACCGCGGTTGAAGACCAAGGCAAGGTGTTCGTCACGACGGAACTCAGAGGTGGTGGTACAACAACCCCCGACACCATCGCCATGGTGAACCGTGGTATTCACAATTTTCTCGTGTTCAGTGGTGTGTTAAAGCAGGCCTATTTACCCCCACTGTCAGACCCAATTTCCCTCGAAATCCCAGATGCTGATTGTTACCTTCATGCAGAACATCGAGGTATATTGGAAATGTGCGTTTCCCTTGGCGACGAAGTCCAACGCGGCGACCTCATTGCCCGTATCTATTCAATGGAACGTACAGGTGAAGCACCTGTTGAATATCATGCTAAACGTAGTGGGATTTTGGCCGCGAGAAGGCATCTTGCTAACGTGGGGATCGGCGATACGTTTGCAGTGCTTGCTGTGAAGATATAGTTGTGAGAAGCGAGATTTGAGTAGCGAGATGCGAGAAAGAGCAGATAAGAGCGAAAGCCAAATCGCGTATTCCTGATTCCAGCCAGTTAACGTTAAATCACTTTATGGAAAGAGAAAAATTTGTGGGTAGTGAACTAAACGAAAAAAGTCCCTTGAGAGAACGCGCGAACGAAATCAAAAATGCACAATGTAAAAACCTTATTGTGGTTCTAGAAAATCCAAAGACATTCAAAAACATTGGTTCTGTTGTTAGAAATGTTAACGCCTTGGGTGCTGAAAAAGTCTACATCGTTGACGAAACCAACGCGCTGCCTCACGACTGGCAAGAGATGCGGCATTGGAATCCATTGTCAAAGCCATCAGCGTCCGCCATTAAGTGGAGCTTCGTAAAGCGTTTTGACTCACACTCGCTTGCATTGAGCACTTAGAAAATAATAAGTTTGTCTCTGTAGCCACATCTCCTCACGTGAAAGGGAAGGTAAACATCGACCTAAGCGAAGGGGATTTTACACAGAAACGACTCGCGGTCTGGTTTGGTAATGAGTCCAGAGGGCTCAGTGAACAAGCCATTGAGTCATGTGATTTATGCGTAAGCATTCCCATGTTTGGCTTAATCGAGAGCCTAAACCTAGGCACTTCTAGCGGGATTGTGCTTTATGAAATCACGAAGCAACGCAGAGCGTTTCAAGACCGTAAATTTGGTCGTAAGTAACATGGTTTGCCTATGAAGTGATAATACTTCATACGCTATTACTTAATTGGAATTAAAGATGGATCTTGTTGCAGAAATTAACGCAAGTTGGGGCTGGATTGGCCTTAATGCGACTGACGTCGTGGGAGAAAATGATTTTGGAAACCTCATTGTAAAGGATGATGAAAGTCGCTATTGGCGTATCTTTCCTGAAGAACTCGCATGTGAAATAATCGCAGAAAATCGACAGGAACTCGATCTTCTCTCGAACGATCAAGAGTTTCTCCAAGATTGGTACATACGTGTTTTGGTCAGCATGGCTAAAGAAGCACTCGGTGAATTAACGGACAACAAAAAGTACTGCTTTGTCATTCCAGCTTCATTAGGTGGTGAATACAATGCATCGAATTTTAAAACGATCTCGCTCGTTGAGCTCATACGCTTCTCAGGCGATCTTGCACATCAAATCAAAGACCTGCCCCCAGGATCAAAGATAAAGTTGAATGTAGACTAACCCTCATTCGCACCTGAATGAACATCGCGTTGATTTCAAGCAATACGCAACGCGATGATATTCACAACATCCCATCTAACTCCCACTTACGTCGGCGCTTGATCCGAAATCGCTCTGGCAGTGTTTAGCAGACTCGTTTTGGCAGCCTCGAATTGATGCTGCTTGTCCATGATTTGTTCTGCGCCCGATATGTTAATGGCGGCAATGATCTTACCGAGATAATCCCTGATCGGCACAGCGATGGCCGTCGCGTTGTCAGAACGCGAGAAAGCAAACCCTTGCTTCTTTTCTGTCGCGATTAAGTGCTTAAGTTCCGGAAGCGTTTGAGGGTTAGATTTTGCGTATACATCCAACTGAATGTTTTGATAAACCGCACTCAATTCAATGTCGCTGAGCTGCTGCAGCAAGATGCGTCCCATCGCATTCGTATGACATGGAAGCCTTGTTCCCAGAGGGATATTCACCGATAACCGTTGTGACGCTTGTGCCCGATAAATATACAACGTCTCTAACCCGTCTCTTACCGACAAATGGCAAGAAATACTGGTTTCATCTCGTAGCCGCTGCAAGTGCGGTGCAGCGACATCCACCAAATTCTGCCCCGCCAAATATGAAAAACCGCGGGAAACCACTTGAGGGCCGATGGTATAAGCATTTCTTGCGACTTTCTTCAGGTAGTTTTTATCAATCAGCGTTTGAACAATGCGGTATATCGATGACTGGCTGACACCCAATCTCTCAGCAACGTCATGAGTGCTCAAGATTCGATGTTCCGCGTCATACATTTCGATGATCTCC
>JBELME010000199.1:0-8057 GCA_042096095.1 Enterovibrio sp.
CTGATATTCAGGCGCTGGGTGATACGGTGCTAATCGAATCACGCTACGCAGGCGTTTGGCTTGAAATTCACTATAACGAAGATGTGGAGATCATGGGCAAATACGTTCATATCTGTACCTGTCCACCAATCATAAAATCTCAGCCAGAAGATATGGTGTTATCGCTCAGCAATATAGTGTCTGACATCCATTCGTTGTCTCATCAATCTTCTGATGAAACGGCTAAGGAGGATTGAAATGGCGCTACCAACATTAAACAAGCAGTTACAAGCGTCCGGTATCTCAAGACGCACATTTCTTAAGTTTTGCGCTACAACGGCGTCTTTACTGGCATTGCCGCAAAGCGCTGTTGCCGATTTGGCGACTGCCCTTGGCAATGCGAGAAGACCCTCTGTGATTTGGTTGCCCTTTCAAGAGTGCACAGGGTGTACCGAAGCAATATTGCGCTCTCATGCTCCCACATTGGAAAGCCTTATTTTCGATCATATTTCGTTGGATTATCAGCATACGATAATGGCTGCTGCGGGAGAGCAAGCTGAAGACGCTAGGCGTGCGGCGATGAACGCGCACAAAGGGCAATATTTGTTGTTGGTTGATGGTTCGGTTCCGGTGGGTAACCCAGGATACTCAACGATCAGTGGCATGAGTAATGTCGATATGCTGAGAGAATCGGCAAAAGATGCTGCGGGTATTATTGCCATCGGTACCTGCGCGTCTTTTGGCGGGATCCCTAAAGCAAACCCAAATCCGACGGGGGCAGTGGCAGTAAGCGACATTATTACAGACAAGCCAATCGTAAACATTTCAGGCTGTCCGCCACTGCCTATCGCGATTACAGCTGTGTTGGTTCATTACCTGACGTTTAAGCGTTTCCCTGATCTCGACGAATTACAACGCCCACTCGCTTTTTTTGGTGAAAGCATCCATGACAGATGTTATCGACGCCCATTTTTTGAACAACGTAAATTTGCAAAATCGTTTGATGATGAGGGGGCAAAAAATGGGTGGTGTTTGTTCGAACTTGGTTGTAAAGGGCCCGAAACCTTTAACGCATGTGCAACGGTTAAATGGAATCAAGGCACGAGTTTTCCTATCGAATCTGGCCATCCGTGTCTTGGTTGCTCTGAGCCCGATTTCTGGGATAAAAGCAGCTTTTACCAAGCCTTGGGTCCATGGGAGTGGTACAAATCCAAACCCGGCAAAGGTGCACAGAAGCATGCTGGGAAAAACTCATAAGATAATAGGCAAGGCTCATGGAAAATACAGCAAGTAACAACCGGTTAGTCGTCGATCCTATCACTCGAATTGAAGGGCATCTTCGAATAGAAGCTGAAATGGATGGGAATACCATCAAACAGGCGTTCTCATCAGGCACGTCTGTTCGGGGAATTGAACTGATTTTACAAGGCAGAGATCCGCGTGACGCTTGGGCTTTTGCGCAACGTATCTGTGGCGTCTGCACGCTGGTGCATGGTATGGCATCGGTGCGTGCTGTCGAAGATGCAATTAGAAAAGCTTGGCGGTCAAACGCAAAATTAGGGGTTGCCATTGGAAAGCCCTCCATGACATCTATGCCAAAAGGACCGATGCAACATGGTAAAAAAGGGCACCGACAGTCACGTACTTCAATAGGCGTACTGAGTGAAGCAGAAATGGCTATCCCTCAAAATGCACAACTGATAAGAAACATCATGATTGCAACCCAATATGTGCATGATCACGTGATGCATTTTTATCACTTGCATGCCCTAGATTGGGTTGACGTTGTTTCTGCACTAGATGCAGATCCAACGAGAACCGCTGCGCTCGCCGGTCAATTGAGTGATTATCCTCGTTCATCGCCGGGATATTTCAAAGATATGAAGCAAAAAGTCAAAACGCTGGTTGAGTCTGGGCAGCTAGGGATATTCAGTAACGCGTATTGGGGGCATCCTGGCTATAAACTGCCACCTGAAGTTAACTTGATGGCATTAGCACATTATTTAGATGCGCTAACGTGGCAGCGTGAAGTTGTAAAAGTTCACACCATATTTGGAGGGAAAAACCCTCATCCTAATTTTGTCGTTGGCGGCGTGCCTTCACCGATTAATCTCAATGCGTCAACGGGTATTAACACGCGTCGATTAGTGCAATTACAAGATGCTATCACGCAAATGAAGAGCTTTGTCGATCAGGTGTATTACCCCGATATTGTGGCGATTGCGGGTTATTACAAAGAGTGGGGGACACGAGGGGAAGGGCTGGGTAACTTTCTTACCTATGGAGACTTACCTATGACATCAATGGATGACCCTGATTCTTTCTTGTTTCCACGAGGTGCAATACTTGGTCGAGACTTGAGTAAAGTGCATGACCTTGATCTAGATGATCCCTCTGAAATTCAAGAATTCGTCTCTTCCTCCTGGTATCGATATAGTGGAGGGAACGCAAGTGGTTTACACCCTTTTAATGGACAAACAACACTCGAGTATACTGGTCCGAAACCGCCTTACAAGCACCTAAATGTAGGGGCTGAATATTCATGGTTGAAAAGTCCGCGTTGGAAAGGCCATGCGATGGAGGTGGGACCGCTGGCTCGCGTGCTAATGATGTATGCTAAAAAAGATGCCGCTGCGCAAGACATCGTTAATCGATCTCTTTCTATCTTGGATTTAGAGACCTCTGCACTTTTCTCCACACTCGGTAGGACGCTCGCCAGAGCAGTGGAAACAAAAATTGTGGTTAACCAGCTACAGTCTTGGTATGACCAACTATTGGATAATATCGCAAAGGGCGATACCGATACGTTTAACCCTCTGTATTTTGACCCTACCAATTGGCCAATTAAAGGCCAGGGGGTAGGCGTGATGGAAGCGCCTCGTGGCGCGTTGGGGCATTGGTTGGTCATGCAAAATGGCAAAATTGAGAATTACCAATGTGTCGTGCCTACGACATGGAACGCTGGACCTCGAGATCCCAACTCACAGGCAGGTGCTTATGAAGCCGCTCTGCAAGATAAACATACGCTACATGATCCTGACCAACCTTTAGAGATTTTGCGAACACTTCATAGTTTTGACCCCTGCTTAGCATGTGCCGTGCACGTAATGGACGAAACAGGGGAAGAGCGTTTGCGTCTAAAAGTTCGTTAACCTTACTTGAGGAATATTATGAAAATCAAAAATAGTATTAGAAAGTCAGTTACTTCTTTAATTGCCTTTTTTTATCTGGTGGTAGGTTCACCCGTTAGTTATGCGCACCCGGGTCATCAAGGCGATCATTCACTACTTTTGGGATCTCTGGTGTCAACAATCGTGCTTGTCACCGTTGCGCTGTTTATTTATCGAGCTAGAGCAAGTAGGCCCTATCAACGGGTAAAACAGTAATGTGTCTCGCTATCCCCATGAAAGTCATTGCAATTAAAGGCTTTAACGCAACGTGTGAAGCGAAAGGTGTCTCTCGCGAGGTGAGTTTACATTTAGTGCAAGGGCTAGAGGTCAAAGTTGGCGACTATGTGATGGTACATGTTGGTTATGCTCTCCAAGTGATCACCTATGATGAAGCGCAGGTGACATGGGAGATGCTCGATCAGGTCATTGCTTACGATGCATGAAATTAGTCTTTGCTATAGCTTGCTTGACACAGTCGCTGTTCACCAGCGAGCAAACATGAATAAGTCTGTCAGTCTGGTTCACGTCAAAGTCGGCCCACTGTCAGGTGTTGAGCCTGACTTGCTGCACCATGCGTTCTTGGCGTGTAGAACTCACACCATTGGCGATCAGGCAACGCTTAGAATTGACACAAGCGCTATCAAGATACGCTGTAAATTGTGTGGCGAATTCAGCCGAGTTTCGGTGAATAGTATCCTATGTGCAAGTTGCGGTGCTTGGCAAACCGACCTCATTGAGGGCGATGAATTTATATTGCAACGAATAGAGTTTATCGCACCTGACAATTTTACAGAATCAAAGGAGAGAAAACATGTGCGGTAACTGTGGTTGCGAAACGCAAGTAAAATCAGAGAAAACTGACAAGCCATCAGCAAATATCGTTGAGGTTCACGCAAATTTAAAAAGCAACAATGACAGCCAAGCGATAGCAAACCGTGCTTTATTTGACGCACATAATGTACTAGTGATTAATTTGATGTCATCCCCAGGCAGTGGAAAAACCCGGCTACTCGAAGAAACGATACGTGCGCTTAAGTCGCAATACGCGATGGCGGTGATTGAAGGCGACCTCGAAACTGAAAATGACGCAAATAGAATTAGACGTCATGGTGTGCAGGCGGAGCAAATCGCCACGGGCCAAGGGTGTCACTTGGACGCCAGTATGGTGCAAAAGGTACTTGGAAGATTTAGCTTACAAAAACTAGACGTTTTGTTTATAGAGAATGTTGGCAATTTGATTTGTCCAGCGTGTTTTGATTTAGGACAGCACTTAAACATTATTTTGCTGTCCGTGCCAGAGGGTGAGGATAAGCCTGAAAAGTACCCAGTGATGTTTCGTGCCGCGGACGTCATGCTTATTTCTAAGACCGATTACTTGCAATTTCACGATGAATTCAATGTACCTCGCGCGATTGAATCATTTCGTAAAGTGGGCAACGATGCGCCCGTTCTCGAAGTGTCTTCATTGAAAAGTCAACATCTAGAGCGTTGGTTTTCTTATTTTACGCACGCCATTACAGCTCATCAGTCTCAGTCGTTACAAAATAGCGGAGTCTAAAGTCTTATGTACAGTGTTGAATCGTTGCTAAGAGACATTAAGAATACCTCGCTTTCAAAACCGTTTCGTATTCTTAATGTTTGCGGTGGCCATGAGCGTGCGATTACGCGCGCTGGATTTAGAACGTTGTTTCAGCACAATATTCATCTGATACCTGGGCCAGGGTGCCCCGTTTGTATTTGCCCCGAAGAGGATATTGCATACGCGATACACTTAGCCATTAACGAAAATGTCGTTATCGTTAGTTTTGGTGACATGCTCCGCGTCCCAGTCGAACACGAAATGGGTGGCTGTAGCTCATTGATAGACGCAAAAAATCAAGGGGCCGATATCCGTCCGATATCTTCTCCTCAAGAAGCGGTATCTATAGCATTGGAAGAACCTCGTAAGGTTATTGTGTTTTTTGCTGTTGGTTTTGAAACGACTATGGCACCGATTGCAGCAACACTGCTTAATGATTTACCCAATAACTTTAAAGTTTTATTGTCTGGACGACTTACTTGGCCAGCAGTTGCCCATGTGCTTGAGAGTCAACCGAATACTTTTGATGCACTGATTGCGCCTGGCCACGTTGCGACAATTATGGGTAGTGAAGAATGGCAGTTTGCAATCGACCATCATAATTTGCCTGTCAGTATTGCTGGTTTTCATCCAGAAAGTTTGCTGTTGTCGCTCCAAACGCTGCTCGGTAATTGTTCAAATAAAGTCGTCACACTGAGTAACCGCTATCCCGAAGTGGTAAAGCAAAACGGCAATGCAGCAGCTAAAGCAATAATCAATAAAGCGTTCACTATCGTTGACGCACATTGGCGAGGAATTGGTGTTATTCCTGGTTCTGGATTTTCCTTTGCTTCGAGACTATCGCACCTAGACGCCACAAACGATTATGCGCCAGTCGATTTCCCTTCGCAATGTGCGCAAAACGTTCCTGAAACCACATCGCCCTGTGAAAAAGTGATCCTCGGAAAAATGGCACCTGATGCGTGCCCGTTTTTTGGTCAGGAATGCAAACCAGCATCCCCTAAAGGCGCATGTATGGTGTCTGATGAGGGGGCTTGCCGAATTTGGTATAGCTCTGGTGAGCGCTCGATAACAAATGTTATCAAAAAGGGGAATACGCTAAAGGTGGAGATGAAGTGATGACAACTGCCCGCACATATGTTGCCAATACGAATAAGAGTAAAACTATCGCCTATGAGTTGAACATTACTGGAGTCATCCAGGGGGTTGGGTTCAGACCGTTAGTTTACTGCTTAGCGTATGAAAAAAGTATTGTTGGTTGGGTACAAAACGACTGTGGATGTGTGCGAATACACGCTGAAGGCACTGAGCTAGACGTTGAACAATTTGTATTCGACTTACTGAACAATGGGTCGCTAGTTTCCATATCCTTGCTGGAAAAGAAGCAGGTTAAACTGAGTAATGTAGACTCGTTCACGATAAAAGAAAGCGGTCATGATATAGCGTGCGGGGCGATATCAATCCCCAAAGAGGTCTATTTGTGTGGAGCGTGTAAAGCTGAGTTACTGTCAAATACTAACCGACGTGGCACCTATAGCTTTATCGCTTGCAGTAAATGTGGTCCACGATTTTCTATGCTGCGAGCAATGCCATACGACAGAAAGAACATGAGTATGTCAGCATTTCCAATGTGTGAGTTATGTCGTAAAGAATATCAATCGCCAACTGATAGGCGCTTTCATGCTCAACCAATAAGCTGTCGCGTATGCGGGCCTGAAGTATTTTGTTCAACTGTCGGCGGGCGCGTGGTCTCGCAAGGCGATGTTGATGTTGTAGCAACGGTTGTCGCATATTTGAATCAAGGCAAAATTGTCGCGTTAAAAAGTATAGGCGGTTATCACTTGCTCTGTGACGCACAAAGCACTGAAGCGGTAGACCTTTTACGCCAGCGTAAAAATAGACCAGATAAACCTTTCGCGGTCATGCTCCCAGAGCCTCGTGCAGACGAAACAAGTGAGGATTGGTTAGATAAATGCGTTGCTGTAGACAGTCATCAAAGAGCGCTCTTACTAAGCCCCGTGCGACCCATTTTACTTGCAAAAAAGCAATCGAATGTACCCATTGCAGATAACGTAGCGCCCATGCTTCGTGATTTGGGGGTGATGTTGCCGTGCAGCGGACTGCATTTACTCATTATGCAGCAATTCAATCGCCCCATGGTGGCTACGTCAGGAAATATTTACGGTGAACCGATGGTCACATCGACGTCATCGGCACAGCAACACCTTACGATGTTGGCAGACATCTTCGTGCACCATAATCGAGACATTTTTCACAAACTGGATGATTCTGTGCTGCGAACGCTTAAGTCAGGCACCATTCCAATTCGCCTGGGGCGGGGTATAAGTCCGATAGAATTATCATTGCCATATACTGTGCAGGAACCAATGCTTGCTGTTGGCGCGAATCAGAAAAATACAGTCGCAATAGCTTTGAACAATCGACTTATCGTAACACCGCATATTGGCGACCTCGATTCTCCGATAATGCAAGCGCACTTTGAAAAATGTATCAGTGACTTTCAAGCTCTCTATCATGTTCATCCACAGCGTATTCTTTGCGATAGCCATCCTGGCTATATCAGTTCCCGTTGGGCCAAAGGCAGTGAACTACCGACTACTAAAGTTTTACATCACCACGCTCATGCATCAGCGTGGGCATTAGCTGCTGAAATATCGACACCAAGCTTGGTTTTCGTGTGGGATGGAACGGGATTAGGCGAGAATGGCGAGATGTGGGGAGGGGAAGTTTTTTGTGGGACGCCGGGCAATTGGAAACGTGTTGCCTCATTAGCGCCTATGAAGTTGCAAGGCGGCAACAAGGTTCCAAATCAACCATGGCGAAGTGCAGCATCACTAGTGTGGGGTACTAATTTCACCGGCATTGATTTTAAACCATTTGATCCACAACAATTAAGCTACAACGCATGGCAAAACGAACTCAATTGTCATGTTAGTAGTTCAATGGGAAGACTGTTCGACGCGGCGGCATTTGCCTGCTGTGAACAGAGCGAAGTCTCTTATGAAGGGCAGGCGCCGATGATGTTGGAAAGCGTTGCGTCGACGCCCTCTAAGGTTATGCCGTTAACGTTGGTCCAGAAAAACGACGAATTTATTCAAATGGATTGGCGAACACTGGTACCGGAACTATTTGATTTCAAAGTGTCTCCTCAAACTCGTGCTGCAAATTTCCACGCTTCGTTAATTGAAACGGTATGGGAGGTAACCCTACATTGCCGTAAAAAGTTTAATTTTGACCACATTGGATTGGCAGGAGGCGTCTTCCAAAATCGCATTTTGTGTGACGGTATATCACAACGGTTTTTACAA
>JBELME010000200.1:0-8007 GCA_042096095.1 Enterovibrio sp.
CCGTTTTACAAAAGCTTCTTGTTGAATCACCGAGGGAGTCCATATAAGGGCCTAGATCCTAGATCCTAGGCCCTAGACTCTAGGCTCTGCTCTCCCCTCTTTTCCCACACGCAATCTTTTCTAACTCCTTCAAATGCGCCCGGGTTTTCTGCAATTGATACATCTGCCAATACCGACCTTGTTGTGCAAGTAGCGCTTGATGCGTACCTTGTTCTTCCACATGCCCACGGTGCAGCACCATAATGTTGTCGGCATCTGCAATGGTCGAAAGACGGTGAGCAATCACGACAATCGTCATGGTGTGACGAAGGGCAGACAGCGCTTGTTGCACGCGCTCTTCAGTACCAGAGTCAATATTCGCGGTGGCTTCATCAAGGATCAGGATGCGCGGTTTATCCACCAGCACTCGCGCCAAGGCCAAAAGCTGCTTTTGGCCTGCGGATAAGCTCACATCGCCCGTGCCCAACAAGGTATCTAACGCCTTGGGTAATTCACGCACGTAATCGGCCATATCGACCAACCTCAACGCTTCCCACACGGCGTCGTCAGACACATCTCGACCCAGCGTGACGTTGTCGCGAAACGATGAAGACAACACATGCGGGTCTTGTTGCACCAAAGCAATGCCATTGCGCAGTGCGTTTTGGCTG
This sequence comes from Enterovibrio sp., assembly GCA_042096095.1. Taxonomy (GTDB): domain Bacteria; phylum Pseudomonadota; class Gammaproteobacteria; order Enterobacterales; family Vibrionaceae; genus Enterovibrio. The sequence continues at coordinate 651 of JBELME010000200.1, forward strand.
AGTGACGCAATGGGGCGACCGCCTAAACGGATGTCACCCGCACTTGGAGGATAGAAGCCCATCAGCAAGGAAGCCAGTGTGCTTTTGCCGCTGCCTGTGTGCCCCACCAGTGCAAGAAAACCACCTTCTTTCACAGAGACAGAGATGTTATTCAGTACCGGCGTTGTGCCGTCATAACTGAAATTCACGTCAGACACGCTGATATCGCCGCGTGCTATGGGCGTATCATCGTCGCCGTATTGGTGTTGCGTCGCATCCATCAGTTCGAACAATCGCTCGCCCGCCATGATGGCTTGCTGCAACAGCGACAAACGCTGCATCAGTTCGATCAATGGTTCTGTCACGCGGCCGAGGTAACTGATGAAGGCATACAGCACACCGACACCAATCACTTCATGACCTTGCCAGCCAAAGATAGCGACCAAAGACACCAGCGCGATGCCAGAAAGCAAATCAATCAATGGGCGCAGGAAGATGCCGTTGATTTTTACGATGCGCACTTCTGCCCCGAGATGACGTTCATTCAGTGAGGCAAAGCGCTCGGAGAAACGCTGTTCTTGCCCCATCAATTGAATGAGGCTCATCCCTTGAATCGATTCACTCATCACGCCGTTAATGTCGGTCAGCAAGTCACGGGATTCTCGGTAAGGATCGGACGAGCGGCGTTGGTAGTAGTACATGACCAGTACCACGGACGGCAGCAAAATCGCCACCACGAGGGTCAGCATCGGGCTGAGTAAATACATGGCAGTCAGCATGGCCGTAATCAGCGCCAAGCTTTGCAGAAAGCTCGCGACGACCTGAACGTATAGCTCTTTGAGCGACTCGGTGTCATTGGTGACGCGGGAGACCAGCTTGCCTGCAGGCACATAATCAAACGCAGACAAGGGCTGATTAATGATGCTGGCATACACCTTTTTGCGGATAATTTGCACGATATCCACGGCGATGCGACTGAACCGAATGCCGTAGGCGTAATGCAGGAAGCCGGACAATATCGTTACCGTGATGTAGCCAATTGCCAACGCCCACAACATCATCGCGGGGTAATGATCTTTCGAGACATAATCATCAAGGAAAATGCGAATTAACCACGGTCCACTGACGTCTGCCGCCGCCGCAATCAGCAAGAACACCGCAGCAATGGCAAAGCTTTTTTTGTCTTCGAACAAATAGCTCAGCAGGCGTTTTAAAATCTCGCGCTTATTCATTACGCCTCCTCCAACGCTTGTTCGAGTTGCTGATAATGTTGCATTTCGGCATACCACCCGTTGGCATTCAAGAGTTCGGCGTGGGTGCCACGTTCTTCGATATGGCCTTTTTGCAGCACGATGATTTCATCGGCGGCTTCAAGTGCCGACAACCGATGCGCAATCACGACCGTGGTTTGGTGTTGTGCGCGGTCATGCAGGTTTTTCAGAATGTGGTGCTCTGTGTGCCCATCGACGGCGGATAAGGCATCATCTAGGATTAACACTTCGGCATCGAGCAAAAGGGCGCGCGCAATGGATATACGCTGCTTTTGCCCACCCGACAAGGTAATGCCTTTCTCACCGACTTGGGTCTCATAGCCTTCAGGAAACTGCATGATATCGTCATCAATACACGCAAATGCCGCGGCAGTGCGAATGTCTTCGCGCGTGGCATCTGGCTTTCCTAAGGCAATGTTGTCCGCAATGCTGCGGGAAAACAGGAAAGGGGTTTGAGTGACAACGGCCATTTTGGCGCGCCATTCGCCCAAACGAAATTCAGGTAAGTACGTACCACCGTATGACACAAATCCTTGGACGGGATCTTCAAAGCGGAGTAACAAGCTCAATAAGGTCGATTTCCCGCTGCCCACAGGCCCCGCAATGCCGAGCATTTTTCCGGGGGGTAAATCAAGGTGCACGTCCCGCAACGCGGGCACCTCTTGGCCGCGCCATGTGAACTGATCGATCGCGACGGAGAGCGTTTCGCGTTCAGTAGGCAGGTTTTTCTCGCCATCCACCAAATCCGGCGTTTCATTCAATAATTCTTTAATGCGGATCCACGCCGCCGAGCCACGCTCGATGATGTTGAACAGCCAAGCGATCGCCAACATCGGCCAGATCATCAAGCCTTGGTACAAGGTAAATGCGGTGAGCTCGCCCAGCGTCATCGCGCCCGTTGCCACCAAATAACCACCACCACTGATCGAACAGAAGAAAGACGCGCCAATGGTGAGGTAGATAACCGGATCAAACATGGCATCCACTTTGGCGACGTCCATGTTCTTCTCGCCCGTGTCATCTGCCACAGCGTTAAAGCGTTGGATTTGCTGTTGCTCCAAGCCAAACGCGCGGATCATACGAATGCCGTTGAGCGACGATTGGGTTTCATCTGAGAGCGAGGAAAACGCGGCTTGCGAGGCGGAGAAACGATGGTGCAACTGTGTGCCGAACCGGTTTACCAGAATCGCCATCACGGGCATAGGGAGCAAGGCGAGAATGGTGAGTTCCCAACTGATGGTGGTGGTCATCACGACCAGCACAGCCAGTCCCATGATGGCGGAGTCTGCAGCGGTAAGCACGCCTTCACCTGCCGTCATCACCACGGCTTTCACATCATTGGTGGTGCGCGCCATGAGATCGCCGGTGCGATAACGTTCGAAGAAGCGCGGTGAGTGTGTCGTAAAGTGGCGATACAGTTTGTCGCGCAGCACAGTGCCAAGCTCTGCGGCCGCACCAAACAACCACACGCGCCATACCACGCGTAACACGTACACCAACCCCCACAATGCGCCAACCCCGCCCAAGGCGGTCAGCAGTGTGTTACGACTAACATCCCCGGCCATGACGCCATCCACCAGCCAACCAATGGCTTTCGGTGGGATCAATTCAAACAGAGACACCAACATGAGGAAGCCAATTGCGCCGGCATAGCGCTTCCACTGCTGTCGAAAATACCAACTGAGTTCGACGAATATTCGCATTCACTTTCCTTAACCTGCCGGTTTCAGACCCGCACACATTGAGGTGCGCGGCGGCAAAAACAGGCATCCATTGTTCTTTTTATCGCTTATTGGATTCAGAGCAAGCCATCAGCACGTTAAACGAGTGGCAATGCGGTGGTGTATTTTAGCGGCTCCATGGCGAACGTGGATGTCACGTTCGTCAGCCCTTCTATGCTGTTCACCAGCTTCTTATAGAAACGGTCATACGCGGCCATGTCAGCGACTTGCACTTTCATCATGTAATCGTATTCGCCTGCCATGCGGTAGCATTCCATCACTTCGGGAAACGGCGTTACTGCCTCCACAAATGCACGATACCAAGTTTCTGAGTGATTGGAGGTTTTGATGTGCACAAACGCGGTAAAGGACAAGCCAAGTGTTTCTGGATCAAGCAGCGCGACGCGCTTTCGCAGCACGCCGCTTTCTTCTAGGCGCTTTAATCGCTTCCAACACGGCGTGGTCGTGAGGTTGACACGCTCCGCAAGATCAGCCAACGACATCGAGGCATCTCGCTGTAAACAATCTAACAATTGGCGGTCAACGTTATCTAATGTGACAGTCATCAATATACTACTCTACTTGCCCATTTAAGCAGCCATTGTTTTACCAATCTGCCCAATGGAGAAATTATTTTCACCTAAGCGAAAATTGTAGAATAAATTTCTAGCACATTCGATTATTCGTACGCAAATGGAAAAACAATACTCTGAACAAGCAGTTAAAGTTTAATTATACCCATTAAGACACTGAGAACTGCCAATGATGACTGACGCCCCTTGCTGTGCCACTCCATCCCACTGGGTCTGCGAAGCTATCCGTAAAATCGAAGCCGATGTTCAGCGCTCGGCGGATACCCATTTGATCAAGCTGGATATCCCGTACTTTGACGATATCGATATCTACCTAAAGGATGAAAGTACACACCCAACAGGCAGTTTGAAGCATCGTCTTGCGCGTTCTCTTTTCTTGTATGCACTGTGTAACGGTTGGATCAATCAAGACACCACCATCATTGAATCTTCATCAGGCAGTACCGCCATTTCTGAAGCCTATTTTGCGCGCCTGTTGGGATTACGTTTTATCGCAGTGGTTCCAAAAACCACGTCGAAAAAGAAAATCGAGCAGATCCAATTCTACGGTGGTGAGGCCCATTTCGTTGAGCGCTCTGATGAGATTTATGCGGAATCGCACCGACTTACTGAAGAACTAAACGGTCACTACATGGATCAGTTCACTTACGCAGAACGTGCCACTGACTGGCGCAGCAACAACAACATTGCTAACAGCATTTTTGAACAAATGACGTATGAGCGCCACGCAATCCCAAGCTGGATTGTGATGAGCCCAGGCACTGGCGGCACCTCCGCAACCATCGGTCGTTTTATTCGTTATCGCTGTCACCCAACACAATTGATGGCGGTCGATCCTGAAAACTCGGTATTTCATGACTACTTTAAAACGGGCGATACAAGCTTAACCTTGGATCGCGGCAGTAAAATTGAAGGCATCGGCCGCCCTCGCGTGGAACCTAGCTTCATTCCTGGCGTGATTGACCGTATGGAAACCATCGCGGACGTTGACAGTGTGGCCGTGGTGCACTGGCTTGAAAGCATTATCGGGCGTAAAGCGGGGCCATCAACCGGCACCAACTTGATGGGCGTATTGATGCTGGCTGAAGAGATGAAAGCACGTGGCGAATGCGGTTCACTCGTGACATTGCTTTGTGACAGCGGCGAACGCTACCTCGACAGCTACTACAACGCGGAGTGGGTGAAAACCAACATCGGTGACATCGCACCAACCCTGAAAGCGCTGCAGAAATACAGCGGTTAATCCAATCCCATTTCATCCAATGAAGGGCACACTTGTTGTGCCCTTTTTGTTGTCTTGTCAATCCCACTACAGCGAAAACTCTGCGAGGCATGTCTAGCTGACATTGCGTCACCCCATGTTATATTTTTCAACTATTTCAGTTTGATACTGTCTTTATTTCTTGGTTGAGATCCCTTGATGAATAAGTACCTTATCGCCGCCACCGCCGCTTTTTTCTTCATGATAATGGTTGAAGACATGTTCGGTACCGACAGAGCCCCACTCAATCCGCCGTTACCTGTTGCTGCACCTTTCAACGTATCAACCCAGTTTGATGGCGAATGGGAAGGGAAACGCACAGATATCAGTGGCGATAATATCTGCCTGCAAACCCGCGTTATTGGCACGATTAAAGAAGGGAAAGTGTCGCTTCGCCTAATGTACAACAACACCTATTTAGAAGGTTTTGTCAGTGACACAGGCGAACTGGCTTTGTATGCCGATAGCCAAAAATGGGGATACCGTTTCACAGGCACAGCGAATCATGATCGCATCCAAGGTGATTGGAAAGTCACCAACGCTGTCTGCAACGGAACATGGCAGTTAGAAAAAACATCGTAGCGAAAAAACAGATCCCGTGGTCACGGAGGACCCTCGACATGAATATCATTCAAGCAACACCCAGTGATGCCCCTGCCATTGCCAACCTGTTTAACCAATATCGTGTGTTTTATGGCAAGCCTGACGATATCGCACTGGCCACGCGCTTTATTCAAGAGCGCCTCTCTAACAACGAGTCCGTGGTGTTTCTCGCCAGAAATGAACGCGGTGACGCTGTGGGTTTCACCCAACTTTATCCAACCTTCTCGTCAGTCTCAGCGCAACGCAGTTGGGTGCTGAACGATTTGTTTGTTCTCGATTCCGAGCGAGGAAAAGGCATGGGGAAAGCCCTATTAAACGCCGCCAAAGCACTCGCAATTGAAAACGGTGCAAATGGGCTCGCATTAGAAACTGCACCCGATAACATCGGCGCACAAAAACTCTATGAATCGCTGGGCTATGTGAAAGACACTACCTATTTCCACTACTTTTTGGATGTGTCTTCCGAGTAAGGAAAAGTATCGCTGTGCATAGAGCTGCTCTCGCTTCTGCGTTACACTTCGCCCATAGAAAGCATTTAGTGATGAGCGAAAGGGTTACCCATGAAAAAAGCGGTTGTCGTCTTTAGTGGCGGGCAGGATTCAACCACGTGTCTGATCCAAGCATTGTCTGAGTTTGACGAAGTGCATTGTATGACGTTCGATTACGGACAACGCCACAAGCAAGAAATTGAGGTGGCGGCAGAGGTTGTTAAAACACTCGGTGCAACCTCGCACAAAATCATGGATGTTAGCCTGTTGAACGAGTTGGCGATCAGTTCACTGACACGCGATAACATTCCTGTGTCTCATGAGTTGCAGGAAAACGGCTTGCCGAATTCCTTCGTGCCAGGGCGCAATATTCTGTTTCTGACATTGGCAGGGATTTACGCGTATCAATTGGGTGCAGAAACCGTGATCACGGGCGTGTGCGAAACCGATTTTTCGGGCTACCCAGACTGCCGCAACGATTTCGTGCAAGCGATGAACAAGTCACTGGTGCTCGGCATGGATCGTGAACTGGACATTCGTACCCCGTTGATGTGGTTGAACAAAGCTGAAACCTGGGCGCTGGCAGATAAGTACAGCAAACTGGAATATGTTCGCGATAACACCCTCACTTGCTACAACGGCGTCATCGGCAAAGGGTGTGGCGACTGCCCTGCCTGTGACCTTCGTCAAAAAGGCCTGGACAGCTACCTTGAAGACAAAGAAAACGTGATGGCGTCGCTAGAGAGCAAAAGCAACTAAGCGTCTTTGCACTTGCTTCTCGACGTTTGTCTTCGAGCAAAGCACCGCGAATCAAAAAGGCAGCTTAGCTGCCTTTTTTAGCAATTGATGAAATACATTGGCGAAAACCTCGGTTCTTCTCATGTAGGCCTAACGAGGAGGAAGCATGTACATTGCGGTAAGTGGCACCTGTTATTGGTGTATGGAAGCCGTGTTTAATGCGCTGAACGGCGTGTCGAATGTCGAACAAGGCTTCGTAAAATCTCATGATGGAAAGTACGTAGAAGCGGCGTTTTTCGCCTTCGATGAAAGTCGAATATCCTTGGAGGATATCGCTCGCGTGCACCTTTCCACGCATTCTTGCACATCAAACTACAGCGCGAGAGAAAGATACCCAAGCGCCATGTATCCGCTCAGCAGTGATCAACATGCAGCAGTGACAAACGCTATCGCATTCGCCGCCAGTGAGTATGATGCGCCTGTCATCACGACAGCCAAACCGTTTGTGGCGTTTTACCCCAACCCGTCGGCGGTGCAAAACTACTTTTGGCGTCAGCCTGACAAGCCGTTTTGTGATTCGAAAATCCTGCCGAAGCTAAAAGCGCTGGCGGTGACGTTTCCAAGGCTGATAAAGCCCAGTGCGGTGCGCTACCTTCGCAAAACCATTCTCGAAGCGCAACACGCATAAAAAAAGCGCCCTTCG
>JBELME010000201.1:0-8007 GCA_042096095.1 Enterovibrio sp.
TGATGATCTGATCGCTACTATTGGGATTAGTTCAATGATTTAGGAAACAACGCCATGCAACCCTGTTAGCAAATGGCGAAGTACTCGTTTCTGGTGGTTCATCTGTCCGACAAGACCTCGATTCTGCTCACTTCACTGCCGAGGTTTACAACCCAGTAAATGATAAATGGCGAACCACAGAAGCTTCCCAGAAAGCACGCCTCTATCATTCCTCAACTGTGCTGTTACCTAGCGGTGCCGTTTTGGTTGCGGGTGGCGGTCCTCCAGGCCCTATTTATCAACTGAATGCTGAAATGTACTACCCTGGCTATTTGTTTGATGCCAACGGTAATTGGGCAACACGACCAACCATAAAAAGCATTACGACGAACGCATCGTATGACAAAAATATCTCCGTCAAATACGAGGGAAATAAGAAGATTGATAGGATCACCATGGTTAAACTGGGTTCAACGACACACAGTTGGAACATGGGGCAAACCTTCCGTGAAGTGAACTTCAAAGAACGCCAAAACAACCGTTTGGTGATTGGCTCAGGGCAACTGACACCTCAAAAAATGACACCGGGTTACTATATGATCTTTGTCATTGATGTAGATGGCGTTCCATCAGAAGCAATAATCATTAAGCTTTCATAGATAAAGCAGTCTTGGGCGGCACGGGGAAATACCCAGCCGCCATTCTCAAAACCCACACGCCCATGCTTTTGAAAATTCCCTTACGCTAACGCTCTCTGTGCCAAACCGATTGAACCGTCTATCTTTTCAATAACAGCCATCACTGAGTGAGCCATGAACCTTAAACGTATCGAAACTTTTGTCTTGGTCGCGACGCTGCGCAGCTTTCGAAAAGCGGCAGAACAGCAATTCACCACTCAACCGGCGATTTCATCCCGTATTGCAGGGCTTGAAAAAGAACTTGGCGTCACCTTGTTTGATCGCGAAGCATCGCCGATTTCATTGACGGCGAAGGGGCGAGAGCTATTGCCTTATGCTGAAAAGATGCTGATCTCGGCGGAACAATTTGAGCGCCGTGCAGAGAACAATGCACTATTGAGCGGCACTTTGAGGTTGGGGGTGTCGGAATCCATTGTGCATACATGGCTTACGGCGTTCTTGCGCTGTTTGCATGACAAATTTCCTAGCTTAGACATTGATGTGACTGTCGATGTGACGTCAAACCTGCGCCATGATTTACTCGATAGAACCTTGGATTTGGCGTTTTTGATGGGGCCCATTTCAGAGCCTTCTGTGACGAATTTGCCTTTGTGCAGCTACCCGCTAGCGTGGGTTGCGAGCCCTTCAATTGCATTGCCCGATTCCGCAGAATCTCTGGAACACCTCGCGCCTTGGCCCATCATTACCTACGCCCGCAATACCCTGCCATTTTGTGAAATCAAAGAGCACGTGGCGCAGGCTGATGTGTCTGGCGTGCATTTCTTCACATCCAGCTCATTGTCAGCATGTTTACGAATGACAGCAGATGGTCTTGGTGTAGCCACCTTGCCGATGGCGATTGCCGCACCTGAAATTGCATCAGGCAAGTTGAGGACGGTGGAATGCAATTGGACGCCCTCCCCGTTAGAATTTACGGCGTCCTTCATGCGCGCGCCCTTGAATGGCGCGGCACAAGAGGCGGCGAAGCTAGCCACACAAGTCGCGGCTCGTCATGCTGGAGAGCACACCCTGATTGAGTAAGTCTGTGTGTTTAAGGGGGTGTTTGTTCAGCGTTGATCAGCGTTTGAGGTCGATAATCATGTTCATGCCAACGCTGCCACACACTTGGATCGATACTAACATTCAAAGCAGGTAAATCCCCCCTACCGAGATTGAACGCACGATAGAAACGTCCGTTTTCATCCCCCTTGCCACGAAAGCGCTGAAAGGTGGCATAGAAACCGCGAATAAACTCATGAAAGGAATCGCGAGGCTGTTTGCGCCAAGGCTCCTTCGTGAACACGTGCTACAACATGTCTAAATCAAGCCCCAGTCCCATCGCTTTTTCTGCCATCCAACCGAAGGGAATTTCACGCAAGGTATCGTTGGGATAGCCGCCGCCCACGTTAGCATGAGCACCGATAAACCAGCGCTGTTCGACCTCTTCAATCGACCTCATCTCAGTGTTTGCATTACATGTCCACAGCGCCGTGTTGTAAGCGCTTCGATGTTCATCTAACGCCATGGCATGAAAGGCATGTTTGATGCTGTCAGACAGCGTCGTATCGTGCCAACTGAACACGCCTTTTTCCGACAAAATCGTACCCGGCACACCCAGTGCGCCCACCGTGTCCCACACGCCCATAAAGTGAATATCAACGTCGCGGCTAAAATTGCGTCGAAAGTTCACGCACTCTTCAGAGTCCCGTGTGAGCGATGGGTTGCTATAGAGCGCCATGGCGCGTTTTAGCAAATCAGGCGTGACAATGTTCAACAAACCACACAGGCGAATTATCCCGCCCAAGCTGCGGGCTGTGTATGCACCGCGCCTGAACCCAAATACCCAAATTTCTTCCTGAGAGTGGCAGTGTTTGGCGAGCCATTCATACCCTTGGAGGAGGTTTTTCGTTAACCCCCAGCCAGATGTGCCGCCCTGCAAACAGGTGACGGTGTAGGTGCCTACCCCCGGGTCGTAGAAAAAACGCTGACGCACACCGTTTTCATCAAAGGGCTTGATGCACTTGGCGAGTCTGAAGACATTGGTTTGATCTTGTGGGTCATTCCACGTGCCGTCGAACAGCACGATGAGGCGTTGCTGATGTTTTTCTCTAGATGGGTGTTCTCTTTCACTGTCGCTCGTCATAAATACCTCCAGCGACCAAGGTCTACATTCTGTCAACGCGACCGTGACCTGTTCGTGTTTTTTGCGTCAATGGCATCCTTCAGGTGCTGCGTTGTTCCATGCTTTGGACGTTTTATCTAGAAATTTTATGCACTCACCGAGTGCAAAGGATACGCAAGGTCGAGACAAATCGCGTGGTTTCACAAACATATTCCCAAACAACACGTTTAAAAACAGCCCATCTCGTGACGAATTCCAGATGTATCGCTGCCTTTGACTACCGATTAATTTTTTTTATGGCAAAAGGTAAAAAACTATAATTGGACGGAATGACACCAAACTGCAACATTTAATTAACACAACAAATCACTGTAAGGGTTAAGGATGACGACCACGTTACCGACAGGCATGGAACGTCCTATCGCATTTATGCAGCGTGACGCCGCATTGGCGGAAGCACGTAATCTGAGAACGAAAATCCGCCGCAGCGAATTTCAAGACGCCACCAGCGGCTACGCATCAGGCTTAGCACAAGGCAACGTGGTGATTTTACCCAAGAATTGGGCGGATGATTTCCTCTTGTTCTGCCAGAAAAACCCCATTGCTTGCCCTTTGCTAGCGGTGTCGCTTCCCGGTCAGCCTTTACTTGATGCACTGGGCGATGACATTGATATTCGCTCTGACGTCCCTGAGTACCGTGTGTTTCGGCACGGTGAGTTCACCAAAGAAACACAAAACATTCGCGACTTATGGCGTCCTGACATGGTGACCTTTGTGCTTGGATGTTCTTTCTCATTTGAAGATTCACTTATGCGCGCAGGACTGTCGCTTCGTAACATCGAAAACCAGTCCAACGTCTCTATGTATCAAACGAACATTCCCGCGAACCCAAGCCAGCATTTCAGCGGTAACTTGGTGGTATCTATGCGCCCCTTTACGCCAGCCGATGCCATTCGCGCGATTCAAATTACATCGCGTTTGCCGAAATCTCACGGTGCGCCGATTCACTTTGGCAACCCAGAAATGATCGGTATCAGCGACATTTCCTCGCCCGATTTTGGCGACCCAGTGACCATTAAAGACGATGAAATCCCCGTATTTTGGGCGTGCGGTGTGACGCCACAGTTGGCGATTGCGAATGCTCGTCCCCCCATTGCGATCACTCACGCACCAGGGAAGATGCTCGTGACTGATATCAGTACTGAACAACTCTCAATTCTTTAACGAACACATGTGAAAAGGAGACTTCCAATGAAGTTGTTGAAAACCCTGCTACCTGCCATGGTCGTGTCATTCTCCGCATTGACCGCCTCTTCTGCGATTGCTGCTCAGTGGCACATGCCGACACCGTATGGTGACGCAAACCTGCCAACCAAAATTGCCTATGACTTTGCAGAGCAAGTTAAAGCATCCACAGACGGCGATGTCGACATTACCGTGCACTCAGGCGCATCGCTCATGAAGCACCCTGAAATCCCACGCGCCGTGCGTACGGGTCAAGTACAGCTTGGTGAGGTGTTCATTGGCATCATGGGTAACACCCACCCTATTTTTAAGCACGACAATATTCCGTTTCTTGCCACGGATTACACCCAAGCTCAGAAACTGTGGGAAGCGGCAAAGCCTGAAATTGAAAAGCAGTTGAGCAAAGAAGGCATGATCTTGCTTTACACTGTGCCTTGGCCCGCACAAAGCCTTTACACCAAGAAGCCTGTGAACGCGCTGGCGGACATCAAAGGCACCAAGATGCGCGCTTACAGCCCATCAACGTCACGTTTGGCAGATCTCATGAACACCACGCCAACCACGGTACAAGTGCCAGACATTCCACAAGCATTCAGCACGGGCATTATCGATGCGATGATCACGTCACCTTCAACGGGTGCGAACGGTCAAGCATGGGATTACCTAAGCCACTTCAATGAAATCAAAGCGTGGATCCCGAAGAACTTCGTTGTCGTGAACAAGCGCGCGTTTAAACGCCTCGACAAAGATGATCAAAAAGCCATTCTTGATGCGGCTGCAAAAGCAGAAGCGCGTGGATGGAACGAAGTCACAGCGCAAGAAGCAAAAGACACAAAAACCCTTGCTGATAACGGCATCGTGGTGTCTCAACCTTCTGCGCAATTGCTGGGTGAACTGCAAGCCATTGGTCAAACCATGACCAACGAGTGGGAACAAGAAAATCCTGCCGCACTGACACCCGTGTTGAGCGCCTACAGTGCCCAATAACCGCTAACAAATAGACTGCACGCACTCAACATCAGCCTTGGCTAGGTATGAATTCAAAACGGTGTGATGCAGCAATAAAAAGACGTGTGCCCCTGTCACTTGGCTTTGTATCACGCGGTGAGTTCGCCGCGCGTTTTACGGCAAAGCAAGGATGATAAGTGAGAGGGAAATATCGCGCTGCCATGCCTTACCTCTGCACGACGGTAACGCCAACAGCGCCAAACTAGGAAGGTTGAAATGAAACGAGCCCTGTATATGCTGTCGGGCGGCTTATCCGGTTTTTTTATCGTGGTGATCATGTTGATCATCCTCGCCCAAATCATCGGCCGACTCTTTGGCTTTATTGTTCCCTCTGCGGAGGATTTCTCAGGCTACGCGCTTGCCGCCTCGACGTTCTTTGGCTTGGCGTACACCTTTCGCGAAGGTGGACACATTCGCGTAAACCTCGCCATTCAACGTTTGCCTGAATCATGGCAACGTCCGCTCGAGAGCGTGGTGCTAACACTCGCGTTTTTGCTGCTCTGTTTTGCCAGTTACTACTGCACCTATATGGTCTGGGAATCCTACGATTTTGAGGAAGTGACGCACGGTTACATTCCTATTCCCCTTTGGATACCACAAGTCCCGCTTGCCGTCGGCATGATCGCCTTTAACCTTGCAGTGCTGGACAGCCTTATTGATAATCTTCGAGGCATTACTCCGCATTACCGCGTGCGTGAAGAAGAAGACGCGAACATTGACCTTACAGAAGATCAGGAGCGCGCGTAATGGCTGACATGTCTCTTATTTCCATCATTCTTGCCGTCAGCTTGTTGCTGTTTCTTGCCGCAGGCATGTGGGTGTCCCTTTCTCTTATCGGTGTGGGTGTGATTGGTTTGTACCTCACTGGCAACGAACAGATTGGGTTGTTATTTGCGTCATCCAGTTGGGGCGCAAGCACCAGTTGGTCTCTCACCGCACTCCCTATGTTTATTTGGATGGGTGAGCTGCTCTTCAGAACACGCTTGTCGGAAGATTTGTTTAGAGGCCTGACCCCTTGGCTAAGTGGCTTTCCCGGCAAGCTCTTACACGTCAATGTCTTAAGCTGTGGCATCTTTGCGGCAGTATCAGGCTCTTCGGCTGCCACCGCTGCCACCATTGGCCGTATGACCTTGCCTGAACTCAAAGCGCAGGGTTACAGCGAACGCATGGCAATCGGCACACTGGCAGGCTCTGGCACCTTAGGGTTGTTGATTCCCCCGTCGATCATCTTGATTGTGTACGGCGTGGCAGCCGAAGTGTCGATCGGTCGCTTGTTTATCGCAGGCGCGCTGCCTGGCTTAATGCTGATGGGCTTATTTGTGGGTTACACCACCTTTTGGGCCCTGCTCAACAAAAACGAACTGCCTGCGCACAATGCGGAAGAAACCTCATGGGCAACACGCTTTGCCGCCTTGCGTAAGCTGATCCCGATCGTCAGTTTGATCACCTTTGTTTTAGGTTCGATTTACGGCGGCTTGACCACGCCAACCGAAGCCGCAGCACTGGGTGTGTTTGGCGCCATGATCTTGGCGTGGCTAACGGGATCGTTAACCTTCCAAGGGTTTATTGACAGCTTGCTAGGAGCGGTGAAAAGCGCCTGCATGATTGGCTTTATCTTGGTCGGCGCACACTTCCTGACGCTCGCAATGGGTTTCCTTGGTATTCCACGCGAGCTGGCAGAATGGATTGCATCCATGTCACTCACGCCGATGGAACTGCTGCTGTACCTCACCATCTTGTTCGTGGTGCTGGGTTGCTTCCTTGACGGTATCTCCGTGGTCGTACTCACCGTTGCCGTGGTCATGCCCATGGTGCAGCAAGCGGGTATTGATCTGTTGTGGTTTGGGATATTCATTGTACTTGTGGTTGAGCTGTCACAGATCACGCCGCCAGTTGGCTTTAATCTGTTTGTTATTCAGGCACTCACGGGCAAAAACATACTCTATGTCGCACGGGCTGCCTTCCCGTTTTTTATGCTGATCCTTTTAGGGTTAGTGTTGATTACCGTCTTCCCTGACATCGTGACGTACCTACCAACCACCATGAGTCAGCGATAGCGGCAGCGACCAAATAACAGCGGAGCGTTATTGATGAAATTGAATTGCGATATGGGTGAAAGTTACGGCGCGTGGGTCATGGGAAATGACGCTGCCGTGATGCCATGCATTGATATGGCAAGCATTGCCTGCGGCTTTCACGCCTCAGACCCTGTCACCATGCAGCAAACCGTCGCGATGGCACGGGAACATGGCGTTTCTATTGGGGCACACCCCGGCTACCCCGATCTGCTTGGGTTCGGTCGAAGAAAGTTTGATTGCACCCCTGAAGAATTGCGCGCGTGGTTGGGCTATCAAATTGGGGCGCTGCAAGGCATTTGTCGCCAGCAACGCACCTATGTTGATTACGTCAAACCGCATGGTGCGCTCTATAACACCATGATGCGTGACATGGAGGTGTTACGCACCGTGATGCTTGCCGTGAAAGAGGCGGCCCCCGGTTCTGCACTCGTCGTGATGGCAATACCAAACCGCTGCGCCATCGACGGTATGGCGGAAGACATTGGCATTGAGCTGCTTTACGAAGCGTTTTCTGACCGCGCCTACGACGATGCAGGGTATCTGGTTGATCGCAAAGTGGAAGGGGCTGTTCACGGCAGCGCCGACGCCATCATTCGCCAAGTTCAGCAAATCGTGGAAAACGGCACCGTCACCACGCTCAGTGGCAAAACACTGGAAGTGAAGGCTGACACGCTCTGCATTCATGGCGATGGACCTCATGCCACCGCCGTTGCCTCTGCCCTTCATCACTGGCGCAAGAAAGACAAGCTGTAACGGAGTACTCATGCTTAAGATTGAAGCAGTCAGCGAGCAATCCCTGATTGTGTATTTTGGCGACACCATTGATGAAGCGATTGCGGCCAACGTCAATCGCGCCATCTTTCAAGTAAGGCGTGAACTAGACGATGTTGTGACTGAT
>JBELME010000202.1:0-7968 GCA_042096095.1 Enterovibrio sp.
TCTCTTCTCGCTTCTCGCTTCTCGCTTCTCGCTTCTCGCTTCTCGCTTCTCGCTCCTCAAACGACAGATACAAAAAAGCCAGACTGGCGTCTGGCATTTTCAATTGAGCCTCGAAGTTAACGCGCTAACACTTATTCGCTTTTAGCGGCTTCTTCTGTCTCTAGCTTTTCAGCAACAACAGCAAATTCACGGGTTGGTTTACCAACGATTGAACGCGTAGTTTCTTTGATGTCAGCCAATACGATTTCGATTTGGTCACCCAGTTGGAATTCTTTGTTGCCATTTACAGAGATAGTGCCTTGGTCGCCATTACATTCAACACGCTTTTTGTTATCAACAATCAGTGAGCCTGGAATGAAGGCCATTGCGCCATTTTCAAGTAGGCGTGTGCGCATGCCAGCACGGTTGATGTCGAAAATCTCAGCAGTGAAGGTTGTCTTGGCGGCCACACTGTCTTTCAGCAAGCGAACGTATAACCAATCCGCAACATCACGTTCCGCCATGCGGTGGTGTTTGCGATGCAATGCCAATTCATCACCGATAAGCTCATCAGGCGTTTGTGCAGCAGTTTCACCGCGCACAATCGCTTTCAATAAGCGGTGGTTCAGCATGTCACCGTATTTACGGATTGGAGAAGTCCATGTGGCGTAAACATCAAGGCCCATTGCGAAGTGTGGCGCAGGGGTGTTACCGACTTCACTGTAAGATTGGAACTTACGAATACGGTTGTCCAAGAAGCTCGTGTCCTGTTCATTCAACCAACGGCGTAGCGCACTGAAGCCTTCTAGCGTTGCTAGGGTTTCTACGTCTGTTTCGCCGCCATGGCTATTCAGCAGTTCAACCGCCTCTGCAATCTTTTCCGGGTTGAAGCCCGCGTGCGTGTTAAACACGCCGAAGCCAAAGTGCTCGCGAAGCGCTCGACCCGCACAGATGTTGGCGGTGATCATGGATTCTTCTACCATGCGGTTAGCAATGCGTCGTGCATCGACATGGATAGCAACAACATCATTGTCTTCGCTGAGTTCGAAACGGTAATCTGGGCGATCAGGGAAGGTCACAGCATTCGTTTCACGCCAGTTCATGCGTGCTTTTGCAAGGGCATGAAGGGCAGTGACTTGCTCCGCAATGAATTCAGATGGCTGCCATTTCTCGCAGTGACCTGTTTCGATGAAATCCGACACATTGTCGTAAGCCAAGCGGCCTTGTGATTTTACCCACGCTGAGAAGAACTGTGCGTCGTCTTTGATGGTGCCGTCAGCATCGACAGTGACACGGCAGCACAGTGATGGACGCACTTCATTTTCGCGCAGTGAACACAAATCATCGCTCAGTTCACGTGGAAGCATTGGGATGTTGCGGCCAGGCAAGTAGATGGTGAAGCCACGCTCGCGTGCTTGACGATCTAAATCTGTGTTTTCAGCAACGTACGCCGTAGGATCGGCGATAGCGATGGTCAGGGTGAACGTGCCATCGTTGTTGGCTAAGGTGTGAAGTGCATCATCCATGTCTTTGGTTGATTCACTGTCAATTGTAATAAAGGGAACATGGGTGAGGTCTTCACGAACAAGTGACTCATCCAGCATATCCCACTGCGCTTGCGGCGCAGGTTCTTGGTTCGGTAAATTGTGTTTTGCTAACGTTACCCACCAAGGTGCAATTTTGTCATTGGCGTCGGTGATTTTTTCGCTGATTTCACAGAAGAAACCGTTACCGCCTTTAAGCGGATGCTGGGTTAAATTTGCAACAACCCAATCGCCTTCTGATAATTCACTGTGGCTAATGCCTTTGCGCGTTTTTGCGCGAATAGCATCTTTTAATTGAGGATGATCTGGAACAACGTTCAATTTGTCGCGAATGAGTTTAACGCGACCAATAAAACGCTCCACTGATTGCTCAAGCAACTCATCGGGTTCAGCGACTTCTTTGTCTTTTTCAGTACGAATTAGCGCCACAACCTTGTCACCGTGCATAACTTTTTTCATGTACGGCGGTGGGATGAAGTAGCTGTTTTTATCGTCAGCTTCCAAAAAGCCAAAGCCTTTTTCAGTGGCTTTGATCGTGCCTTCTTTCTTAGGAATGCTTTCTTTGATTTGTTGTTTTAGTTGTGCAAGTAGCGGATTGTCTTGAAACATTAGCCTGGTCTCAGAATGTGAACCGCAACACTATACGGTTTCAGGACACTAAAACCAAGGCGTACCACGTTAGAATTTCCGATGAAGAATAAGACAAAAACTTAGTGGGACCTCCCAAACTGGATCTAATCAATATGCCGAATGTTTTTTGAAATGACAGAATGGTTTGAAAAATGTCCCAGGTATGAGAAGGCATAGATGGAAAATGTGCAGCTAGGTAGCCCAACACGGATTGTTAAGAAAGCCGACTCGTTAGAAGGATGGTGCGAGGAGGTGTTTGATCGCCTCAGACACCGCAACGAAGCGCAAAACATTGCGTTGTTTATTTGGCATGACGAAGGTCTAAAACTGGTTGCTAGCCAAACGCAGCGGGAGTTTCGTTTCTTTCAGCATTTTCGCCCAGCAGAAGAGTACAGTGGTTATCGTATAGATTGGGAGAATCTGGCGGAAAGCGTCAAGGATAAAGACGGCTCCTATATTTCGGAATTGCCCATCAATGCTGCTTGGCGACAAAGTTCAATGCAGTGGGAACATGCGGTTGTTCCTCTTTATGAAAACGAAGAAATTCTCGGGTACATGCTGCTTGAAGTAGAATTGTTTAATGAAGAGAAGAAATTCTCCGAATCGAGTTTGCAATGGCTTAAAGACCGCGCAGAACGGCAACTGAAATATCGCATCCTTTCTCACAACCTGAATCAGTTCCATTTATCCAGTAAGAAAAACGAACTCGATCTGGCGCTCAATAACCATACTCTGGCTTCTCAGCTTTCTCATTTAAAAAGCCTGCATGAAATTTCACTCCGCTTTACTAAAGCCACATCCATCAGTTCTTTGTGCCGAATTGCGGTTGAGCTTGGAAAAAGCCGCCTTCAAATTGATCGCATGGCAATATTCTTATGTGACATGGACACCTGCATGATGTGGGGAACATGGGGCACAGACAAATATGGCAACACCATAGACAGATCCGACGTAAACCAAGATCTGCCAAATAACCCATTTATGGAAGAAGCCTTCGCACGAAAAAATGAGCTCATTGTAAAAGAGAACGTCCCCTTATATTTTGGTCAGGAACAAGTTGGCATCGGTTGGAATGTCATGATGGCGATGTGGAACAATGATGAATGCATCGGATGGATTGCGGCGGATAACCTTATCTATAAATCGCCATTGGATGAGCCTAAAAAAGAGGCCATTAAATTGCTCGCGGCGTCCGTGTGTCAAAAGATCATCAAGCTAAGAGAAACAGAAGAAGCGGATGAACGCTTCTATCAACTGCAAGAACACTGCCGCCGTCAGACTCAAGACCTCGAATATTTACAATCTCGCGTGGACGTAATGAATGCGCAGAACCAATGGTTAGGGATACATGATGCTTCAACGGGGTTATTGGGGACACGTTACTTCGATTTAAGTTTCGCGTCTTTTGTTGCCTGTGCCAGAGACAGGCGACGTAACATCGCGAGCTTCTCTATTTGTATGGACTTCTATAAAGGCTTTCAGAAAGCCTACGGAGAAGAAGCAACCATTCGCATATTTCAAGCCGTTGCACGGGAAGTGAAATCCATCATTAAACCGGTGGGGCTGAATATGCTTTTCACCACTAAACCCGGAAATCTCTCATTATTGGTTCATTGTAATGATGAGGTCTTGTTAAAAGAGATTGCGGATAAAATTGTGAAAACAGGGTATTCGCTGAATATTGAAAACAAAGCGTCACCCTTTTATCAACGCGTGACACTGAGTGTTGGGCTGTCTACAAATTGTGTTTCTTTATTCAGTTTGCAAAGCAAAGTGTTAAAGAAAGCTGAAAAGGCGTGTTTGATGGCAGAGAAATTGGGAAAAAACCGTTATTGCGTAGACTAGAAAACAGCGGTCAGTGCAGTTTGATTGCCTGATTTAACAGCAAATTGCTACGTAATTAGACGTTTGCAGTCAAAAAGCCATCAGTCGTAGAAAGAATTGTGAACTTGTTCAATTTTTTCTGGCTTTTTTTGGCTTAATGGCGCAGAATTCTCGCCTCATTTGTCGAGGCCCGTAGCGTTGGTTGCTGTTGCAGTGAGTAGGACGTCATTAGATTGTATTCAAAATGACCCTGCATCAGTAAGAGATAACAGTGCAAAACCGCTAATAGGGGCCCCGTTACTTTAGTCTATATATTGGGATCCCAATGCAAGATACTGTTACTGAATTTCGCCAACTTGATTTGGCTGAAAACATCCTATCCGCGCTAGATTCAATCGGCTTTGTTGCGCCGACTCCTATCCAGGCGGCTTCGATTCCTCTTTTGCTTACTGGCGTTGATGCGCTTGGTAAAGCACAAACCGGTACAGGTAAAACTGCTGCATTCTCTCTTCCACTGCTGAACAAGCTTGATCTTAACCAACACAAGCCACAGGCAATTGTGATGGCTCCAACCCGTGAGTTGGCGATCCAAGTTGCAGCAGAAGTGAAACTTCTTGGTCAAAAAATCGCTGGCTTGAAAGTGCTAGAGATCTACGGTGGTGCTTCTATCGTTGACCAAATGCGTGCTCTACGTTCAGGTGCTCACATTGTTGTTGGTACTCCTGGTCGAGTTAAAGACCTTATTAACCGTGAACGTCTACAACTAGACGAAGTGAAAACTTTCGTACTAGATGAAGCTGACGAAATGCTGAAAATGGGCTTCGTTGACGATGTAACTTGGATCATGGAACAAGCGCCAGAAACTGCGCAACGCGTACTGTTCTCTGCAACTATGCCTCCAATGGTTAAAGAAATCGTTGATCGTTTCCTTCGCGAACCTGCACGCATTGACGTTGCTGGTAGCAACCGTACTGTTGAGAAAGTTGAGCAACAATTCTGGGTTGTTAAAGGCGTAGAGAAAGACGAAGCAATGGCGCGTCTTCTTGAAACTGAAGAAACTGATGCATCAATCGTTTTCGTTCGTACTCGTCAAGATACCGAGCGTCTGGCTGATTGGTTGCAAGCGCGTGGCTTTAAAGCTGCAGCACTTCATGGTGACATTCCACAGTCACTGCGTGAGCGCACTGTTGATCACATCAAACGCGGTGTTATCGATATCCTAGTTGCAACTGACGTTGTTGCACGCGGTCTTGACGTTCCACGTATTACTCACGTATTCAACTACGACATCCCATTCGATGTTGAGTCATACATTCACCGTATCGGTCGTACTGGCCGTGCTGGTCGCGCAGGTAAAGCGATTCTGTTGGTTCGCACCAATCAAATCCGTATGCTTCGCACCATTGAGCGTGTGACTTCAACACGTATGGAAGAAGTTCAACTTCCAGCTCGCGATCAAGTGGCTGCATGTCGTCTAGCGGCACTGGCTGCTGATCTTGCAGAGCAAAAAGAATCAGATAACATCGAAGCGTTCGTTGGTCTGATCGAGAAACTTCAAGAGCAGATCGAAGTTGATGCGGCAACACTTGCTGCAATGCTGCTTCAGCGTCAACAAGGTAAGCGTCCGTTGTTCTACACCGGTCCAGATCCAATGATTGCTGCTATCGAGCGTGAAAACAAACGTCGTGAATCACGTCGTGATGACCGTGGTCCACGTGATCGTGCAGACCGTGGCGAGCGTCGTAGCTACAACGCTGAAGATTGGGATATTTACCAACTGCAAGTGGGTCGTGACCAAGGCGTTCAAGTGAAAGACATCGTTGGCGCAATCGCGAACGAGCTAGGTCTTGAGAAGAACTCTATCGGTTCAATCAAACTAGCAACTGGCCACACTTACGTTCAGCTACCTAAGAAGATGCCAAAAGAAGTGTTGGGTCAACTTAAACAACTGCGTATTCGCCAAAAAGCAACTGAAGCGCAATTGGTTGAAGGTTCAGTGAACATGGATCCACCACGTCGTCGTAGCGGTGGTGATCGCAATGGTGGTAATGGCGGCCGTCGTTTTGACAACAATGGCGCACGCGGTGGTAACAACCGTGGTGATCGTGCTCCTCGCGGCGACCGTGCGCCACGTGGCGAAGGCGAACAACGTCGCTTTAACCGCGACCGTGGTAGCGACAGCCGTTCATCATACCGTGGTGAGCGTCGTCACGCTGACGCATAATAACGAACTTTCGTTGTAAGAAAGAGCCAGCTTATGCTGGCTCTTTTTGTTTGTGCCGATTGTCTGATTCCCTCTCTTCATATCATTCAATTCTTATCTGTTGTCACTTTTTCATTGTCGCTATCAAACGGCCTTTTCGCTTACCACTCTCGCCTGTAAGTGCGTCATGTCTATTTTTACCTTGATCCATTGGCCATACATTTCTCCCACTTTTGCTACGTGATCGCCTGGGCTTGCTTGCTATATTTCATCTATCCGCTGTTCGCGAGTGGGAATGTGTCAAATAAACCTTCATATTTCCTTCAGTTTGAGGACTGTCTTATGCTGAACATGCAGTTTGATAAACGCGTAATTATCGATACCCAATCGCTCGATTGGCAACCATCACGCGCCGAAGGTGTGTTTAGAAAACCGCTTGCTCGAGAAGATGCCGAGCAAGGGCACGCCACCAGTATTGTCAAATATGTGCCCAATAGTGCATTTTCACTTCATCAACATCCGATGGGTGAAGAAATCTTTGTGCTGGATGGGGTGTTCTCTGACGAATTCGGTGATTATCCTGCTGGCACGTATCTCCGAAATCCTCCCGGAACATCTCATGCGCCCTATAGCCGATTGGGGTGCACCTTGCTGGTGAAACTTCATCAGTTTTCTCCCAACGATACGCATCAAATTCAAATCAATACACGCGATGCGGAATGGATAGACGGGCAGGGTAAATTGAAAATGTTGCCGCTCCATGAATTCAATGGTGAGCAAGTCGCATTGATTCGTTGGCCTGCAGGTCAACACTTTTTTTCTATCTCACACTTTTGTGGTGAAGAGGTATTAGTCTTGAGTGGGGAGTACCGCGATGAATTTGGTCATTACCCGCCAGGTACCTGGATCAGAAACCCGCATATGTTTGAATATAACCCCTATGCCGAGGAAGATACCGTGCTTTGGGTGAAGGTAGGGCATCTTCCTTATCCTTATCCTAATCCTCTTTGAAAAGTATGCGTTCGACGCAAAACAGAGACAAATGTCTTCACGTTTCGCCGCTAGTATGGTGGCTGACTGAAGAGCTGGAGAATTCGGTTGTTTCTTGACAATGGCTCGGCTTCTTTTGGCTCAAAATTTTAGGACGCGATGGACGAGGATGTTTCAGATAACTAATCAGCCGTACCAGCCATATTTCGATATGGCACCGGTCCCGATGCTTCTTCTTAACGATTTCGGTGAAATTATTCATCGAAATGCCGAGTGCGACCTGCTTTTTAATGTTCATCCATCACGACCCGTGTTTAACGACTACGTGGCAGAGGATGTTTGGTATGCGTTGAACGCCTATTTTGCTGAGCTTCCAAGTTCAATACCGAACGAGCCTTTCTCTTTTGACATTACCTTGCATCAAACGAAGATGCGGTATCGATTCAAAGCAAACGTTGCTACTACCTTTCCATCTCCGAGTTTCGTTGTTGTGCTCACGCCGCTCGTTGAGCATGCAGCCGAAAGACAAAACCAAGCGTTAGAACAGGGAAGAGTGTTTCTTGAGCAATTGCCAGTGAGCATGGCAATGCTGGATGAAGACGGGAAATTTGTTGGCGCGAACCAGGCCTTCTGTGAGTTATTGGGATACGACGAAGCCTCGCTGATGGAACGCATGGAGTTTGATGTGACCTTCGCATCGGACGCCAACAGTGAAACGCCGCTTCGCTACAACCTGAAAAATCGTGCTGAGAAGCAATACAGCGTTGATAAACGCTATATACACAAAGACGGTAACCA
>JBELME010000203.1:0-7927 GCA_042096095.1 Enterovibrio sp.
CAATAGACCTAAAATCTTTCATGCTGTAAATGTACAGGTCATTAGACTTTCTTTACATTCCGGATGTAAGATCTCACCCACTCAGTACAAAAAAATTAAAAAATATAATGGTGGATATTCAATCGGAGTTTGGCGCTCTGTGTCGTCTGGTTTCACTGAAAGCGTCTAAGCGTTTTCATGACAAACTTGAAGAGCAAGGCATCAACGTTAGTCCAGAGCAGGCGATTACCATCAATGCAGTGGCAAGTGCAGGTGAGTTACGTCAAGGCGAGCTAATGAGCTTGAGCTATTTAGCAAGCGAGAAATCTAAAGTCAGTCGAGTCGTACAAGGGTTGGTTGTCGATGGTCTGATTGATCGACGCGATGATGTACACGATCGACGCTCTAAGATTCTAACATTGACCGAGAAAGGACAAGCATTAGCAGATAAGTTACTTCAAGCTGAACAGTTTAATGGCGAGCTCGTTTCGTCACTCCTTTCTCAGCAAGAGAGCGCCCTTCTGCAATCAACGTTGAAGAAAGTGGTTAGCGCTCTTTGAGCCTGTCGAATAAGCCCAGTTTACGCTGGGCTTTTTTCTGCTTATGTCTCTCCTGACATCTTGTTAAAAGCCCCACTCTGCTTAGCATACAGCCATAAACCCTCATCTGTCTCTGCAAAAAAAGCCGTTTATAAACCGTATCTTGTCCTTAAAAAAACTTTCATTTATGCATCATAACCTTGTCATCAGTTGCCGAGAAAAATCGATCATTTCCACCCCAATATGCGCTCGGTTGACTACACTTCAATTTCGCAAACAAGATTGGCGAATTCAAGGGAAATCACATGCTGGCAAGACATCGAAATTACCTGTTGAAAGACACCAAACAACTCCACGCTCATATCGAGGTAAACCCAGTGGGATTACTCGAAGTGGAGATACTCGAAAAACACCAATGTCACTCTGCTGAGTTTGAGCAATTGAAGTTTGAGCGCAGTGGAAGAGTGACGAAGTTGGTCGGCAAACACACGTCAAATGGTAAAGCCGTTCACTGGCAACTTCCTCTTGCTAACGACGACGCCAGGGAGCTTGAGAACCTCATAGAAGAAGCAGCCGAAGAGCTAGAAATATTAATGAGGGACCTTTAAGAACAGTTTTTTTACTGAGCCTAATGCATAAAAATGAATCCACTGTTATCCATTATGCCTTTGAGCGTTGTTGACGCAGCGCTTTTCTTTTTTGCCTTATTATTAATACAATCTCGACTTTAGCCATTTAAAAATAAGACAACGTTCCAATACACTTCACAATCCTCTTTCCACCTTGATGTGTTAAACGATACGTTACTTTCACGCAAGAATTCTGGTTTATCTTTCCGCCCTTCTGCATAATATGAAAATATATATTTAATGGAATGTAGGAAAAATGGCAAAGGATTTGTTTATTACTCTCGATCTTAATTTACTGCGAACTTTCCTCGTTCTCTTTCAAGAAAAGAACACGCGTAAAGCCGCAGAACGCCTGTTTGTAACACAGCCTGCCGTTAGCCAAAATTTGAAGAAACTTCGCCACCATTTCAATGATGAACTCTTCATTAAGATACAAACGGGCTTAGAAGCAACACCCGAAGCAGAACGTATTGCTGCTGCCATCCTTCCTCATATTGATGCGCTTTATTCAGCACTTGGCAGCTTGGAAGACTTTGACCCTCAGACCATACGAAGAAAAATTCGCTTAGCTCTTGGCCCTCAAGTATTAACGTGCATTTCTGGTGCCTTGGTGATTGAATTGAAAAAGCGTGCGCCTCATATTGAGCTCGACCTCGTTCAATGGACGACATCCACGTTTGATGAAATCAGCAACGGCGATGTTTTGCTTGGCGTTAACTATGAATATCCGTACGTGCCAAAACACGTTAAACAGGAACAGTTAGCCGTGGTTAATGGCTGCTGCGCAGTGAGAAATGAGCATCCCATCAACGGTGATATAGCCACACCCAAGACATTCTCGAAATACGAGATCGCATCATTATTGATTCCAGGTTGGAGCGAAGACTTACCCATTGCAGCGAAAGAGTTGAAAGAACTTGGGCTTCCTAACCCCATTGGGTTTCGTTCTGCCTTTCCAATGGCCATTGTAGATGTGATTCAGCGTACCGACATGTACTACCCGACGACTGACTTATTCCCCTTTGACGACTATTCAAATATTCGACGTGTTGATGTTCGAGCAGACAACATTGAATTTCGCTATCCCATTTTAAGCTATACACACCAGCGCAATAAAAACGACGCGCTCGTCGAGTGGCTCAATGAATTGCTCACGTTATTAATCTCTGAACCACTATAAGCACGACTTATCGTCGTCATAAGCACGTCCACTTAGCCTCTGCCTGCGAGACGTCGTATCTTTTCCTTACCGTTTGGAAAGGCATTTACGACGTTTCATAGCAAGGACGCTCTCCTTTAACATTGAGAGCATATAATGAAAAAGACACTCACAGTAGGCACCGCATTTATTCTCACCTTTTCTACCATCTCTGTCGCTGATGACTTTAGCGGGCACCGCGTTGGCCTTGGTTATGCCAAAAGTGATGCGGTTTTTGATGGTCAATCCGTCGATTGGGGGAAGGGATTCAAACTCGAATACGGCTATGACGTTAACCGTATCCTTGGTGTTAACACCTCCTATTCACGCACCAGCGACGAAGAGGACTTCTTTGACATTGCGTCTTCAAAAGTGAAAAGCAACACCTTAAAAATTGCGCTGACATTGGTTACACCTTTGATTTGGATGGGGCTCGCGTAAAACCTTATGGCGCTATCGGCCTAGGTTGGAACAAAGACCAGATCAAAGAGCACATCAATGGCCAAGAAATCTTTAACAACACGTACAAAGATTCGTCTCTGTATCTCGGAGCCGGAGTTCGCGCAAGTTTAGACATGGGTCTTTACGCCGATATTCGCTTTGACTTCCCAACATATGATGACGTTGACACTGACCAATTCTCGTTTTCTGTCGGTTACAAATTCTAGTCCTATGTTTTAGGAAAATGAGCTCATTATAAAAAAGTCATTTTTCGCAATTGCGCTATTAACAAGCCTTTCTGTCAACGCAGATGTGCATTTTTCTCCTGATCTAAAGTTGGGTATGCAATGGGGTTTAGGTGCGCAGCTAGGACTGCAAGATGTCATGGGGTTTGAAGCTGTCTATGGCAGCTTCGGAAGCTCCGACTCTCATTGGTTTTCAGACAAAGAGTCTGTAAAGCATTATCGCGCAGGTATTCAATACGAAGAGAAAAAGTATCAAGCCTACTCTGTGCAATTGGAGGCCGGCGTTGCTGAGTACAAAGGGAGCCGTAGCTATTACGGTAGAGACAGGGAGGATCTCAAAGCTTACGGGCCGAGCGTGGCAGCAGCATTAGTGTTTGACTACAACTTACCGATAAAGGTCAGATATGGGCTTGAGTTAAATTACTTTCGACACCAAGAGACTTACTTGCCAAGTGGCCTCGCTCCTCAGATTAACGCAGGAATGATCATTCCGCTATAACTGAAGGTATTGGATTTAAGGCGCACTCCAAGAGCGACTACTACAAAAATTGTTACCGGATCTGCGGCCACGCACCAATGTACATTTAAAGTCACTCTGGTAAAATGCGCCAAAATTCAAATGTGAGCATCACGAGAGCCAACTATGCCAATGTATGTAGTGGGACATAAGATCCCTGATTCAGATTCAATCTGCGGTGCAATTGCACTTGCATACCTTAAAAACCAAATCGAAGAGCCAGCAGTCGCAACTCGTCTGGGTGAGCTATCTCCAGAGACAGCGTTCATCCTTGACCGCTTTGGGTTCGATGCGCCTGAGCTAAAACTTAGCTACGCGGGTGAAGAAGTTTACATCGTTGACCACTCTGAACTCACTCAAGCACCGGATGACATTGCTGAAGCGACGATCGTGGGCATTGTTGATCACCACAAACTGGGGGATCTAACCACCTCAACACCGCTAGAGTGTTGGATCCGCCCTGTTGGCTGTTCAAATACCGTTATCAAGATGATGTACGATTTCTATGGCGTTGCTATCCCTAAAGATATTGCTGGCATCATGCTGTGCGCAATTCTTAGCGACACTGTGATCTTCAAATCGCCAACTTGCACCACGGCAGACATTCGCTGTGTTGAAGATCTGGCCGAGATTGCTGGCATCGAAGATTACAAAGCATTGGGCATGGACATGTTCAACGTGAAGTCTTCTGTTGCTGGTACACCAACACGCGATCTTGTTATGCGTGACTTTAAAGATTTCAACATGAACGGCAACCTAGTGGGTATTGGCCAACTTGAAGTTGTTGACCTGGCTGTTTTTGATGAAATCAAAGAAGAGCTAGAAGCTGACATTGCTACGCTAAAAGAAGAAGGCCAACGTCACTCTGTGATGCTTCTTCTTACAGACATCATGAAAGAAGGTTCAGAGTTGCTTGTTGTTTCTGACGACGTAGCAATCATTGAACGCGCATACGGTCAAAGCACAGAAAGTGGCCGCGTATGGCTAGATGGTGTTCTGAGCCGCAAGAAGCAGGTTGTTCCACCACTTCAAGACGCATTTGCATAATCAATTGCAACGAATACTGAAAAGGGGCGGATTTATCCGCCCCTTTTTTCGCACTAGCATCGTTCTAGGGCGTTTAAAGGCATCACTTCGAGCGACCTTAAATGGGCAAATCACCACCTCTCACTCACACACGATCTCAGTAATGATATGAGACATGTTACTTATGATGACACTCGACAATCTCTCATTGTGCTGCGACAACCCTCGAATCAGCCCGCCTATTCTTACCCTGAGCTTCAGCTTCGCCATTTTGACTAAATAAATAGACATAATTAGCACGCATTTTGGTGGATTATCACTGATATTTTGCTCATTAATGAAACAACTAGAATATCCGTCATTTCAGCCATTTAGCTGGGCATTTTTCTCATTTCTTACGTTCAACCCCACACGCTAACCACCTAAATTCTGTACCTTTCTACACTTCTGCATCCAATTCGCCTATTTAAAACCAAGCTTCTCGTTTTTCAACTAATGTAAATTTAAATAACGTAAATTCTCATTAAATAAACAATTGATGTCACTTAGTGCGAAGACTGCAAAGATTTTTAGCACTACTATCTATTAGATTTTGTATTGTTAACAAACTCAATAAATAAAATTATAAAAAAATCGAACCATAGGAGCAGGTATGCCAGATTCGGTTATAAGACAATTGGCAGGGAAGGCATTTATCATCGAGCCAAACGGCAAGATAATAACCGCAGCCGAAGATTCAGTGTTACGTGAAGGAGACATCCTCATCTCCTCGCTGTTTGGACACAGCGACAAAGGCCAAAAATCTGTCGTTGTAGACATTCATAATGATCGCGTTCTTCTTCAAGAACAAGAATCGCTCACAGAACTCAGGATTCCTGACAACCTTGATGTGTTGGATATTCTTGCTGCACTGGAAAAAGGCCAAGATCCAACGCAACTCGACGGCGTTGAAGCTGCTGCTGGCAATGCAGCCAACAGCTCATCGATTGCGGCCCAAGCCATTATTGAATCTGGAAGCACCTCCCATGTTTATGCTCACGCAGGCTTCACCACCCAAACTCCTACAGATTCTGGACTGACACCTCAACAACTAGAGTCCATTGACCGCGTTTTTATCGCCCAAATGGAAAGCCCAATAGCATCACTGACGGGTGACAGTATCATCGAAGAAGGCACGTCTGCCTCCTATACCATTTCTATTTCAAGCCCTGTCGACACTGATACACGCGTCAACGTCGTCATCAGCCATAAAACATCAGAATCAGGCGATATCACCCCGATAACCCGCGAAGTTATTATTCCTTCTGCCCAAACATCAGCAACGTTCTCTGTGGATGTCATTGATGATGTCTTTGATGAAGCTGCTGACAGTGACACGTTTACGGTTTCGATTTCTAGCATTCAAACAGGCGACGCTGATCAAAACATAGCCACACCACCGGCCATCGAAACCAATATTCTGGATGAGAATGCCCTCAATCGCGCTGAAGAAAACGACGCGCCGAGCTTATTGTTATCTGGCAATGAAACGGTGATTGAAGGTAACTCAGCGTCCTATACGCTTACCTTGTCGCACACACCAACATCCGACGTTACCATTACGGTCGATGTTTCTCGCACCACCGCGGAAGGCGACGATGTATCAGAAAGTACGCGCGAAATAACAATACCTGCAGGTTCCCGTTCAGCGACCTTCACCATCGACACCTTGGATGATGTCTTTGATGAATCGAATGACAATGACGTATTTAGTGTTGAAGTGTTGGACGTCCAAGGCGGCGGATTCGAGCGATTACCTCCCCTGCCTGATCCCGTTGAAACTATCATCAACGATGGTGATGCGAATGCTCCCTCTTTAATACTGACGGGCGATACTTCTATTAATGAAGGAGAGTCAGCGAGCTACACCATCACGCTGTCTGAAGCGCCTTCAACGGACATGACGGTGATGATCACCATCGGGCATAAAACATCAGAAGATGGCGATGTTGCCCCTGTTACGCGCGATATTCTTATCCCAGCAGGCTCAGTGTCAGCCACGTTCGCCGTAGACACGGCTAACGATGTGTATGATGAAAGCAGTGATGGGGATGTCTTTTCAGTCACAGTGGATGGCGTTTCAGGCGGTGGCTTTGAACAAAAGCCCGAACTTCCGCCTGGTTTGGAAACCACACTGAACGATGGCACAGCTGACGCACCTACACTTTCCTTGACAGGTGACTCAAATGTCACGGAAGGCGGCGATGCGAGCTACACATTAACCTTGTCTCATGCTCCTTCATCAGATTTCACCGCCACCATTGTTATTGGACACCAAACGTCTGAAAGCGGTGATATCACACCAGAAACACGCGATATCGTTATTGCCGCTGGCACAACTTCCGCAACGTTTTCTGTCACCACCTCGGATGATGTCTTTGATGAAACCAATGATACTGACGTTTTCAACGTCTCTGTAAGTAATACAGCGGGAGGCGGATTTGAAGCGCAACCAGCAGCACCAACGAGCATAGAAACGACCATTGATGAAGATACGGATTCTTCAGACAAACCAACACTAACGCTTACTGGCGATACGGATGTTACCGAAGGCGCGGAAGCGTCATACACATTATCTATTTCGGAAGCACCAACGACTGATTTGACTGTCACTGTCGTAGTTGGACACAAGACCTCAGAGGATGGTGATGTCACCCCAGTGACGCGCGATGTGGTGATTTCTGCAGGTACAACATCTACAAATTTCACCGTCGCAACCTTGGATGACGCCATCCTTGAAACCAACGACGATGATGTCTTTGAAGTGTCCGTCACAGGCTCGACGGGCGGTGGCTTTGAAGTGCTGCCGGACAACCCAGCGGCGGTTGAAACCACGATCAATGAAGACACAACGTCGACCGACAAGCCAACCCTAACGCTCACAGGCGATACCGAGGTTATCGAAGGTTCGGAAGCGTCGTATACGCTGACCATCAGCGAGGCACCAACTACTGATTTAACCGTCACCGTCGTTGTGGGCCATAAGACTTCCGAAGACGGCGATGTCACGCCTGTGACTCGTGATGTGGTGATTGCAGCGGGTACAACGTCGACCGACTTTAGCGTCGCAACGCTCGATGATTCCATCCTTGAAACCAATGACGATGATGTCTTTGAAGTGTCGGTAACAGGTACTTCTGGCGGCGGCTTTGAAGTGCTGCCTGACAACCCAGCGGCGGTTGAAACGACGATCAACGAAGACACGACGTCTACCGACAAACCAACCCTGACGCTCACGGGCGATGCAGAAGTTATCGAAGGCGCAGAGGCGTCTTACACACTTACTATTTCAGAAGCACCAACGACAGATCTCA
>JBELME010000204.1:0-7910 GCA_042096095.1 Enterovibrio sp.
CTCGCCGACGTGGATTACCTCACTTACAGTCTCGATGCATTACCAGGGTTTGAATACGAACGTTTTATCAAGCCTTCAGGTATTCGCCTTCGCCACATTCAATCCGTCGAAATGACCGATGCGATAGTGGAAATGATTGGGGTTGATTTGGGGATCAGCATACTTTCAAAATGGGCAATCACTCGCTCGTTAACACAGAAGCTCGTCGCGGCTGTGCCAGTGACAGAAAACCGCCTTCCACTGACTTGGTATGTGTTAACCCGAAAATCAGATGCGAAACACCCCACAGTGCAACTGACTTTAGACGCGCTCTGCCAATGGTTTAAACCTCGTTAATCCATGAAAGCATTCGACGCATACAGACAAAATAGCCGCCCCGTGGGCGGCTTTGCATTGTTATTTTTCAATTGGGGATATTGCTACACCCTGCGATACGGTAAGTAAACGGGCTCCCACATGTGCAACGCAAGTTCTTGCTCAATGTCTTTGCCGCGTAAACAGCTATTTGGGTTGGTCGCCTGAATGTGTTCCAAAATCACTTTCGCCACCACCAGCGACACGTCTTTCAAATCGCGAATACGCGGATACACACAGCCTTCCGCCAAATCCTCTTCAGACACACAGTCCGCCAAGGCATAAGACGCCATGGTGAACATGTCCAAGGTGACTTTCTCTGCTTGTGAAACAATAGACGCTAGGCCTACCCCCGGGAAGATGAACACGTTGTTCCCTTGCCCGATGCGGAATTCACGCCCTTGGTAGCTCACGTTCGCGAACGGACTGCCTGTTGCGACAATCGCGCGACCATCACTCCATTGGTAAATGTCTTCAGGTAAGGCCTCGCAATTGGCCGTCGGGTTCGACAATGGGAAAATCATCGGACGCGACGTGTATTCCATCATCTTCTGAACATGTTCCGCTTTGAACGCACCGCCAATGCCACTCGTGCCAAGAAGCACAGTCACAGGATGGTTATTGATGAGCTCGGTCAGCGACACTTTTTCCGTTGATTCCGTTATCCAGCCTTCCGCAATATGGCGAGGTTTGGCGTAGCGTTTTTTGTATTCGTCTAACCCTTCGCGGTCATCAAACACCAAGCCCTGAGAATCGAGGATGAAGATCTTGTCTCTCGCGTGTTGATGCGCACACCCTTCTTTCAACAAGCCCGCATAGATTTGGTCAGCAACACCGACGCCACCCGCACCCGCGCCGTAAACCACGTACGTTTGGTCAACCAAGGTTTCTTGTTTGATTTTGCATGCGCCAAGAATACCGGCGAGCACGACAGAGCCCGTACCTTGAATGTCATCGTTGAACGAAGGCAATACATCTTCGTAATCGCTCAAGTTATCGAATGCATTTGATTTACTGAAATCTTCCCACTGCAGCACGGCTTTCGGGAAATGGCGCGTGACTTGTTTCACAAAGCGCTTGATGAAGCGCTTGTATTCGTCGCCGCGCATACGACGACGTGGCACACCGAGATACATAGGGTCGTTGAGCAAATCTTGGTTGTCTGTGCCCACATCCAATGCAATCGGCAAACAGTGCGCTGGGTGAATACCTGCACCGAGCGTATACAGGGAAAGCTTACCAATCGGAATGCCCATGCCGCCCACACCTTGGTCACCAATACCAAGGATGCCTTGGCTGTCTGTTACCACGATGATCTTGATGTCTTTACCTGCAAACTGGCGTGCCATTTCGCCCATTTGATTCACGTTATCCGCCGTCACGTATAAACCACGGGCTTTTTGATAGCGATGGCTAAATTCTTGGCAGGCTTTACCCACGGTTGGGGTGTAAATGATGGGTGTCATTTCCTCAACGTGGCGAGAAAGCAACGCATAGAAAAGGGTTTCGTTTCTGTCTTGCAGCGAACGTAAGAAAAGGTATTTCTCGATGTCGGTTGAGGCGTTTCTAAACCCGTCATACACACGGTTCAACTGGTCTTCAAACGTCTGAACGCGCGGTGGAAGCAAACCATTCAACTGAAACGCTTCGCGCTCTTCATAGGTAAATGCCGTGCTCTTGTTCAAAGTGCGGTCATTCAGCAATTCCGTACCAATAAGAGAAACAGGTCGAAACACATTGCCTTGCTCATCTTTCCAACGCAGATATTTACCTATAGTCATCAGTCGCTCCATTTATCCATTAATAAACAAACCGATACGATGTTATGCCTGTATTGAGAAAGAAAATGTGAAGTGTGATTGAATTGGAAAATCGTTTAATTTTAGTTAGTTGGCTCTGATTCGGTTGCATTAAACCAAGAAAGTGCAAACACATTTCATCGGTGAATTATTTCCCCCAACCCAGGCGGTAATGAGTAATAAATCAAAAACACCCGCTCAAATGTTATTCATACAGTACTCAATAAGCGCCGTTTTATCGAAATCGCATTGACCTTCCCCCTACTGGAACGTTTACACTTATACCAATATTGGCTTTGTTGACATCATCACATGCGCTTTTCGTCCTTCCGCACATACTGGATATCTATCATCAGCTTGCTCGTCATGCTGATGTCTGGTGTTGCGTCAGGATCGACAATGATGGCGATGGATATGATGTCAACGGAGCAAGTGACATCACGCACGGCTTCATCCGATGTGCCGGATTGTTCAACGATGGACACCTCGTCGAACCCACATGCACATCACACCGATGTTCCGAAAGCGTCGAACACCGAATCACCACATTGTGGCTCGATGGATGACATGGAAACCAACTGCTGCACGCTTGTCTGCGTCAGTGTGTTTGCGTTTCTCGCCTCTGATCATCAAGCCGTTTTACATCGCACGGCATTGGCGCTGATCCCTACAGAATCAAACCATGCGTTGATAACCTTCC
Source organism: Enterovibrio sp. (assembly GCA_042096095.1). Classification (GTDB taxonomy): domain Bacteria; phylum Pseudomonadota; class Gammaproteobacteria; order Enterobacterales; family Vibrionaceae; genus Enterovibrio. The sequence continues at coordinate 2,854 of JBELME010000204.1, forward strand.
CGCGTTCCCTGTATAGACCCCCAATAGCTTAAATCTCTCTCTGTTTTCTTATCTGCTTTCTGCACGCGTATTGGCGTGTCTCTAGCAGAGGATTTTTCTGCGTCTAGCGTTGGCTTTGACGCATACAGAATGGATTTAGTTGTGAAAATCAAACCAAGCGTATTGGCACTGTCGATCTGTGCCGCGGCGTGGTCATCATTGCCTGCATTTGCGGCCGGTGAAACTGCGCACACCATCAAAGAAGACGTTTCAAGCACGAAAACGGTGCTTGAAAATCTTATCGAACAAGCATTGTCAGGCGATAAAAGTCGTCAAACGTATTACGCCCAATCGCAAGCCATGCGCGAAGCAGGCGTTGCAAGCGCAACCTTGATGGACCCTAAAATCAAGGTCGGTTTCGGCGGCTTGCCTGTCGACAGTTTTCAGTTCGATGAAGACCCAATGACCAACATTTCGGTTGGGCTGATGCAACAGTTCGAACGTGGTTCAACCCTTTCTCTGCAAGCGACAAAAAGCCAATCAACAAGCGGATGGCATGCGCTTCAAGTTGCATCTCGTGAACTCGATATCGCCAACAACATGATGCAACTTTGGCTTGAGTTGGGGTATCAACAACAGGCAGAAAGGATCCTGCGTGAAAACCAGCATTTGGTGCGTGAATTGGCGAACTTCATCCAAACCAATTACGCCATCGGCAAGAGTGAAGCACAGGATTTACTGAATGCTCAACTTCAAGTGAGCAAGTTGGACGAAAAAATTCACGCCAACGCCCAAGTTCAGCGACGCATTGTTTCCGAGCTTTCTGAATGGTTGGGAGCAAGCTGGCTTCAACATGAGCAAGACCTGATTGCCACCAATACGCTGAATTGGCGTGCGTTAAACACGCGTCTCCAACACAGTGACGACACAGCACATTACGCATTACTGGCGCAGCACCCCATGGTCAAAATGGCAGATGCGGCCATCGCAGTGAACAAAACCCAGGTCAATATTGCGGAGCAAGCTTATAGCCCCCAATTCGGCGTAGAAGTGATGTATGCCCATCGCCAAGCGAATGGCATGAACGGCCAACCGGCGTCTGATCTTGTTAGCGCCTATGTCACCTTAGACATTCCCTTGTTTACCGAAAACAAACAAGACCGCACCTACGCCGCCGCGCAATACCAAGTCGGCGCAGCCAAGTCTCAAAAAGACCTGCTTCTTGCGCAAATGAACGCGAAAGTGAATGCATTGCTGGTTGACAGAAGCAACCTTGAACAGCGACTCAATCGCTATCAATCCACCCTGCTCTCTCAAGCTCGCGCGCGCACCAATGCCGTCGAACGTGGTTACCAAAACAACACGTCGCAATTCAATGACGTCATCACAGCCGCCGCGGATGAGCTAGCGCTTGAACTTGAACAACAGCGATTGATAACCGATTTGAATCTGGTGAACAGCAACCTTGCTGCGTTATTAGGCGGTTTCGAATTCGATGCGGTTCAGCCTGAAATTTCTCACCCAACACCACGTCATCAGCAGTAAGCAAGGCAGGATAAATAATGAAAACAATGCAAATAGCCACTCTCGCGTTGCTCGTTGGCGGTGCCATTGGGTTTGGTGCAAACCATCTGCTGTCAGGCCATTCCATGCCAAGCATGGCCGAAGCGTCAGCAAGCGGTGAGAAAGAACCCTTGTATTGGGTCGCCCCGATGGATCCAAACTATCAGCGAGACAAACCCGGCCTATCGCCAATGGGCATGGATTTAGTCCCTGTTTATGAAGATGACCTTGCGGGTAAAAATGACCAAGCAGGCACGGTTAAAATCAACCCATCAGTTGAAAACAACCTTGGCGTAAAAACCGAAGGTGTTTCACTCGCCAAGCTTGCGCCGCGTATCGAAACCGTTGGCTATATCGCGTTTGATGAAAGCAAACTTTGGCAAACCAATGTGCGTATCGCCGGCTGGGTGGAAAAGCTCTATATCAACGCCGTTGGTGAGAAAGTTACCAAAGGCGATGTGCTGTTTACTCTTTACTCCCCTGAATTGGTAAAAGCCCAAGAAGAGTTGCTCAACGCCTACCGAACGAGCCGAAAAGGCTTGGTCAAAGGTGCGACTGAGCGCTTGGTTTCGATGGGTGTAGACCGCGAACAAATCCAATCTATCGTCAAACGTGGAAAAGCATCACAAACCGTCGATATCAAGGCCGTAGCAGACGGCATCATTGCGAGCTTGAACATTCGTGAAGGTGGCTATTTGTCGCCAGCACAAGCGGTAATAAGTGCGGGGCCACTCGATGAAGTGTGGGTTGATGCAGAGGTCTTCGAACGTCAAGCACACTGGATGAAAGCAGGCAGCCTAGCCACCATGACGCTTGATGCGATCCCCGGAAAAGCATGGAAAGGTAACATCGATTACGTCTACCCCATTCTTGATCCAAAAACCCGCACCTTGCGCGTGCGCTTAAAGTTCGACAACCCCAATGGCGAACTTAAACCAAACATGTTCGCCAATATTGCGCTTCAACCTGTTACAGATGAAGCGGTACTCACCGTGCCAAATAGCGCAGTGATCCGTTCAGGTGGCATCACGCGGGTTGTGCTTGCCGAAGGCGAAGGGAAATACCGCTCTGCTCGCATTGAAATTGGCCGAGAAGCCGGAAGCCGCATTGAAGTGCTGGACGGATTAACAGAGCAGCACCGCGTGGTGACATCCGCACACTTTATGCTGGATTCAGAATCGAGCCAAACCGCCGACCTTTCACGCATCAATGCTATAAAAGAAAACCCGCAAGACAGCGTGCCAGATACCATGTGGGCGAAAGGTGAAATCACCGATGTAATGTCAGGCCACCGCATGTTCACCATCAATCATGAGCCTGTTCCTGAGTGGAATTGGCCGGGCATGGTAATGAACTTCACCCTAGCAGACGGCATGGACATGCCCGATGCCAAGGCCGGTCAGCGTATCGACTTTGAAATGAAAAAAGCCCCATCAGGCCAATATGAAATCGTCGACTTCACGTTGAGCGAGTCATCTACCGCGAACCAGGTGTGGGTCACTGGCGACATTTCCATGTTGATGGCCGATTTCGGCATGATCACGCTGCGTCACGATGCTGTGAGTGAATGGCAATGGGACGCGGGAGAAATGAATTTTTCTGCAGATGAAAGCGTGAATCTGTCGGGTTATGCTGAAGGGCAAACTGTTCGGTTTTTAGTGGTTAAGGACGGCTCTACGTATACGCTCAAAGCGCTTGAAATGGCAGGAGGCAAACAATGATTGCTGCCATTATTCGCTGGTCGATTGCCAACCGTTTTCTCGTGTTGGTCGCGACGGTGTTTCTTACCCTTGGCGGCTTGTACAGCGTGAAAAACACGCCCGTTGATGCCCTGCCCGATCTGTCGGATGTGCAAGTCATCATCAAAACCACCTACCCGGGTCAAGCGCCACAAGTCGTCGAAGACCAAGTGACTTACCCTCTGACCACGGCAATGCTCGCCGTGCCCGGCGCAGAAACCGTTCGGGGTTATTCCTTCTTTGGCGATTCTTACGTTTACATCATATTCAATGATGATACCGACATGTACTGGGCACGTTCGCGCGTGTTGGAGTATTTAAGCCAAGTCGCGCCAAAACTTCCACCCAGTGCAAAACCCACACTGGGCCCCGACGCGACGGGCGTGGGTTGGATATACAGCTACATCTTGCAGGACAAAACCGGTAAGCACGATCTGGCGGAACTGCGCAGCCTACAAGATTGGTTCTTGAAGTACGAACTGCAAACGGTTGAGGGCGTATCAGAAGTCGCAACGGTTGGCGGCATGGTGAAGCAGTACCAAGTGCAGATCGATCCTGCAAAACTGCGCGCCTACAATCTGACACTGCAACAAGTGAACATGGCGATTCAAAACGGCAACCAAGAAACCGGTGCATCGGTGATTGAAATTGCTGAAGCTGAGCACATGGTTCGCACCACGGGTTACCTGACGAATGTAGAAGACATTCAATCCATTCCACTCAAGGTAACAGAGAAAGGCACGCCCCTGCTGTTAGGCGACATTGCGGACATCAACATTGGCCCGCAGATGCGTCGTGGCATTTCTGAATTCAATGGTGAAGGTGAAGCCACGGGTGGCGTGATCGTCATGCGCTTTGGTGAAAACGCCAGTGATGTCATCGCCAACGTCAAAGACAAGCTCGCGGAACTACAACGCGGTTTGCCTGACGGTGTGGAAATCGTTGCCACCTACGATCGTTCAACCCTGATTGATGACGCCGTTGAGAACCTTTGGAAGAAATTGGCGGAAGAGTTCATCGTTGTTGCGTTGGTCTGCGCGCTCTTTCTTTTCCACATTCGCTCATCTCTGATCATCGCGATCAGCTTACCGATAGGTATTTTATCTGCGTTTATCGTGATGCATTGGCAAGGCATCAACGCCAACATCATGTCACTTGGAGGGATAGCGATCGCCATTGGCGCCATGGTGGACGGTGCGATTGTAATGATCGAAAACGTGCACAAACACATTGAACGCACGCCATTGACCGACAAAAACCGTTGGCAGGTGATCAGCAAAGCCGCAGAAGAAGTCGGCGCGCCGCTTTTCTTCTCGCTCATCATCATTACGTTGAGCTTTGTGCCTGTGTTCGCGCTGGAAGGGCAAGAAGGCAAAATGTTCTCGCCGCTTGCTTTCACGAAAACCTTCGCGATGGCGGCATCTGCGGGTCTTGCGATCACACTGGTTCCTGTGCTCATGGGTTACTTCATTCGCGGTAAGGTGTTGCCCGAGCATAAAAACCCGGTCAACCGAGGCTTAGTGGCACTTTATCGACCAGCACTCAACCTCAGCCTTCGTTTCCCGAAAACCATGCTTGTGGTTGCCTTAGCCTTGCTGGCGTCGGCGTATTACCCCACCAGCAAATTGGGGAGCGAGTTTATCCCGCCGCTGGATGAAGGCGATCTGATGTATATGCCAACCACCTACCCTGGCATTTCCATTGGTAAAGCGCGCGAGTTACTGCAGCAAACCAACAAGCTGATTAAAACCGTGCCTGAAGTGCACACCGTGTGGG
>JBELME010000205.1:0-6589 GCA_042096095.1 Enterovibrio sp.
CTATTCATTTTACTGTCGGGAATGCCGAGCACTGCATACTCCGAGTGAAGTAACGGCGCCTTTTTCCTCTCACGCGCGGAGTTTGGTCGTCTCACATACCGCGTGGTGTTCGTAACACATTCATATAAGACGGGCGACCAACCAGCCTTGCAGCTTTTCAAACTGTTGACCCACATTCATGTAATCGCCTTTGTGTTCATAGCCAATCAGCGTCATTCCGTCGGCGTGTCTAATGGTTACATCATGCATAATCGATTCCTCAGTATTCAGTGGAGTCAGAGAGAATTGAATATGGTCACCTTCGCGCCGAAATCGGGCTGGAGGCATACCAAATGATTCGCTGAATGCACGAGTAAAGCTTTGCACTGACGTGTACTTTGCTTGTTTCGCCACATCTTCCATAGAAAGATCGGCATTGATCAATGTGTCGGCGGCATTGTGGAGTCGGATCCGTTTAATCGTCTCCGTTAAGCTACTTCCGTAAATACCGCGAAAGACACGATGCAGGTGATAGGGCGAGATCAAAGCCACGTCAGCCAAGGTTGCCATGTCAAGGTCTTCATCGATGTGTTCGTAGATGTAATCGAACAGTACATCGAGTCGCTTTCGATAGTGCTCGGCAGTAGATTGGCGCATAGTGCTTCCTCCTCGTTCAGCCCCTTCAAGCTAGCATTGGCGGTTTTAGCAAATCTTGCGAACTTTTGATGACCTTTTGGTCAATCACGTCCCGAAGTTCTATATATGCCTGTCCCAAGATCGCCAATGCGTCAGTCTTTTGGGTTCGAGCGCTCGTTCTGAGCCGCTTCCATTCAACATCGAGCTACGCCCCGTATTGTGCTTTAACACGCATTCGTAGCTCGATGCCTCTCTCACATTAATACCAATTGTTGAAATGGATGGTCAGCATCGCTGCTTTGTTGTGGGTGAAAGTCACTTGCTCTTTGGATGGGGGCCCTTGTAGTGATGGGTTATTGGAATAACCAAACCCTTCAATCGGAACTTGATTGTATGCCAAGGTGATAAGTCCATCTTTATTCCGGTCTTGGAAGGCAAACACCACATACTTGCCCGCTGCTAACTCATCGAGCGTTATCCCTTCATTCGCTTCTTCTGGCGTGTAATTCTGCCAATGAACAGACGGTGCAGCGGTAATGTCATCGAATTCGCTGTACACCATCAAAACCACCGGGTCTTGAGGTTCACGAACGTCTTTTAATTTGATGGTGAGCGGAAATTTTTCGTTCCCGACCATCAACGTATCATTATCCGCAGTGTTAGCCATAGAGACATTCAGCGCGAGAAGCCCGCCAATACCGGCTGTGATGGCTGCTCCCCAATATTGGGTAGACGAGCGGCCTTTGGTGAATTCACGGATCCAAGCTGGCACCCAAAGGCTGGTCACAAAGCCGAACATCACCGCCAGATAGAAAGGCTCGAAACGGATCTCTGCGAGCAGTGGCGCGGCAAAGTAAATCATCGCAGTTTGCCAAGCAAAAACATGCAAAGAATGGCGGCCAATGTAGCTCAGAGGACGGAACGTGAGCGCATTGGGGAATTTACTGATTACCAGTGCAATCAGATACACCCACATGGACAGCGTCAGTAAACGCAACCAGCCTAATTCAGCTTTATCAGCAAGGTCGTAGATAATGCCTCGGTGGATGCCCATGCTTAAAAACGCACCATGGTGGGCGGCAAACAGGATGCCGATACCCGCAATGCTTATAAAGGTAAGCATAGGATGATGCCAACGAATCAGGTTGCCGTGCTGAAGCTGGAACCCGATGGCGGAGCCAACAACAAACAACAGTTGCCACGCGAACGGGTCAAAATACCCTGCGTGCAAGGTGAAGCCGTCGAATACGCCGCTACCCATAACCGCGTTAAGTTGGCTTTCAGAGATCGCGCCACTCGTAGACCAAAGCAGCAGACTGACACCGAGTACGAGCCAGAATAAACCTTTTCGATACATGGCAATGAGCAGCGGCAGTAACAGCATGAAAACGATATACAGCGGCAATATGTCAAAGTAGCTGGGTTTGTTGATTAAAGCTGCACTGAACAGCAGTGTTTCCAGCGGCGCAGTGAGCAAATTCGGGAAGTTTTGTGCCAAAAGATGTTGGTGCTCAGGGAAGGCGTATTGACTGGCGAGAAACCAGATAAACACGGCAATCAAACACACCATATGATAGCGATAGAGCGTGAACGCGCGATGGAATGCTTTAGCGCGCACGTCAGCGTTCGACAAGGCATCTCGACTATAAATCGCGCCTGCTAATAGGGCGGAAATAAACACAAACCCTTCTGCTGGACCAAAAGGCCCGAGTGGCTCTGATGTGAAGTATTGAACGGGTGAACGACCGCCACTGATCCAAACAAATGGTTGATTGTCATCAACAAGAGCAATAGCCCTCGTATGCTGTCTAACGCGGGTATCCGTTTCATCACTTTCTCCCTTAAAAGTCTTTGGATCATTGTGCGAGATGTTCCTAACGCAGATCTGACTGTTTTTGCTCTTTTAGACGCAGTGCGTTGAATACTCGTGATTTACCTAAAGGACAAATGACGTCTGATGTATCGCGTGAATAAGAAAAAAAATGAAAGGCGTATCAATGGTAAAAAATAGGCAGGGAAGTGCACAAAAAGTGTTTGTCTTTGCATCAACTGAGGATAAACTTCGCGGCCTTATTTACTTCGAGAATCATCATTGATGAAAGCGTTATTGATTGGTGTAGCGGTCTCTATCGCAACACTACTAACAGGCTGTGTGACGTTCCCAACGGCCGAGTCTGAGCAAGTTAAAGTGATTTGGGATGACGTTGATGCGCTGAAAGGCTGTGAGCACAAAGGTACGGTTATCGGCTCTGAAGGCCACTTCTATGATTACTGGCTACATGCAGATAAAGACATGGTATGGGGCACGCTCAACCAAATGCGTAAGAAAGCAGCGGCGCTGGGTGGCGATACCTTGTATTTGTACCAACCTTTTGATTTCAGCTCGTCAGTGACCATGTTTGCAAACGCCTACGCGTGCCAGCCCGCTCATCCTGACGTTGACGTGGTGGAAGAAACCGTAGACGTGTCGATGGAAGCGGCTGTTGTGTCTGAAGAGAAAGCAGAAACAACCGCACAATAAATCATCATGTTTAAATGAAAAAGCACAATCTCAGCGCTGTTTGAGGTTGTGCTTTTTTGTACCTAAACGCCTGTCTTCAACGTATTCATTGCTTTAATAAAACAACGTTTTATTGTTTTGTTACATTTGAATCGTTTCATCTTACTGTCAACGTGCATAGCATTCTCTCGCCAGAAAGTGGTACTACATTCTTAAATTAGAGTAATTGCACTATTCATAAATACGTTCTAGCAACAGCCTTGGTTGTTCTACCTCTTGCCGCGAATGCGCAACACTATGGAGCGGCGGGATTCACACAAGTCGCACATGATGCGGGGTTTGGCGACCTTCACCATCATTATGACGGGGGAAAGATCATTTATGGCTATGAGACCGACATTGAGTGGTTAGCGATTGAAGGAGAGGTATCTCATGTGTCTGGTCGTTATCCAATGGGGGATAGGTTAGTGAGTTCAAATTCAACGTACGTTCATCTTGCGCCAACGGCATACCGCAATTTTGACCACAACTTCCGTTTATTTGCGCGGACAGGCTTGGGGCAAAAATGGGAAACAGATCGGTATACCTACGCGGGTGAGCAAATGCGCGGCACGGGTAGCAGCTTTTCTTACACTTATGGTGCGGGTGTTCAGCATTTTTATAACCTTGAGTCGGGTGAAAAGTTGGTAAGCCGATTGGGTATCAACCGCATTGGCAATGTTCAACGTCATAGAAACGAATCTGCATCGATCGACTTGATGTTCGGCGCAAGGTTTTAATTCTCTCATGCGTCATTGTCGTTTTCGTATTGTTGCCTTTTTGCACGCCCCCTTTTAGAAAACGCGCATATTCGCTGATGAATTCTGTCCCTCATTGCTGTGATTAAATGGAATGGCATAGAGAACTTGCGGTAATCGTATTTACCACTTCAACCCAGAAGACTTTTCCGTCGTGAAATTGAAGCTCAAGCCCGTGAATGTGGAAGATGAAACCATTCTGACCCCAACGGCGCATATTTGGGTATCAGAGAAGCAGAAATGGTTTGTGGTGCCTGATGACGTAAAGGTGTTTGATAAACAGCCGTAGCGTCAATAATCTAAGCGCATAAAAAATGCCGCTTTGCTCATTAGAGCAAGCGGCATTTTCTTTGTCTGTTTGGCAACAAGTCGATGCGAATTAACCAACCTGTTCTTGAAGCACCTTGGCGAGACGCTTAACGGCTTCTTCGAGTTCGTCTGGTGTGGCGTTGGTGAAGTTAAGCCTTAATGCGGCCTTCGCTTTGTCATGCGCCGGGTAGAACACAGGGCTAGGCACGACCGCGACACCGTTAGCGAGCAAGGTTTTCGCCAGCGCAAAGGTGTCGCACTCTGGCAAAGACAGCCAAACAAACATACCACCGTCAACCGCTTTCAATTCACAGGTTGTTGGCAATTGGCGTTGTAACTCTGCAAACAGTTTTTGGTAACGTGTTTTGTAGAGGGCGCGAATCTTATCAATGTGCAGTTCGAAGTTGTCGTGTTGTAACAAGCCCAACAGCAGTGCTTGCATTGGTACGCTGGAATGCAAATCTGCGCCTTGCTTCACTTTGATCAATGGCTCAAGGTATGCGCGTTTACCCGTTACTGCACCCATGCGAAGGCCTGGGGATGCAATCTTGGAGAACGAACGCAGTACGATGGAGTGCTCAGGGCAGAAATCCGATGCCAGTGGAATCGCATCTCCAGAAAAGCGCAGTTCGCGGTAGGGTGCGTCTTCAATCAATGCCACGTTGTATTTGATACACAGTTCTGCCACACGTTGACGTGTTTCAAGTGACCAACATACGCCAGTCGGGTTGTGAAAATCGGGCACGGCATAAAACATCTTTGGCGATTGCTCGAAGAAGACCACTTCAAGGGCGTCGAGATCTGGGCCACATTCTGTCTGAGGCACGGTGACGATGTTCGCTTGAACCAAGCCAAACACTTGCATCGCACCTAAGTAACTTGGCGCTTCCATCACCACAGTGTCGCTCGGGTCAATGTAGGCACGTGCAATAAGGTCGAGACCTTGTTGCGAGCCCGTACAAATCATCGCAATGTGGCTTTCTGGCAATTGGTAGTATTCGCCGAGGAATTCGAGCAGCGGGCCGTAACCTGCCGTTGCGCCATATTGAAAGACTTCCGTCATGTCCGAGAGGCTTTCAAGCATGGGTTTCATCAAGTCGATCGGGAAGGTTTTTTCGTCTGGAAGCCCGCCAGCCAAAGAGATGACATTCTTGTCAGAGGCAGCAGCGAGTATTTCACGAATGTATGACGACGGGATCTGTTGAAGCGACTTAGCGATTTCCATGGCACTACCTAAACAACCAAATAAACGTAATCAAAAAATAATACATGGGATTGCCGAATTTGGAATGTCCATTTATGCTGTTGGATATGTCCATTTATGCTTTTTAAACGATGAGCCAACAACACATTTCCCGTATCAATGATGTTTTGTTTCACATTCACAAGGACATCAGTAAAGAGCTGTCTGCCAAGGAGTTAGCCAAGGTAGCGGCTTACTCTGAGCAGCATTTCCACCGTATTTTTAAAAGCGTGGTGGGCGAGTCTATTCACCAATATATCCGACGAACAAGAATGGAATATGCGGCCAATCAATTGATGTTTGATACGCGTGCCTCGGTATTGGACATCGCAAACTCCTGTGGATTCAGCTCTGTGTCATCTTTTAGTCGTGCGTTTAAAGCGACGTTTCACAGCAGCCCTGGGGAATGGCGTAAGCATGATTTGCTGGTGGCGGAGAAGCCGTATCTTAAAGATCCCGAAGTGGCTGAAGGCTACAGGCGCGTTGCTTCTCGCGGCATTCCAGACCCTAAGGTGGTTGAGGTGCCTGAACGTTTAGCAGCGTATGTGCGCCACGTGGGTTACAGCCGTTCAATCTCTAACGCGTGGCTGATTTTAAAAGCATGGGCAAATGCAGAAGGGCGACCGTTTGAAACGCAGTTCGGGTTGCATCATTCAAACCCTGCGTGGGTCGAGTTGGACAAATGTCGCTATGTTGCCTGCATTGGTATCGATAAACCCATTAAATTGCGCGGCGTGGTGAATCAATTGGTGATCCCCGGCGGTTTGCATGCGGTGTTTCGTCTTACGGGGATTTACGGCGAGTTGCTACCACAAATCAGCATGGTGTTAGAAAAGTGGCTGCCCGCGTCTGGGTTTAAGCTGCGCTCAACGCCTGCCTATGTGCATTATCATGAAAACCACTTTTTAAAAGCCGATGAGCGGTTTGAGTTGGATTTCTATCTGCCGATCAGTTTCTTCTGAACGTAATGCAATAAGCTCAAAATGAAGAATGGGGCGCATTAAGAGCGCCCCATTCTTTTGTCTGACAGGTGGCATTTCGTCATATTATGTTGCGGGCACATTGGGTTGGTAGCGGCCGGGTTTGTGGTTCAGAGCCAGAATCAAATTCACCGTGATAGCGCCC
>JBELME010000205.1:6689-7853 GCA_042096095.1 Enterovibrio sp.
CCGGGTTTGTGGTTCAGAGCCAGAATCAAATTCACCGTGATAGCGCCCAAAATCGACAGGCCGAGGATCTTCACATCCACCACAAAAAGCGACATCAGAACAATGCAACAGTCTAAGCCCATCTGCACATAGCCTGCGCGCAAACCAAAGCGATCCTGCAGGAACAGCGCCAGAATATTAAAGCCGCCAAGGCTCATTTTGTGTCGGAAGATAACCAACATGCCTGTGCCAATCAAACCACCGCCGAACAAGCCGGCATAGACAGGGTCGATCCGCGCGATTTCCAACACATGGTGAAGATGGTCAACCGCAAGAGAAACAATGGTCACCGCAATGAAAGTGTTGATGGTAAAGCGCCACCCCATACGCATAACAGATAGTACATAGAAAGGAAGATTGAGGACGAAGAATACTTGGCCAAAACTAAAATCGCTGATCTTAGTGAGGAAGATCGCCAATCCTGCCGTTCCACCTGCCAACAAGCCAACGCTATTAAAGAAAATGACCCCCAGTGAAACAAGGGCGCTGCCCAAGATGAGCGCGAGTAAGTTTTCTTTCACGTTGTGGTTCTGATCCATTTCAATGCTCCTTCTTCCGTCTTTACGTGGTGCGCACTTCCAGCGGTGATTTCTTGGATGAAACCGCGAAGTAAGGATGTGGATATTGGGCGTTAAAGTCGAGGATCGGTCGGGTATTCGTTGAAAGCGGGTGTTTAACATTGTTTACACAATGGCTTAAACACCCCGAGTGCTTCATCTCAAGCTGGCTTGGGTATAGGATAATAAAATGTAAGCTCAGGCTTTTCCTTGTAAGGACAGACAAAATGACGAATGGAATAGACGGTCAACCCACGCTATCTGCGCACCCTGACGCTGAACTTTCTGAGCAAGATTTGTTAACCCTTTATCAGCAGTTGTTGGAGAAGCGAGATGAATTGCTGCAGCAAGCTGAGGGATTAGAAAAAGAAATCACGCGCAAAGAAGATTGCTCACTGGCAGATGCGGTAGAAGCCTCGTTTTACCGCGCTGAGGCCAATCGCGCCGAGGTGCAGCTTACGCAGAATCAAGCGCTGCTCAATGATATTTCCCGTGCTTTCTCGCGATTAGACACTGGGCAATATGGCGTGAGTATCGAAACGGGCGATCCGATTCCACTGGCACGTTT
>JBELME010000206.1:0-7730 GCA_042096095.1 Enterovibrio sp.
TCGTTAGTGATTGTACTCACTTAACTCAGTGTCCAAAACTTCTGGTGCGGATCATCGTGCGTGATGCCGCGAAACGCTACAACATTCCTGAAGATCTGATTTATGCGGTGATCAAAACCGAAAGCAGCTTTAACCCTTATGCGGTGAGCCATGCAGGTGCGTACGGATTGATGCAGGTGATCCCGAAAACGGCGGGTGCCGATGTGTTCAATCTGGTGAAGAAGAAACCGGGTATCCCGACCAAGGAGTATCTGTTTGCTCCCGCGAACAACATCGACACTGGCGCGGCGTATTTACACATTCTGAAAACCCGTTACCTGCGCGATGTTACCAACCCATCGTCTCGCCATTTCAGCATGATTTCAGCGTATAACCGTGGCACAGGCGGTGTATTGGCCACCTTCCACACCGATCGCAAACGCGCAATGGTGGAGCTAAACCGCAAATCACCGAAACAAGTGTACGATGCGCTGACCACCCAGCACCCGAAAGGGGAAGCACGCCGCTACTTGCAGAAAGTGCTCTACTTCCAGAAAGATTTTAAAGAAGGGAAGATTTAAACGAAAACGCTCCAACCAAGGTTGGGGCGTTTTTCTGTGTTTACCGCTGAACCTACGCCGCTGGCATAGACACGGTCACCCCTAAACCAGGTTGGCTGTCGTGTAAGCGAATGGTCCCATGGTGCAGCCCTGCAACGGCTTTTGCTAAAGAGAGCCCTAACCCTAAGCCACCATCAGTGCGGCTTTTGTCTACGCGGTATAAGCGCTCAAACACACGCTCCATTTCACTGTCTGGAATGCCTGGGCCGTTGTCTTCCACGCGAAGCCACACGTCGTTATTTTCGGTATCCAACCCACAGCTTAATCTGATTTTGCTGCCCGCTGGGCAATACCTCAGTGCGTTTTCAATCAAGTTAGCCACTTGTTGAATCAGCAACTCTCGGTCGCCCTGAATCATCAAAGGTTGCGACGGTTTTTTTACCACCAATTGCATCTCGGCATCTTCGGCAACATCGACATAAATTTCTGCCACCGTATCGACGATTTGCGTCAGATCGGTGTCAGTGAATCGGCTGCGTCTTGCGCCAGACTCAATCTGAGTGATGCGCAGCAAGGCATCAAAAATAGACGCTAACCGTTGCGAGTCAACCAGCGCTTGATCAAGCTCAGCAATTTGGTTTTCGTCCATGCCGTTTTCTGAATCGTCTATGTCTTGACGAAGCGTCAGCAGGTTATGGCGAAGGCGGGTAATGGGGGTTTTCAGTTCATGAGCGATGTTGGCGGAAATGTCGCTCATGGCTGCCACAGACCCTTCAAGGCGAGACAGCATTTCATCGACAGACACGGAAATGCGCGCCAAATCGTTATAAGTATGGATTTCACCGGTTCGAGCGGAAAGATCCCCTTCCGCCGCGGCACTTAGCACCTGCTCAATACGGGAAATGCGCTGCTGGCTCAAACGGCTCATGCCGATAACGATTGCGGTGGTGAAAATGGAAACAAGGACGCCGGCCAGAATAAAACCCGACGTCAGTACGGCAAGAATCTCATCATCTTCGATGGGATCTTCATCGATATCATGTTCAACACCAATCGCAAGTTGCTTGGACTCTTTGACGATTTCTTGGTTCTGTTTGCTCAGTTCGTAATCCACGTAAAGAATGGTCACGGTCGCCATCAATACGAGGCTAAACACAGAGACAAGGCCAAACATGATGCCTTGTTGAATGGCCGAGCTTTTTAATTTGGTAGGAAGGCGATTCAGCAAGTAATGCATCGAGAACTTGCGCTGCCATGCGTCTCTCAGCATTTGCTTCATTTAGCGCCCTCACTAGTGCGGTGCTCAAGTTTGTAGCCCGCGCCGCGAACGGTTTGGATCAGGGAGTCGCCGAACGGCTTTTCGACTTTATTTCGAAGGCGGCTGATGTGCGTTTCTACCACGCTGGTTTGTGGGTCGAAATGAATGTCCCACACATGCTCAAGCAACATGGTACGCGTAATCACGCGACCAGGGTGACGCAGAAAAAGCTCAAGAATACGAAATTCCTTGGGCTGTAAATCGAGAACTTGCCCTTGCCTTGTGGCGGTGTGCTCAAACAAATTTAGTACCAAATCGCCAAACGATAATTCCGGTTTCGTTTCGGTGGAGGTCAGCACTGCGCGGCGAGAAAGCGCCGTCACGCGGGCAATCAATTCAGAAAAGGCAAAGGGCTTGGTGAGATAATCGTCGCCCCCCGCTTCTAGGCCTTCCACGCGATCATCGACTCCGCCGAGGGAGGTAAGAAACAAAATAGGTGTACCAATTTGTGCAGCGCGCAGTGCCTTCACTAACGACAAGCCATCAAGGCCGGGCAACATACGATCGACGATAGCCACATCAAATTGTTCCGTCATGCAAAGTGTCAACGCGTACTTGCCGTCGTCGGCAACCTCGACCTGATGCCCCGCTTCTCGCAGGCCTTTTTCCACAAAACTGCTCAGACTGACATCGTCTTCAACCAGTAACACGCGCATGTCGGTTCTCTCTTCTTAAAACGCTGCGGCTTACGCCGCAACGATTGGATCATTTGGTGCGCTTTCTTCCGTTGGGTTAGCAACATTATTTTGCGCTGCTTTGCGTTGTTGCCATTTCATCATGATGATCGCGGCAACACCGGCAAATAAACATGCTCCTAGTGTAACCAGTCCCATCATAAAAAACAGAGAGAAAGCAACAACACCGCCTAAGGCTTGCAATCCATTTTCACGCACGTTTTTAGACAGGTTTTTTGCACGTTTCCACATATTCGAATACATACTTGATTCACTCATGGTCTTCTCCTTGATGGGGTGTTTGAAAGCACACCCCGTTTTATTGACTTGGGTCGTTCGCATTTATTCAAACAACGGGGGATTATTTCGCCACCGTCATTGCATCAATGTCAGTTTCTACCGTACGACCGTTCGCCGTCACCAGTTTCACTTCGTACACGTAGTTGCCGCGGTGCTCGTCAATTTCAACGCTGTAAGCTTTGCCGCTCAGCTCTGCTTCCGCTTGTTTCACCGCGTCTTCTAGCGATTGGTATTGGCCGCTGTTCAGCCCAGATAACCACAGCGCATTTTCAAGCTGGTCGTCGCTGTCGTGGTGATCATCATCGTGCTTGCGACGGTTGTTACTGTTCAATATCACTTCGCCAGTATTGCTGTTGATCACGGTGTAGAAGGATTCGCCATTCTTACCCGCCAGTTCAATCTCATAGAAAGATTGCCCCATCTCGACATCACGCTCGGCTTCCAATGGGACGCCACCTGTATTGGTTTTTGCCAACTCAACCGCTTGCAGCAAGGTAACGGAATCTTCAGTCATGGACTTTGGAGCGTCATCACTGGCATACGCAGTGCCCATGACCATTAGGGTGCTCACACCAAGCAGAGTAGACATTGCAGCAGGCTTAAACATTGATGACTTTTTCATGGTGGTTTCCTCGTTATTGGTATTAACCAGACAAGGTGATGTCCCTGTCGATGTGTTCACTTTACTCAAGTCATCTTGCGGGCAGTTTTCCTGAACTATACATTTTTGTAAGGTTGGCAGCGGTCTATCATTTTCAAACAAACGTGGTAGTTTGGTGGAACCACGATCACGCGTCTTAACCGCGCGATTTACATTGTGAGAACTGCTTTTTAAACCAAAACGGAGCCATCAAATGCACCCGGTCACCCTATCGCCCCTTTCCATGGATGATTGTGATGCGTTGCTGGATTTTGAATGCCGCAATAAGGGGTGGTTTGAACAACATATTCCGCCTCGACCATCACGCTATTTCGACCGCGTAGGGCTCTTCTCAGCAACGCAAAAGCTCCTACAAACCCAGGGGGACGAGTCCCATTTAATATATGTGGTTTACCAAGGCGCTGAGATTGTCGCGCGGGCGAATATTCATACAATCCGCCCTGATTTTGTCGAAATCGGTTATCGCGTTTGCCAATCGCACATTGGCAAAGGCATCGCAACACAAGCTGTCGCAGCATTGCTGACTATCTGCAGACGCCAATTGGCTGCGCCTTGCGTGCTTGCCAAAGTCACCACAGAAAATCACGCCTCTCACGCTGTATTGAGGAAAGCCGGATTCACACTCACCCGCAAAGAGAAAAACGGCACTGTCGTAAAGGGGAAGCACCTCTCGCTTTGTCACTATGAATACCATTTTGAATGATCATGTTTTTGACCAAAGCGAGGGCGCTTTAAAACGTTTAACCTCAACAAGCCACACATCGACATGCTATGTGTTAACGACATTCGCAAGCTTGCACCTCAAATTCGTCTCTTAGTGCGTAAACCGTTACCCTCGTTTACTTCTACATAAACACGCATGTCGCAAGGAGCACAAACATGGGTAGCGAATTTTTTATCGCCTCTGTCCTTAACCTTTCCATCAACCTGATTTACACCATCATTTCTCTGCTCGTTGGCGTTTACGCCTTACTGTGGGTCGACAAAAAGCTGCTGAAATACGTGGATATCGAAGACGAAATGAAAAAGGGCAATGTGGCTGTGGCCATTTTTGCCTCGACCATTTTGATCTTCGTGGCCGTGATAGTGGCCTTCGGCTTTCGCTCTTAAATCATGGGGATGGTGAAAGTCTTTCCGCTCGTCGCCGGACTGATTTTTCTCTCGGGTTATCTGCAAGAGAAGAAAGATGCGATCAGCGAAGAAACCAAGAAGTTGATGGCGAAATCTCAGAACACATTGACTGAAAAAGACGTGGCGTTTTCTGGCGAGCCAGGCGAGCTAAAGGTGATTCCGAGTAATCGGTACATCACGCAATATCAAATTCAGAAATGGAAAAACGAGCTTAAAGGCAAGTACGCGATTTACAGCTACCGTGAACGGGGAATTGGTGAGTTTACGTCACTCGCGCCGGACATCAACGGCGACTTTCACCTTACGCACAGTTACCTCGAAGGCTATCTTCCATTTAAAGTAGATAACCCGCTTATCCCTATGCTGACCATTGCGCGTAAGAAGAAATACCAATATGACCATGAGCAGTACAAAGGGAAGATGGAAATCTGGCAAACAATCAAGCAGTCGTATTTCTACCCGTCGGGTGATTGTGAAGATCATGCCATTTTGTTGGCAGATTGGCTGATTGAATTGGGGTATGACGCGCGCGTTGTCATTGGCGATTATGATGGCGGAGGCCATGCCTGGGTAGTCATGCTGTATAAGGGCAAACAGTATGTGCTGGAGGCGACGCAAAAAAGCGGGTTTGGGCGACAATATCCTTTAGCGTCAACCCTGCCGAAATACCACCCGACCGCAATGTTCAATCGTGAGCATTACTGGGTAAACCAAGGTTCTTCCCTCACCACAAATTATGCGTCAGCGTCTTGGCGATTGATGAGTCGATACACGCCGATTGCACCATAAATCCAACCAGCATAAGGTGACATGATGAGCAGGGAGAAAGGTAAACGCCAGCATAACGCTGGCGTTTTTTGTCTGTCCCAGACATGAAAAACGAACAGACAAATTCTTTATCTCCTCACCCATGGGATGTGTGAGGAGCGCAGAAGGGTTAAGGGCGCATCGAGGCGAAATCTAGCACCTTGCCCTCTTTCTTAAGGGCAAAGAAGAAGGTCTCGCCACTGCTGTCATCCACGCCATCGTTATCTGTCACAGCAAAAGCGCGACCGTCTTTGGTGATGGCAAAACCTTCAATCTTGTCGGTAACGTAACCGCCTTGCGCTTTCAGATCCGGCAAGAAATCGTAAACCACGTCCTTGCGTACCGTTGGCAATTCACCACCAAGCGGTGCGGGCTGTGCATCAGCTAAAATCACGCGGGTAAGCTGCTTCACTTTCGCCGCCTCACCAATCTGGTTGTCACGCTCGATGATGTAAAGCGCGCCTTCATGAGCAGTAATTTCAGACAGCCCTACCCAACCTGTAGCCGCTTTCTCTGTTGGGTAGCGCACTGCACCCCAAGCACCTGTTTTGGTGTTGTATTGCACCAGTTTCACGATGTTTTCTGGGTCATCTTTCCAACTACGTTGAATCGCTATCCAAAGGGTATCGCCAACACGTGTGACACCTTCTGAACCATAGCGTTTTTCCACCGCCATCAGCGCGTCGGGGAAGTTCACTGTTTCAATGATGTTGCCCTTTGCATCTGTGTTATACAGCGCATGGGCGATGCCTTTGTCTGTGCGACCTTCAGACGCAAGCCAAAAGCCGCCCTTGCCGTCTGTCGTGATGCCTTCCAAATCCACTTTCGCTGCGGGCTTACCGTCTTCCATCACTGAGATACGTTTCGTGATTTTGGCAGTCTTAGATGCCGCATCAATCACAAAGATAGACGGTTGCGCTTTGTAGAAACTGTCGTTTACCGCATACAGTGTATTGGCATTATTTGGATCCGCCACCAGCCCAGATAATGCGCCCCAACCGATGGGCTTGCCGTCGACCATGACAGATTCGATCTGTGGGTAAGCAGGCGCATCCGTGCCGATCTCAAACAGCATGACGTGCGCACGTGCACCGCCATCTTCAATCAGGTCTTTCTCGTTCGCTGTTGCCAACAAGCCACGGCTTGGCATTGCCGCCGCGGATTCAGGTGAAATGCCAGATGGCAGAAGCTGAACAAATTCAGGTGCAGCACCGGTATCACGGTAAACACCCACGACCGAACCTCGCTCAGACATCACAAAGATGTAACGCTGACCATTGAACGTAGCAATTTCTAAACCTTCAGGCTCCGCGCCTTTGTTGCCCGAACGTTTTTCTGGATAGTGACCCGCCATTGCCACGCGGTATTCGAAATCAAGGCCAGATTCAAACAGCACCTTGCCCTCTTTGTTGAAGATGGTGAAACCACGAGAGCCGCCTTCGTAATCGCCTTCATTGGCGGTGACGAAGCGATCATCATCCAGCCATTTCACCGCGTCAGGTTCGCGCTTGCGGTTTTTCTGCGTGCCTGCAAATGTCAGTGCGCGCTCTTCATCCAAGTCAACGTTGTTTAGGTCAACGGCGCCTGCGGTGAAGTCAGTGATCACTTCGCCTTTGATCCCGTCAACGATAACGATGTGGTTGTTTTCTTGCAGAGTAACGACGATTTCACCCAAGCGGTTGATGTCAACAAACTCAGGCTCTGGATCTTGTGGGGCAATGTCTGCAAAGCCCGTCATGGCAACGTTCTTTTGGCCATCGCAATCCAGCACGCCGTTTTTCATTGGCACCAACGAAAGGTGACCAGCTGGGAATTGGGGAAGTACGCCGTCATTCAGATCTTCATCGCGTTCGTTCTCAATCGCGATCGCCACAAAGCGGCCGTCTTTTGCTATGGCAACAGAGTCAGGTTGTCCACCAAGGTCACATTTAGCAACTTGCTTATCGCCAGTTAGGCTGCGCTGAGCAAGGTAGCCTGACGGTTGAGTGTAGCTCTCTGAGGTATTAATGGCCGTCACGAAGGTATCACCAATCACATCAATGGACGTTGGCTCGCCATCAAACATAACAAACCCCTTACCTTGCGGTTTTTTCGGGTTGGTGATGTCAACAATCCCGACGCCTTTCAGCGGGCTGTCTGAGTACACAAGCGTGTTGCCATCTTCACTCGCGGCAATAATTTCTGCCGAGCTTTCATGCGTTTTTTCCAAATGTGGAGGGATATTATTCGCCGTGGAAAACGCGCTAATACGTTGGAATGTGTTGTCGCCCGCGTGGACACCTGCGCTGACAGATACCGCC